>NZ_JAOWHB010000042.1:0-27173 GCF_030332845.1 Citrobacter sp. Cpo061
GCATTCGACCAGATCGATAACGCGCCGGAAGAAAAAGCTCGTGGTATCACCATCAACACTTCTCACGTTGAATATGACACCCCGACTCGCCACTACGCACACGTAGACTGCCCGGGCCACGCCGACTATGTTAAAAACATGATCACCGGTGCTGCGCAGATGGACGGCGCGATCCTGGTTGTTGCTGCGACTGACGGCCCGATGCCGCAGACTCGTGAGCACATCCTGCTGGGTCGTCAGGTAGGCGTTCCGTACATCATCGTGTTCCTGAACAAATGCGACATGGTTGATGACGAAGAGCTGCTGGAACTGGTAGAAATGGAAGTTCGTGAACTTCTGTCTCAGTACGATTTCCCGGGCGACGACACTCCGATCGTTCGTGGTTCTGCTCTGAAAGCGCTGGAAGGCGAAGCAGAGTGGGAAGCGAAAATCATCGAACTGGCTGGCTTCCTGGATTCTTACATCCCAGAACCAGAGCGTGCGATTGACAAGCCGTTCCTGCTGCCTATCGAAGACGTATTCTCCATCTCCGGTCGTGGTACCGTTGTTACCGGTCGTGTAGAACGCGGTATCATCAAAGTTGGTGAAGAAGTTGAAATCGTTGGTATCAAAGAGACTGCTAAGTCTACCTGTACTGGCGTTGAAATGTTCCGCAAACTGCTGGACGAAGGCCGTGCTGGTGAGAACGTTGGTGTTCTGCTGCGTGGTATCAAACGTGAAGAAATCGAACGTGGTCAGGTACTGGCTAAGCCGGGCTCTATCAAGCCGCACACCAAGTTCGAATCTGAAGTGTACATTCTGTCCAAAGACGAAGGCGGCCGTCATACTCCGTTCTTCAAAGGCTACCGTCCGCAGTTCTACTTCCGTACTACTGACGTGACTGGTACCATCGAACTGCCGGAAGGCGTAGAGATGGTAATGCCGGGCGACAACATCAAAATGGTTGTTACCCTGATCCACCCAATCGCGATGGACGACGGTCTGCGTTTCGCAATCCGTGAAGGCGGCCGTACTGTTGGTGCGGGCGTTGTTGCTAAAGTAATGAGCTAATTATTGATTAATTAGCTTTGAGCTTAAAAAGGGCGCTTCGGCGCCCTTTTTGCTACCTGCAATTTAGTCGTAGTCATATTTATTCGCATTTTTTATTCATTCTCCCGCCGCGTAAATCGCGTTGTGCTATTGTAATCATAACTATTCTCATTTACACTTTGCGCAGAAATTGAACGGGAGCGATCATGTACGTTTGTTTGTGTAATGCGATAAGTGATAAAAAAATACGTCAGGCTGTTCGCCAGTTTCATCCTCAGTCTTTTCAGCAATTACGTAAATTTATTCCTGTTGGAAATCAATGCGGTAAGTGCATTCGTGCTGCCCGCGAAGTCATGCAGGATGAATTAACGCAAATGCCAGAATTTAAAGAGATCGCCTAAGTCACACTCTTTTTTTTGACATCCCTGTAGCCCCATCTACGCTCTAAGAGTGGAAGCGGAGGGACTATAAAATGAAAGGTGATGTTAAAATCATAAATTATCTCAATAAACTATTGGGAAATGAGCTTGTCGCGATCAACCAGTATTTTCTCCATGCTCGTATGTTTAAAAACTGGGGATTGACTCGCCTCAATGATGTTGAGTACCATGAATCTATCGATGAGATGAAACACGCTGATAAATATATCGAGCGTATTTTATTCTTAGAAGGGATCCCGAACTTGCAGGATCTTGGCAAGTTGGGTATTGGCGAAGACGTTGAAGAGATGCTGCAATCCGATCTTCGACTCGAACTCGATGGTGCTAAAGACTTACGTGAAGCCATTGCCTATGCCGATAGCGTTCATGATTATGTCAGCCGGGATATGATGATTGAGATCCTGACTGAAGAAGAAGGGCATATTGACTGGCTCGAAACCGAGCTGGACCTGATTGCAAAACTTGGCTTACAAAATTATCTGCAATCGCAAATTAAAGTCAGTGACTAACCGCCCTGTATCATACTTACCAGGCCAATAACAAAACCCGCAGCCGCCAGATATGGCCCAAATGGCAGCGGGTTTTTTAGTACCTGTTTCCCGTAACGGACGCAGGAAATCCCGGTGAGGCAACATGCCATACCCGCGGCAAGTAAAACCAAAAGTGGTAATGATTCCCAGCAATGCCATGCGCCTAGCGCGGCAAGAAATTTGACATCACCAAAGCCTAACCCTTCCTGTCGGCATATCAAACGATACCCCCAGTAGAACAAAGCAAATACCCCATAGCCCGCTACAGCACCCCAAAGCGCGTCGGATAACTGTGCAGGTCTGCAGCATTGATGATAAATAAGACCGCCCCACAAAAGAGGGCAGGTAAATTTGTCGGGCAGCAACCCGGTACGTAGGTCATGGACTAAGAGCAGCCCTGATAGCGAAACATAAATCAACAGAAAGGGGAGGTCGATGTACATGGGCAAGCCTTATCTGGTAAAGAGTTTACCTTCAGGTAAACCCGGCGGCCCTACAAGCCTGGGATATGGGTTATGGATGCTCTCTTCCACGGAAAACGCGTTGCACCACAGGACATACAATCAGAGTGGAAGGAGCGCCGCATTGGTGAACGAGTGATTAATTTATACGCGGCACTTGCTTAAGACTGAGATTTACGTATAATGCGCGGGCTTGTCTAATATTGACAGCGGTTCGATATGAGCCACCGGTACTGCGAAAGCAATACCAGACAATGTTCCCAATCGGGGAACTCTGTAAGAACGGTTACACTCTCCCATCAATCGTAATGGGTTTGAGGAGTAACTATTTCGTCTATAAAATAATTGGAGCTCTGGTCTCATGCAGAACCAAAGAATCCGTATCCGTTTGAAAGCGTTTGATCATCGTCTGATCGATCAATCAACCGCGGAAATCGTCGAGACTGCCAAGCGCACTGGTGCGCAGGTTCGTGGTCCGATCCCGCTGCCGACCCGCAAAGAGCGTTTCACCGTTCTGATCTCCCCGCACGTCAACAAAGACGCGCGTGATCAGTACGAGATCCGTACTCACAAGCGTCTGGTTGACATCGTTGAGCCAACTGAAAAAACCGTTGATGCTCTGATGCGTCTGGACCTGGCTGCCGGTGTAGACGTGCAGATCAGCCTGGGTTAATCAGGTCATCGAGCGATTGAGAGGTTGATACAATGATTGGTTTAGTCGGTAAAAAAGTGGGTATGACCCGCATCTTCACTGAAGATGGCGTATCTATCCCAGTAACCGTTATCGAAGTTGAAGCAAACCGCGTTACTCAGGTTAAAGATCTGGCTAACGATGGCTATCGCGCTGTTCAGGTTACCACCGGTGCTAAAAAAGCTAACCGCGTAACTAAGCCGGAAGCTGGCCACTTTGCTAAAGCTGGCGTAGAAGCTGGCCGCGGCCTGTGGGAATTCCGTCTGGCAGATGGTGAAGAATACACCGTTGGTCAGAACATTAGCGTTGAACTGTTTGCTGACGTTAAAAAAGTTGACGTAACCGGTACCTCTAAAGGTAAAGGTTTCGCTGGTACCGTTAAGCGCTGGAACTTCCGTACCCAGGACGCTACTCACGGTAACTCCTTGTCTCACCGCGTTCCGGGTTCTATCGGTCAGAACCAGACTCCGGGCAAAGTGTTCAAAGGCAAGAAAATGGCAGGTCAGCTGGGCAACGAACGTGTAACCGTTCAGAGCCTGGACGTAGTACGTGTTGACGCTGAGCGCAACCTGCTGCTGGTTAAAGGTGGTGTTCCGGGTGCGACCGGTTGCGACCTGATCGTTAAACCAGCTGTGAAGGCGTAAGGGGATAGCAATGGAATTAGTATTGAAAGACGCGCAGAGCGCGCTGACTGTTTCCGAAACTACCTTCGGTCGTGATTTCAACGAAGCGCTGGTTCACCAGGTTGTTGTTGCTTATGCAGCTGGTGCTCGTCAGGGTACTCGTGCTCAGAAGACTCGTGCTGAAGTAACTGGTTCAGGCAAAAAGCCGTGGCGCCAGAAAGGTACCGGCCGTGCGCGTTCAGGTTCTATCAAGAGCCCGATCTGGCGTTCAGGTGGCGTGACCTTCGCTGCTCGTCCACAGGACCACAGTCAAAAAGTTAACAAAAAGATGTACCGCGGCGCGCTGAAAAGCATTCTGTCCGAACTGGTACGTCAGGATCGTCTGATCGTTGTCGAATCATTCTCTGTAGAAGCGCCTAAAACTAAGCTGCTGGCACAGAAACTGAAAGACATGGCTCTGGAAGATGTGCTGATCATCACCGGTGAGCTGGACGAAAACCTGTTCCTGGCTGCGCGCAACCTGCACAAGGTTGACGTACGCGATGCAACTGGTATCGACCCGGTTAGCCTGATCGCCTTCGACAAAGTCGTAATGACTGCTGATGCTGTTAAGCAAGTTGAGGAGATGCTGGCATGATTCGTGAAGAACGTCTGCTGAAAGTGCTGCGCGCACCGCACGTTTCTGAAAAAGCGTCTACTGCGATGGAAAAAACTAACACCATCGTTCTCAAAGTTGCTAAAGACGCGACCAAAGCAGAAATCAAAGCTGCTGTGCAGAAACTGTTTGAAGTCGAAGTCGAAGTCGTTAACACCCTGGTAGTTAAAGGGAAAGTTAAACGTCACGGACAGCGTATCGGTCGTCGTAGCGACTGGAAAAAAGCTTACGTCACCCTGAAGGAAGGCCAGAATCTGGACTTCGTCGGCGGCGCTGAGTAAGTCGGAGGAGTAATACAATGGCAGTTGTTAAATGTAAACCGACATCTCCGGGTCGTCGCCACGTTGTTAAAGTGGTCAACCCAGAGCTGCACAAGGGCAAACCTTTTGCTCCGCTGGTTGAAAAAAACAGCAAATCCGGTGGTCGTAACAACAATGGCCGCATCACCACTCGTCACATCGGTGGTGGTCACAAGCAGGCTTATCGTATTGTTGACTTCAAACGCAACAAAGACGGTATCCCGGCAGTTGTTGAACGTCTTGAGTACGATCCGAACCGCTCCGCGAACATCGCGCTGGTTCTGTACAAAGACGGTGAACGCCGTTACATCCTGGCCCCTAAAGGCCTGAAAGCTGGCGACCAGATTCAGTCTGGCGTTGATGCTGCAATCAAAGCAGGTAACACCCTGCCGATGCGCAATATCCCGGTTGGTTCTACCGTTCATAACGTAGAAATGAAACCAGGTAAAGGCGGTCAGCTGGCACGTTCCGCTGGTACTTACGTTCAGATCGTTGCTCGTGATGGTGCTTATGTCACCCTGCGTCTGCGTTCTGGTGAAATGCGTAAAGTCGAAGCAGACTGCCGTGCAACTCTGGGCGAAGTTGGCAATGCTGAGCATATGCTGCGCGTTCTGGGTAAAGCAGGTGCTGCACGCTGGCGTGGTGTTCGTCCTACCGTTCGCGGTACTGCGATGAACCCAGTCGATCACCCACATGGTGGTGGTGAAGGTCGTAACTTTGGTAAGCACCCGGTAACTCCGTGGGGCGTTCAGACCAAAGGTAAGAAGACCCGCAGCAACAAGCGTACTGATAAATTCATCGTACGTCGCCGTAGCAAATAATTTTAGAGGATAAGCCATGCCACGTTCTCTCAAGAAAGGTCCTTTTATTGACCTGCACTTGCTGAAGAAGGTAGAGAAAGCGGTGGAAAGCGGAGACAAGAAGCCCCTGCGCACTTGGTCCCGTCGTTCAACGATCTTTCCTAACATGATCGGTTTGACCATCGCTGTCCATAATGGTCGTCAGCACGTTCCGGTATTTGTTTCCGACGAAATGGTCGGTCACAAACTGGGTGAATTCGCACCGACTCGTACTTATCGCGGCCACGCTGCTGATAAAAAAGCGAAGAAGAAATAAGGTAGGAGGAAGAGATGGAAACTTTAGCTCAACATCGCCATGCTCGTTCTTCTGCTCAGAAGGTTCGCCTTGTTGCAGACCTGATTCGCGGTAAGAAAGTGTCGCAGGCTCTGGATATTCTGACCTACACCAATAAGAAAGCGGCTGTACTGGTTAAGAAAGTCCTGGAATCTGCCATTGCTAACGCTGAACACAACGATGGCGCTGACATTGACGATCTGAAAGTTACGAAAATTTTCGTAGACGAAGGCCCGAGCATGAAGCGCATTATGCCGCGTGCAAAAGGTCGTGCAGATCGCATCCTGAAGCGCACCAGCCACATTACTGTGGTTGTGTCCGATCGCTGAGACTCTGGAGACTAGCAATGGGTCAGAAAGTACATCCTAATGGTATTCGCCTGGGTATTGTAAAACCATGGAACTCAACCTGGTTTGCGAACACCAAAGAATTCGCTGACAACCTGGACAGCGATTTTAAAGTACGTCAGTACCTGACTAAGGAACTGGCTAAAGCGTCTGTATCTCGTATCGTTATCGAGCGTCCGGCTAAGAGCATCCGTGTGACCATTCACACCGCTCGCCCGGGTATCGTTATCGGTAAGAAAGGCGAAGACGTAGAAAAACTGCGCAAAGTCGTAGCGGATATTGCTGGCGTTCCTGCTCAGATCAATATCGCCGAAGTGCGTAAGCCTGAACTAGACGCAAAATTGGTTGCTGACAGCATCACTTCTCAGCTGGAACGTCGTGTTATGTTCCGTCGTGCTATGAAGCGTGCTGTACAGAACGCAATGCGTCTGGGCGCTAAAGGTATCAAAGTTGAAGTTAGCGGCCGTCTGGGCGGCGCGGAAATCGCACGTACCGAATGGTACCGCGAAGGTCGCGTACCTCTGCACACTCTGCGTGCTGACATCGACTACAACACCTCTGAAGCGCACACCACTTACGGTGTAATCGGTGTTAAAGTGTGGATCTTCAAAGGCGAGATCCTGGGTGGTATGGCTGCTGTTGAACAACCGGAAAAACCGGCTGCGCAACCTAAAAAGCAGCAGCGTAAAGGCCGTAAATAAGGAGCGTCGCTGATGTTACAACCAAAGCGTACAAAATTCCGTAAAATGCACAAAGGCCGTAACCGCGGTCTGGCTGCTGGCGCGGATGTTAGCTTCGGCAGCTTCGGTCTGAAAGCTGTTGGCCGTGGTCGTCTGACTGCCCGTCAGATCGAAGCAGCACGTCGTGCTATGACCCGTGCAGTTAAGCGTCAAGGTAAGATCTGGATCCGTGTATTCCCGGACAAACCGATCACTGAAAAGCCGCTGGCAGTGCGTATGGGTAAAGGTAAAGGTAACGTGGAGTATTGGGTTGCCTTGATTCAGCCGGGTAAAGTCCTGTATGAAATGGACGGCGTACCGGAAGAGCTGGCCCGTGAAGCATTCAAGCTGGCAGCAGCGAAACTGCCGATTAAAACCACCTTTGTAACTAAGACGGTGATGTAATGAAAGCAAAAGAGCTGCGTGAGAAGAGTGTTGAAGAGCTGAACACCGAGCTGCTGAATCTGCTGCGTGAGCAGTTCAACCTGCGTATGCAGGCTGCAAGTGGCCAGCTGCAACAGTCTCACCTGTTGAAGCAAGTGCGTCGTGACGTCGCACGCGTTAAGACTTTACTGACTGAGAAGGCGGGTGCGTAATGACCGATAAAATCCGTACTCTGCAAGGTCGCGTTGTTAGCGATAAAATGGAGAAATCCATCGTTGTTGCTATCGAACGTTTTGTGAAACACCCGATCTACGGTAAATTCATTAAGCGTACGACCAAACTGCACGTACATGACGAGAACAACGAATGCGGTACTGGTGACGTGGTTGAAATCCGCGAATGCCGTCCGCTGTCCAAGACTAAGTCCTGGACGCTGGTTCGCGTTGTAGAGAAAGCCGTTCTGTAATACAGTAGGCATTCTCAACGAATAAACGGCTCAGCGATGAGCCGTTTATTTTTTCTACCCATATCGTTGAAGCGGTGTTATAATGCCGCGCCCCCGATATGGGGCTTTTTTAACGACCTGATTTTCGGGTCTCAGTAGTAGTTGACATTAGCGGAGCACTAAAATGATCCAAGAACAGACTATGCTGAACGTCGCCGACAACTCCGGTGCACGTCGCGTAATGTGTATCAAGGTTCTGGGTGGCTCGCACCGTCGCTACGCAGGCGTCGGCGATATCATCAAGATCACCATCAAGGAAGCAATTCCGCGTGGTAAGGTCAAAAAAGGTGATGTGCTGAAGGCGGTAGTGGTGCGCACCAAGAAGGGTGTTCGTCGCCCGGACGGTTCTGTCATTCGCTTCGATGGTAATGCATGCGTTATTTTAAACAATAACAGCGAGCAACCTATCGGTACGCGTATTTTTGGGCCGGTAACTCGTGAACTTCGTAACGAGAAGTTCATGAAAATTATCTCTCTGGCACCAGAAGTACTCTAAGGAGCGAATCATGGCAGCGAAGATCCGTCGTGATGACGAAGTTATCGTGTTAACCGGTAAAGATAAAGGTAAACGCGGTAAAGTTAAGAATGTCCTGTCTTCCGGCAAGGTCATTGTTGAAGGTATCAACCTGGTTAAGAAACATCAGAAGCCGGTTCCGGCCCTGAACCAACCAGGCGGCATCGTAGAGAAAGAAGCAGCTATTCAGATCTCTAACCTTGCTATCTTCAACGCGGCAACCGGCAAGGCTGACCGTGTAGGCTTTAGATTCGAAGACGGCAAAAAAGTCCGTTTCTTCAAATCTAACAGCGAAACTATCAAGTAATTTGGAGTAGTACGATGGCGAAACTGCATGATTACTACAAAGACGAAGTAGTCGCTAAACTCATGACTGAGTTTAACTACAATTCTGTCATGCAAGTCCCTCGGGTCGAGAAGATCACCCTGAACATGGGTGTTGGTGAAGCGATCGCTGACAAGAAACTGCTGGATAACGCAGCAGCTGACCTGACAGCAATCTCCGGTCAAAAACCGCTGATCACCAAAGCACGCAAATCAGTTGCAGGCTTCAAAATCCGTCAGGGCTATCCGATCGGCTGTAAAGTAACTCTGCGTGGCGAACGCATGTGGGAGTTCTTTGAGCGCCTGATCACTATTGCTGTTCCACGTATCCGTGACTTCCGTGGCTTGTCCGCTAAGTCTTTCGACGGTCGTGGTAACTACAGCATGGGTGTCCGTGAGCAGATCATCTTCCCAGAAATCGACTACGATAAAGTCGACCGCGTGCGTGGTTTGGATATTACCATTACCACTACTGCGAAATCTGATGAAGAAGGCCGTGCTCTGCTGGCTGCCTTTGACTTCCCGTTCCGCAAGTAAGGTAGGGTTACTGAATGGCTAAGCAATCAATGAAAGCACGCGAAGTAAAGCGCGTAGCTTTAGCTGATAAGTACTTCGCAAAACGCGCTGAACTGAAAGCTATTATCTCTGATGTGAACGCGACCGACGAAGATCGTTGGAACGCAGTTCTCAAGCTGCAGTCTCTGCCGCGTGATTCCAGCCCGTCCCGTCAGCGTAACCGCTGCCGTCAAACAGGTCGTCCGCATGGCTATGTGGGCAAGTTCGGGTTGAGCCGTATCAAACTGCGTGAAGCCGCCATGCGCGGTGAAGTACCAGGCTTGAAAAAGGCTAGCTGGTAATTACCAATTGAATCACGGGAGTAAAGACAGATGAGCATGCAAGATCCGATCGCGGATATGCTGACCCGTATCCGTAACGGTCAGGCCGCGAATAAAGCTGCGGTCACCATGCCTTCCTCCAAGCTGAAAGTGGCAATTGCCAACGTGCTGAAGGAAGAAGGTTTTATTGAAGATTTTAAAGTTGAAGGCGACACCAAGCCGGAACTGGAACTTACTCTCAAGTATTTCCAGGGTAAAGCTGTTGTAGAAAGCATTCAGCGTGTCAGTCGCCCTGGTCTGCGCATTTATAAGCGTAAAGACGAGCTGCCGAAAGTTATGGCTGGCATGGGTATCGCAGTTGTTTCTACCTCTAAAGGTGTTATGACTGATCGTGCAGCGCGCCAGGCTGGTCTTGGTGGCGAAATTATCTGCTACGTAGCCTAATCGGAGGAAAAAATGTCTCGTGTTGCTAAAGCACCGGTCGTTATTCCTGCCGGCGTTGATGTAAAAATCAACGGTCAGGTTATTACGATCAAAGGTAAAAACGGCGAGCTGACTCGTACTCTCAACGATGCTGTTGCAGTAAATCATGCAGATAATGCACTGACCTTCGGTCCGCGTGATGGTTACGCTGATGGATGGGCTCAGGCTGGTACCGCGCGTGCCCTGCTGAATGCAATGGTTGTCGGTGTTACCGAAGGCTTCACTAAGAAGCTTCAGCTGGTTGGTGTAGGTTATCGTGCAGCGGTTAAAGGGAATGTAGTAAACCTGGCTTTAGGTTTCTCTCACCCAGTTGACCATCAGCTGCCTGCGGGAATCACTGCAGAATGTCCGTCTCAGACTGAAATCGTGCTGAAAGGCGCTGATAAACAGCTGATCGGTCAGGTTGCAGCAGATCTGCGCGCCTACCGTCGTCCTGAGCCTTATAAAGGCAAGGGTGTTCGTTACGCCGACGAAGTCGTGCGTACCAAAGAGGCTAAGAAGAAGTAAGGTAACACTATGGATAAGAAATCTGCTCGTATCCGTCGTGCGACCCGCGCACGCCGCAAGCTCCAGGAGCTGGGTGCAACTCGCCTGGTGGTACATCGTACCCCGCGTCATATTTACGCACAGGTAATTGCACCGAACGGTTCTGAAGTTCTGGTAGCTGCTTCTACTGTAGAAAAAGCTATCGCTGAACAATTGAAGTACACCGGTAACAAAGACGCTGCTGCAGCTGTAGGTAAAGCTGTTGCTGAACGCGCTCTGGAAAAAGGCATCAAAGATGTTTCTTTTGACCGTTCCGGGTTCCAATATCATGGTCGTGTCCAGGCACTGGCAGATGCTGCCCGTGAAGCTGGCCTTCAGTTCTAAGGTAGAGGTGTAAGATGGCTCACATCGAAAAACAAGCTGGCGAACTGCAGGAAAAGCTGATCGCGGTTAACCGCGTATCTAAAACCGTTAAAGGTGGTCGTATTTTCTCCTTCACAGCTCTGACTGTAGTTGGTGATGGTAACGGTCGCGTTGGTTTTGGTTACGGTAAAGCGCGTGAAGTTCCAGCAGCGATCCAGAAAGCGATGGAAAAAGCCCGTCGCAATATGATTAACGTCGCGCTGAACCACGGCACCCTGCAGCACCCGGTTAAGGGTACTCACACGGGTTCTCGTGTATTCATGCAGCCGGCTTCCGAAGGTACCGGTATCATCGCCGGTGGTGCAATGCGCGCCGTTCTGGAAGTCGCTGGAGTTCGTAACGTTCTGGCTAAAGCGTATGGTTCCACTAACCCGATTAACGTGGTTCGTGCAACTATCGATGGCCTGGAAAATATGAAATCTCCGGAAATGGTCGCTGCCAAGCGTGGTAAATCCGTTGAAGAAATTCTGGGGAAATAAACCATGGCAAAGACTATTAAAATTACTCAAACCCGCAGTGCAATCGGTCGTCTGCCGAAACACAAGGCAACGCTGCTTGGCCTGGGTCTGCGTCGTATTGGTCACACCGTAGAGCGCGAGGATACTCCTGCTGTTCGTGGTATGGTCAACGCGGTTTCCTTCATGGTTAAAGTTGAGGAGTAAGAGATGCGTTTAAATACTCTGTCTCCGGCCGAAGGCTCTAAAAAAGCGGCTCGCCGCCTGGGTCGTGGTATCGGTTCTGGCCTCGGTAAAACCGGTGGTCGTGGTCACAAAGGTCAGAAGTCTCGTTCTGGCGGTGGCGTACGTCGCGGTTTCGAGGGTGGTCAGATGCCTCTGTACCGTCGTCTGCCGAAATTCGGCTTCACTTCACGTAAAGCAGCGATTACAGCCGAAGTTCGTCTGTCTGACCTGGCTAAAGTTGAAGGCGGTGTTGTAGACCTGAACACGCTGAAAGCAGCTAACATTATCGGTATCCAGATCGAGTTCGCGAAAGTGATCCTGGCTGGTGAAGTCACTACTCCGGTAACTGTTCGTGGCCTGCGTGTTACTAAAGGCGCTCGTGCTGCTATCGAAGCTGCTGGCGGTAAAATCGAGGAATAAGTAGCAGATGGCTAAACAACCGGGATTAGATTTTCAAAGTGCCAAAGGTGGCTTAGGCGAGCTGAAACGCAGACTGCTGTTTGTAATCGGCGCGCTGATTGTGTTCCGTATTGGCTCTTTCATTCCGATCCCTGGTATTGATGCCGCTGTACTTGCCAAACTGCTTGAGCAACAGCGAGGCACCATCATTGAAATGTTTAACATGTTCTCTGGTGGTGCTCTCAGCCGTGCTTCTATCTTTGCTCTGGGGATCATGCCGTATATTTCGGCGTCGATCATTATCCAGCTGCTGACGGTGGTTCATCCAACGCTGGCAGAAATTAAGAAAGAAGGGGAGTCTGGTCGTCGTAAGATCAGCCAGTACACCCGCTACGGTACTCTGGTGCTGGCAATATTCCAGTCGATCGGTATTGCTACCGGTCTGCCGAATATGCCTGGTATGCAGGGCCTGGTGATGAACCCAGGCTTTGCATTCTATTTCACCGCTGTTGTAAGTCTGGTTACAGGGACGATGTTCCTGATGTGGTTGGGCGAACAGATTACTGAACGTGGTATCGGCAACGGTATCTCAATCATTATCTTCGCCGGTATTGTCGCGGGACTCCCGCCAGCCATTGCCCATACTATCGAGCAAGCGCGTCAAGGCGACCTGCACTTCCTCGTGTTGCTGTTGGTTGCAGTATTAGTATTCGCAGTGACGTTCTTTGTTGTATTTGTTGAGCGTGGTCAACGCCGTATTGTGGTAAACTACGCGAAACGTCAGCAAGGTCGTCGTGTCTATGCTGCACAGAGCACACATTTACCGCTGAAAGTGAATATGGCGGGGGTAATCCCGGCAATCTTCGCTTCCAGTATTATTCTGTTCCCGGCGACCATCGCGTCATGGTTCGGGGGCGGGACTGGTTGGAACTGGCTGACAACAATTTCGCTGTATTTGCAGCCTGGGCAACCGCTTTATGTGTTACTCTATGCGTCTGCAATCATATTCTTCTGTTTCTTCTACACGGCGTTGGTTTTCAACCCGCGTGAAACAGCAGATAACCTGAAGAAGTCCGGTGCATTTGTACCAGGAATTCGTCCGGGAGAGCAAACGGCGAAGTATATCGATAAAGTAATGACCCGCCTGACTTTGGTTGGTGCGCTCTACATTACCTTTATCTGCCTGATCCCGGAGTTCATGCGTGATGCAATGAAAGTACCGTTCTACTTCGGTGGGACCTCACTGCTTATCGTTGTTGTCGTGATTATGGACTTTATGGCTCAAGTGCAAACTCTGATGATGTCAAGTCAGTACGAGTCTGCATTGAAGAAGGCGAATCTGAAAGGCTACGGCCGTTAACAGTCGCCCGAGAAGTTACGGAGAGTAAAAATGAAAGTTCGTGCTTCCGTCAAGAAATTATGCCGTAACTGCAAAATCGTTAAGCGTGATGGTGTCATCCGTGTGATTTGCAGTGCCGAGCCGAAGCATAAACAGCGCCAAGGCTGATTTATTCGCATATTTTTCTTGCAAAGTTGGGTTGAGCTGGCTAGATTAGCCAGCCAATCTTTTGTATGTCTGTGCGTTTCCATTTGAGTATCCTGAAAACGGGCTTTTCAGCATGGTGCGTACATATTAAATAGTAGGAGTGCATAGTGGCCCGTATAGCAGGCATTAACATTCCTGATCAGAAACATGCTGTGATCGCATTAACTTCGATCTACGGCGTCGGCAAGACCCGTTCTAAAGCCATTCTGGCTGCCGCGGGTATCGCTGAAGATGTTAAGATCAGTGAGCTGTCTGAAGAACAAATCGACACGCTGCGTGACGAAGTTGCCAAATTTGTCGTTGAAGGTGATCTGCGCCGTGAAGTTAGCATGAGCATCAAGCGCCTTATGGACCTTGGTTGCTATCGCGGTTTGCGTCATCGTCGTGGTCTCCCGGTTCGCGGTCAGCGTACCAAGACCAACGCACGTACCCGTAAGGGTCCGCGCAAACCGATCAAGAAATAATCGGGGTGATTGAATAATGGCAAAGGCACCAATTCGTGCACGTAAACGTGTAAGAAAACAAGTCTCTGACGGCGTGGCTCATATCCATGCTTCTTTTAACAACACCATCGTTACCATTACTGATCGTCAGGGTAACGCACTGGGTTGGGCAACAGCCGGTGGTTCCGGTTTCCGTGGTTCTCGCAAATCCACTCCGTTTGCAGCTCAGGTTGCAGCAGAGCGTTGCGCTGAAGCCGTAAAAGAATACGGTATCAAGAATCTGGAAGTTATGGTCAAAGGACCGGGTCCAGGTCGCGAATCTACTGTTCGTGCTCTGAACGCCGCTGGTTTCCGCATCACTAATATTACTGATGTGACTCCGATCCCTCATAACGGTTGTCGTCCGCCGAAAAAACGTCGCGTATAACGCTGTCGTTTCTAGGATTGTTGGAGAAAGAAAATGGCAAGATATTTGGGTCCTAAGCTCAAGCTGAGCCGTCGTGAGGGCACTGACTTATTCCTTAAGTCTGGCGTTCGCGCGATCGATACCAAGTGTAAAATTGAACAAGCTCCTGGCCAGCACGGTGCGCGTAAACCGCGTCTGTCTGACTATGGTGTGCAGTTGCGTGAAAAGCAAAAAGTTCGCCGTATCTACGGTGTGCTGGAGCGTCAGTTCCGTAACTACTACAAAGAAGCAGCACGTCTGAAAGGCAACACCGGTGAAAACCTGTTGGGTCTGCTGGAAGGTCGTCTGGACAACGTTGTATACCGTATGGGCTTCGGTGCCACTCGTGCAGAAGCACGTCAGCTGGTCAGCCATAAAGCAATTATGGTAAACGGTCGTGTTGTTAACATCGCTTCTTATCAGGTTAGTCCGAATGACGTTGTTAGCATTCGTGAGAAAGCGAAGAAGCAGTCTCGCGTGAAAGCCGCTCTGGAGCTGGCTGAGCAGCGTGAAAAGCCAACCTGGCTGGAAGTTGATGCTGGCAAGATGGAAGGTACGTTCAAGCGTAAGCCGGAGCGTTCTGATCTGTCTGCGGACATTAACGAACACCTGATCGTCGAGCTTTACTCCAAGTAAAGCTTAGTACCAAAGAGAGGACACAATGCAGGGTTCTGTGACAGAGTTTCTAAAACCGCGCCTGGTAGATATCGAGCAAGTGAGTTCGACGCACGCCAAGGTGACCCTTGAGCCTTTAGAGCGTGGCTTTGGCCATACTTTGGGTAACGCACTGCGCCGTATTCTGCTCTCATCGATGCCGGGTTGCGCGGTGACCGAGGTTGAGATTGATGGTGTACTACATGAGTACAGCACCAAAGAAGGCGTTCAGGAAGATATCCTGGAAATCCTGCTCAACCTGAAAGGGCTGGCGGTGAGAGTTCAGGGTAAAGATGACGTTATTCTTACCTTGAATAAATCTGGCATTGGCCCTGTGACTGCAGCCGACATTACCCATGATGGTGATGTCGAAATCGTCAAGCCACAGCACGTGATCTGCCACCTGACCGATGAGAATGCATCTATTAGCATGCGTATCAAAGTTCAGCGCGGTCGTGGTTATGTGCCGGCTTCTACCCGAATTCATTCGGAAGAAGATGAGCGCCCAATCGGCCGTCTGCTGGTCGACGCATGCTACAGCCCTGTAGAGCGTATTGCCTACAATGTTGAAGCAGCGCGTGTAGAACAGCGTACCGACCTGGACAAGCTGGTCATCGAAATGGAAACCAACGGCACAATCGATCCTGAAGAGGCGATTCGTCGTGCGGCAACCATTCTGGCTGAACAACTGGAAGCTTTCGTTGATTTACGTGATGTACGTCAGCCGGAAGTTAAAGAAGAGAAACCAGAATTCGATCCGATCCTGCTGCGCCCTGTTGACGATCTGGAATTGACTGTCCGCTCTGCTAACTGCCTCAAAGCAGAAGCTATCCACTATATCGGTGATCTGGTACAGCGTACTGAGGTTGAGCTTCTTAAGACGCCTAACCTTGGTAAAAAATCTCTTACCGAGATTAAAGACGTGCTGGCTTCCCGTGGACTGTCTCTGGGCATGCGCCTGGAAAACTGGCCACCGGCAAGCATCGCTGACGAGTAACCGGATCACAGGTTAAGGTTTTACTGAGAAGGATAAGGTCATGCGCCATCGTAAGAGTGGTCGTCAACTGAACCGCAACAGCAGCCATCGCCAGGCTATGTTCCGCAATATGGCAGGTTCACTGGTTCGTCATGAAATCATCAAGACGACTCTGCCGAAAGCGAAAGAGCTGCGTCGCGTAGTTGAGCCGCTGATTACTCTTGCCAAGACTGATAGCGTAGCTAATCGTCGTCTGGCATTCGCCCGTACTCGTGATAACGAGATCGTGGCAAAACTGTTTAACGAACTGGGCCCGCGTTTTGCGAGCCGCGCCGGTGGTTACACTCGCATTCTGAAGTGTGGTTTCCGTGCAGGCGACAACGCGCCGATGGCATACATCGAGCTGGTTGATCGTTCAGAGAAAACAGAAGCTGCTGCAGAGTAATCTGTAGTAACGTAAAAAAACCCGCCTCGGCGGGTTTTTTTATATCCGTCATATCCCCACTTATCTACAATATCTGTACTCTTTTTGTTCATCCCCTGGAGTGTTGTATGTGGTTACTGGACCAGTGGGCAGAGCGCCATATTATTGATGCACAGTCTAAAGGCGAGTTTGATGATTTACCGGGAACGGGCAAACCGCTGACTCTTGACGATGACTCCCATGTCCCGCCTGAACTCCGAGCCGGATACCGTTTATTAAAAAATGCAGGTTGCCTTCCTCCTGAGCTCGAGCAACGCAGAGAGGCAATACAGCTGCTTGAAATACTCGCGGGGATCCGCAAAGATGATCCCAGTTATCCTGAGCTGAGCCGAAGACTGTCGCTACTGGAACTTAAACTTCGGCAGGCTGGACTCAGCACCGAGTTTTTGCGCGGTGACTACGCAGATAAGCTGCTAAAAAAGATCAACGATGAATAGCGGAGAGAGCATGTACCGAATTGGTGAAATAGCGAAACTGGCTGACGTGACGCCGGATACTATCCGCTACTATGAAAAGCAGCAGATGATGGAGCATGAAGTGCGTACTGAAGGCGGATTTCGCCTCTATACAGAAAGCGATCTTCAGCGCTTGAAGTTTATTCGTTATGCCCGGCAGCTTGGTTTCACTCTGGAGTCGATCCGTGAATTGCTTTCGATCCGGGTTGATCCCGAACACCATACCTGTCAGGAATCAAAAGGGATCGTCCAGGAAAGACTGCAAGAAGTCGAAGCCCGCATTGCTGAACTTCAGACGATGCAGCGGTCTCTGCAACGATTGAATGATGCATGCTGCGGCAAGGCACACAGCAGCGTGTACTGCTCTATTCTTGAAGCTCTTGAGCAAGGCGCCAGTGGAACAGCATCAGGCTGTTGATTTCTTGAACTGCCAGGTCTACACTCGCGGCGTAAATTACTACAAACTGGAGATATTATGAGTCGTTATCAGCACACCAAAGGGCAGATAAAGGACAACGCCATTGAGGCGCTTCTGCATGACCCACTGTTCAGACAGCGCGTTGAGAAAAATAAGAAAGGGAAAGGAAGTTATCTGCGAAAAGGCAAACATGGCAATCGGGGTAACTGGGAGGCCAGTGGCAAGAAAGTAATTAACTTTTTTACCACTGGCCTTCTTGTTTCAGTGAGTGCTTAAGAGCGGTTATTCTGTTCTTTCAGCAGGTCACGAATTTCACTTAGCAATACTTCTTCTTTCGATGGAGCTGGCGGTGCTGCCGGCTCTTCCGCTTTTTTACGGTTCAGTTTGTTGATCAGTTTGATTGCCATAAAGATAGCAAACGCAACAATAATGAAATCGAATACATTCTGAATAAATACACCGTAATGCATGACCACGGCAGGGATGTCTCCCTGTGCATCACGTAGCGTTAAAGCAAACTGTTTAAAATCAATTCCACCAATTAACAGCCCCAGCGGCGGCATAATGATATCGGCAACCAGTGATGAAACAATCTTACCGAATGCCGCACCAATAATGACACCCACTGCCAAATCGACAACATTCCCGCGCATCGCGAATTCGCGAAACTCTTTAATAATGCTCATTTTATTCTCCCTATGCAGCTGACGTTTATAAGTTTAACAAATGTTTAGGCAATTTCCATTTATGTATTGCCGAAAGGAAAATTTATTAGACCATGAAAAATAAAGGGAAATAAAAAGGGCGCTGTATTAGCGCCCAAATTATTACAGGAAGAAAGGACTTGGCTGGAATAGTCGCTCGACGTCGGTAATAAACTTTTTATCTGTCAGGAACATAATTACGTGATCGCCCTGCTCAATGCGCAGGTTATCGTTGGCAATCATGACATCGTTACCACGTACAACGGCGCCAATAATGGTTCCGGGCGGAAGTTTAATTTCATCAATTGAACGCCCTACAACTCTCGACGTCGTTTCATCCCCGTGTGCGACGGCTTCAATGGCTTCCGCGACGCCACGGCGAAGTGAAGAAACGCCAACAATATCAGCTTTACGCACGTGGCTCAGCAGCGCGGAGATGGTCGCCTGCTGCGGTGAAATCGCAATATCGATCACGCTGCCTTGCACCAGATCGACGTATGCTCTGCGCTGGATCAACACCATTACTTTCTTGGCGCCCATCCGTTTGGCAAGCATCGCCGACATGATATTTGCTTCATCATCGTTGGTCACTGCGATGAACAGATCGACCTGATCGATATGTTCTTCGGCCAGTAACTCTTGATCCGAAGCATCACCAAAAAAGACGATCGTATTTTGTAGTTTCTCTGCAAGTTCGGATGCGCGCTGTTGATTACGTTCGATCAGTTTGACGCTGTAATCTTTTTCCAGACGACGTGCCAGACCCGCACCGATATTACCGCCACCCACTAACATAATGCGTTTGTACGGCTTTTCCAGACGCTGCAGTTCACTCATTACGGCGCGTATATGCTGTGATGCCGCAATAAAGAAGACTTCATCACCCGCTTCAACGATCGTAGAACCTTGCGGACGGATCGGTCGGTCATGACGGAAAATCGCTGCAACGCGGGTGTCGATGTGCGGCATATGCTCACGCATTGTTGACAGCGCATTACCGATAAGCGGCCCGCCGTAATAGGCTTTTACTACTGCCAGACTGACTTTACCTTCGGCAAAATTCACCACCTGCAATGCGCCCGGATATTCAATCAGGCGATAAATGCTATCGATAACCAGTTGCTCAGGCGCAATCAGGTGATCGATTGGCACCGCATCGGATTGGAACAGCTTGTCGGCATCGCGAACGTAATCTGGTGAACGAATACGGGCGATGCGATTAGGCGTATTAAACAGTGAATAAGCTACCTGGCAGGCAACCATATTTGTTTCATCTGAGCTGGTTACGGCAACCAGCATATCGGCATCGTCGGCACCGGCTTCACGTAATACGCGGGGATGCGAACCATGCCCTTGCACGACACGGAGATCAAACTTGTCCTGCAGGCTGCGCAGGCGTTCGCCATTGGTATCGACTACCGTGATATCGTTGTTCTCTCCGACCAGGTTTTCAGCCAGCGTACCGCCAACTTGCCCTGCGCCCAGAATGATAATTTTCATCAGTCGCGACCCGTTATCTCATCACTTTTTGATTAGCTTAGCGTAAAAGAAGCCATCGCCATCTTCCGCACCCGGTAAATTCTGACGTCCGGGTTTTTCCGGCGTACCGGTTTCGCTTAATACCGCATCCGGTGTGCGTGCCAGGAAGGCGGCAATTTGCTGTTGGTTCTCTTCTGGCAGGATAGAGCACGTTGCATACACCAGCGTGCCGCCAGATTTAAGATGTGACCAGGTAGCATTCAGGATCTCAGCCTGCAATTGGGCAAGTTCGGCAATATCCCGGTCGCGGCGCAGCCATTTGATATCCGGATGGCGACGGATCACCCCGGTAGCAGAACATGGAGCGTCCAGCAAAATACGGTCAAACTGTTGTTCACCGCACCACTGCTGTGGATAGCGGCCATCCCCCTGTTTTACGGTTGCCTTCATGCCCAGACGTTTCAGATTGTCGTAAACGCGCGATAAGCGTTTTTCATCCACATCGACGGCCATGACGTTAGCTAGCGGAGCAACTTCCAGAATGTGAGTGGTTTTACCGCCCGGCGCACAGCACAGGTCGAGGATCTGTTCACCGTCCTCCGGCAACAGATAATTTACGCATCCTTGAGCGGAGGCATCCTGAACGGTGACCCAACCTTCGTCAAAACCAGGGAGGGCGTGAACTGGAGCCGGTGTTTCCAGACGCACTGCATCCGGGTAGTCTGGATGCGGAAAACCTGTTAATCCCGCTTCGGTAAGCAGGTCTAGCCAGGCGTCGCGAGTATGGTGATTACGATTGACTCGTAGCCACATCGGCGGTCGCTGGTTATTGGCTTCAAGAATGGCTTCCCACTTCTGCGGATACGCACTCTTAATACGTTTCACCAGCCAGGATGGGTGTAAGAAGCGCAAATCGCTTTGCGCAAACTCGGCCAGCAGTTCATCCTGACGGCGTTGAAACTGGCGCAGTACGCCGTTGATCAGCCCTTTCAGCTGTGGACGCTTAATAACGACCGCGCCTTCTACGGTCTCAGCTAACGCAGCGTGTGCTGGAATACGAGTATGCAACAGTTGGTAGAAGCCCACCATGATCAGGTAGTGAACGGTGCGCTGTTTGCCCGTCATTGGACGTTCCATCAGTTGCTGGATCATCCACTCCAGTTGAGAGAGTGTACGCAATACGCCGAAGCAAAGTTCCTGTAACAGCGCTTTGTCTTTATCGGCAACTTTTTGCTGCATGGCGGGCAGCACGTTACTTAGTGATTGTCCTTTCTCGACAACCTGTTCGACGGCCTGGGCCGCCATACTGCGTAAATTAAAATGTTTTTTCATAAGCGCAAAAATAAAAATGCCCGGAGACACCGGGCTTAAAGAGATGAACCGTCAGGCCAGACGGTTTCCGGGCACGAACCACTCCCGGCGCGAATTAAGCAGATCCTGCGCGCTCATGGCTTTTTTACCGGCAGGCTGCAAAGAGATAAGATTCAGAATGCCGTCGCCTGTTGCGACCTGGATACCCTGCTTTGTCGCCTCTAGAATGGTGCCTGGCTCGGCCTGGGTGTTTACAGCAATAACCGAAGCTTGCCAGACTTTCACTGGCTGACCATCGATTTCAAGCCAGCTCATTGGCCACGGGTTAAAGGCGCGGATGCAGCGTTCCAATTGAACAGCCGAAAGCGACCAGTCGATACGGGCCTCTTCTTTGCTGAGTTTTTCTGCATGCGTAACCAGTGATTCGTCTTGTACCACCGGTTTTATTGTACCGGCAGCCAGCTGTTTTAGCGTTTCAATCAGCCCCTGAGGCCCCAGGTCTGCCAGCTTGTCATATAACGAACCGCTGGTATCTTCTGCCGTAATTGGGCAGGACAGTTTCAGCAGCATATCACCGGTGTCGAGGCCAACATCCATCTGCATGATGGTAACACCGGTTTCGGCGTCGCCTGCCCACAGTGAGCGCTGGATCGGTGCTGCACCCCGCCAGCGCGGAAGCAGGGAACCGTGAACGTTGATACAACCCAGGCGCGGCATTTCCAGTACGGCTTTTGGCAGGATCAGGCCATATGCCACCACCACCATCACGTCTGCGTGTAAATCAGCAACCAGTTGCTGGTTTTCCTGAGGGCGAAGAGAGACGGGTTGAAAGACCGGTATCCCTTTTTCTTCTGCCAGCACTTTTACCGGGCTGGGCATCAGCTTTTTACCGCGTCCCGCCGGGCGGTCCGGTTGGGTAAACACGCCAACGACGTTATGTCCAGAAGACAGCAGCGCGTCGAGATGACGCGCTGCAAAGTCAGGTGTACCCGCAAAAATAATACGTAGTGAGTCTGACACGTTGATCCTTGTCCTTAAGCTCGGGCGTTCAGGCGGTCGAGTTTTTCAACTTTCTGACGAATGCGTTGTTGCTTCAACGGAGACAGATAATCGATAAATAGTTTACCGACCAGGTGATCCATTTCATGTTGAATGCAGATAGCGAGCAGGCCATCGGCTTCCAGTTCAAAAGATTTGCCGTCGCGATCGAGCGCACGAATTTTTACTTTCTCTGCACGCGGTACTAACGCACGCTGTTCAGGAATAGACAGACAGCCTTCTTCAATGCCGGTTTCGCCGTCTTTTTCCAGCAGTTCTGGGTTAATGAGTACCAACTGCTCATCGCGATTTTCAGAGACATCAATAACAATGATGCGCTGATGAATATCGACCTGTGTTGCTGCCAGACCGATACCTTCTTCGGCGTACATCGTTTCGAACATATCATCAACGATACGCTGAATTTCTGCATTCACTTCTTCAACCGGTTTTGCGACTTTGCGAAGGCGCTCGTCCGGAATATGTAACACTTGCAAAACTGACATAGTTATCCAGAGTTGAGTTCAGGAGTTGAAAAGATTATTACCTCTATTCTAGACAAAACCCCCTCTGATTGACAGCATCAGTGACCAATCGCAAAGATTGCCAGGACTGCTTGTGGCAGGGGAACAGGGATGACCCAAATCGAAATTTGGCTACGTTTAGCGCAAGTGAATGAACTGTATGGTGATGAGATAGTGCGCGTTGCTCACTGGCTCAATACTCAACCGTGCATTAACAACGCGGTACTCTTGCAGGCAGGATTCTCTCCACGCCAGGCAAGACGCTTTTTAACCTTTTCAGATCTGACGCTGGAAAAAACGCTGCGCTGGCTTGAACAGCCTAACCACCATTTTGTGGTTGCCGACAGCGAGCATTATCCGCCACAGCTCCGTGCGATTGAGGATTATCCTGGGGTGCTTTTTGTTGCAGGAGCTCCCGCATGCCTCCACTCATTTCAAGTTGCCGTTGTCGGTAGTCGACAACATTCATGGTATGGCGAACGCTGGGGACGGTTGTTTTGTGAAAAGCTTGCTGCATATGGGGTGACGATCACCAGCGGTCTGGCCCGGGGGATTGATGGCGTGGCGCACAATGCTGCGATAAACCGACAAGGCACAAGTATTGCGGTGCTGGGAAATGGACTTGAGACCATTCATCCACGGCAGCATATCCGTCTTGCGGAGCGACTTATTGAGGCTGGGGGCGCACTGGTGTCTGAGTTCCCATTAGATATGCTCCCTTTGCCGCGTAATTTTCCCCGACGAAATCGCATTATCAGTGGTCTAAGTAAAGGTGTACTGGTTGTCGAAGCTGCACAGCGTAGCGGGTCGCTGGTTACTGCTCGCTGTGCAATTGAACAAGGGCGAGAGGTGTTTGCTTTACCTGGGCCGATTGGGAGCCCGGGAAGTGAAGGCCCGCATTGGCTTATTCAGCAGGGAGCCATGCTTGTGACGACACCAGAGGAAATTCTTGAAAATTTGCAATATGGGCTGCAATGGTTGCCAGATGAACCTGAAAAATCAATTTATTCGCCAGATCACGAAGAGGTGGCATTGCCATTTCCGGAGCTCCTGGCTAACGTAGGAGATGAGGTAACACCTGTTGACGTCGTCGCTGAACGTGCCGGCCAACCTGTGCCAGAGGTAGTGGCTCAACTGCTCGAACTGGAGTTAGCAGGGTGGATCGCAGCTGTACCCGGCGGCTATGTCCGATTGAGGAGGGCATGCCATGTTCGACGTACTAATGTATTTGTTTGAGACATATATCCATAACGAAGCTGAGCTGCGTGTGGATCAGGACAAACTGGAACGGGATCTTACCGACGCTGGTTTTGATCGTGAAGACATTTACAACGCGTTACTTTGGCTGGAGAAGCTTGCTGACTATCAGGATGGCCTTGCTGAACCTATGCAGCTGGCATCGGACCCTCTTTCTATACGTATTTATACTGCGGAAGAGTGCGATCGACTGGATGCAAGCTGTAGAGGATTCCTGCTATTCCTGGAGCAGATTCAGGTGCTAAACCTCGAAACGCGAGAAATGGTTATTGAGCGCGTACTCGCGCTAGATACGGCAGAGTTCGATCTGGAAGACCTGAAGTGGGTGATTCTGATGGTGCTATTCAACATTCCAGGTTGTGAAAATGCCTATCAGCAAATGGAAGAATTACTCTTTGAAGTGAATGAAGGTATGCTGCATTAATCAATCTTCATTCAGTATGAGTTGTTATGGCTAAATCAGCACTGTTCACGGTGCGTAAAAACGAGCCCTGCCCACAATGCGGGGCTGAACTGGTTATTCGTTCCGGGAAACACGGTCCGTTTCTCGGTTGTTCACACTATCCAGAATGCGATTACATCCGTCCGCTGAAATCTTCCGCGGACGGACATGTTGTCAAAGTTCTGGAGGGTAAGCTTTGTCCTGCATGTGGCGCTGAGCTGGTGCTGAGACAGGGACGATTCGGTATGTTTATTGGATGCAGTGACTATCCTGCGTGCGATCACACCGAGCTCATCGACAAGCCTGATGAAACAGCAATAGTCTGTCCTCAATGCCAGACTGGTCATCTTGTCCAGCGGCGTTCCCGTTATGGCAAAACCTTTTACTCCTGCGATCGCTATCCGGAGTGCCAGTTTGTCATTAACTTCAAACCGTTAGCCGGAGAATGTCCTGAGTGTCATTATCCGCTTCTCATCGAAAAGAAAACCGCGCAGGGTGTGAAGCATTTCTGTGCCAGTAAACAATGTGGAAAGCCGATTTCGGCGGAATAAAAAAGTGAATAATAGCCTGCCCACAGACGCTATCGCTGCGGCGATAGCGGTTCTGAAACAAGAAAAAGTCATCGCCTATCCAACTGAAGCTGTATTTGGTGTCGGCTGCGACCCCGATAGCGAAACGGCTGTAACCCGTTTGTTGGCGCTAAAACAACGTCCGGTCGATAAAGGGTTAATTTTAATCGCGTCAAACTTTGAACAACTTAAACCATATATCGACGATAGCATGCTCACCGATGCTCAACGTGACGCTGTTTTCGCCCGTTGGCCTGGTCCTGTTACCTTCGTTTTCCCAGCGCTTGCGACAACGCCACGCTGGTTGACCGGGCGCTTTGATTCTCTGGCTGTTCGCGTCACCGATCACCCGCTGGTGGTTGCGTTGTGCCAGGCTTATGGCAAACCGTTAGTTTCTACCAGTGCTAATTTGAGTGGCTTACCGCCTTGCAGAACGGTAGAGGAAGTTCGCGCACAGTTCGGTACAGACTTTCCCGTGGTTGAAGGGGAGACCGGGGGGCGTTTGAATCCTTCGGAGATCCGTGATGCTCTGACAGGTGAACAGTTTCGACAGGGGTAATATGAAAGAAGCCTATGCTGTTTTTGGTAATCCGATAGCGCACAGTAAATCGCCCTTTATTCATCAGCAATTTGCAGAGCAGCTGAAGATTGATCACTCCTATGGGCGTGTACTGGCGCCTATCAATGATTTTGTGAATACGCTGAACGCTTTTTTTGCTGAGGGCGGGAAGGGGGCAAATGTCACCGTGCCTTTTAAAGAAGAGGCATTTGCACGTGCCGATGAACTAACGGAGCGGGCATCGCTTGCTGGAGCCGTCAATACCCTTAAACGGCTGGAGGATGGACGTTTACTGGGAGACAACACGGATGGTATCGGCTTGTTGAGCGATCTTGAGCGTTTATCTTTTATTCGTCCCGGATCGCGAGTTCTGTTGATTGGTGCGGGTGGTGCATCCCGTGGAGTTTTATTACCTCTTCTTTCTATGGATTGTGCGGTGACTATTGTTAACCGTACCGCTTCGCGCGCTGAAGAACTGGCACAAATCTTCTCCCATACCGGCAGCGTACAGGCGGTAGGAATGGACGAGCTTGATAATTACAGTTTTGATCTAATTATTAACGCGACATCCAGCGGAATTAGCGGTGAGATCCCGGCTATTCCGACATCTCTTATTCACTCATCTGTCTATTGTTATGACATGTTTTATCAGAAAGGAGATACACCGTTCCTCTCCTGGTGTGCCGAACATGGGGCGAAACAATATGCTGATGGCCTGGGTATGCTGGTGGGGCAAGCAGCGCACGCCGTTTTACTCTGGCATGGGGTTTTGCCGCAGATTGAATCCGTCATTAAAAGCATGCAGCAGGAATTGTCGGCATGAATCAGGCGATCCAGTTTCCCGATCGAGAAGAATGGCGCACGGATGTCAACGCCGTTGTGTTTCCGGCGATGGTTCATGGTATGCAGTTAACATGTGCCATATCTGGAGAGATGCTGGCGTCCCGCTTTGGCGGCGACACGCCTGAACAGTGGTTAGAAATCTTTCAACAGCATCGCTGGGATCTGGAAGAAGAAGCTGAAGGATTGATCCAGGCCCAGCAGGAAGATGCTCAAGGTTGGGTGTGGTTACTCTGACTTAAATATTCATCTTTCCACTTAACATAGTTGTTAGCTGAATATAGTAAGCCTGCTTTCTCTTCATCGCTTAATGGACGGATTTGTTTAACCGGGCTTCCCAGGTACAGATACCCGCTTTCCAGGCGTTTGTTTTGGGGAACCAGGCTCCCAGCCCCAATCATAACGTCGTCTTCTACTACCACGCCATCCAGCAGAATCGAACCCATGCCGACTAATACGCGGTTGCCAATGATACAGCCGTGTAGCATGACCTTATGGCCGACCGTTACATCCTCACCCACGATCAATGGATTACCCTGCGGATTAGACGTGGATTTATGTGTGACATGGAGAACGCTGCCGTCCTGAATGTTTGTACGGGCACCAATTTGCACATAGTTAACGTCGCCACGAATGGCAACCAGTGGCCAAATTCCGACATCATCAGCCAAACGGGCATCACCAATGACGACACTGCTGGTGTCGATCATCACGCGATTTCCGATCTGTGGGAAAAGATCCTTATAAGGACGCAGTACATCAGACATGTTTACCTCAACGAAAATAGAGCAGTAATGAAGACTTTGGTTGGATTATTGAGACTGTGCAAGTGGTTTAGCTATCAAAAATCAGCCAAATTGCGCAGGAATGTAGCGAAAGGAGTGAAAAACAAGCATTCAGAAAAAAAGATCCAAAAAATACTTGTGCTAAAAAATGGGATCCCTATAATGCGCCTCCATCGACACGGCGGATGTGAGTCACTTCACGCAAACAGCCGGTTCGGTTGAAGAGAAAAACCTGAAAATGAGGGTTGACTCTGAAAGAGGAAAGCGTAATATACGCCACCT
>NZ_JAOWHB010000043.1:0-444573 GCF_030332845.1 Citrobacter sp. Cpo061
GGGTGGATCAGGGTAACAACCATTTTGATGTTGTCGCCCGGCATTACCATCTCTACGCCTTCCGGCAGTTCGATGGTACCAGTCACGTCAGTAGTACGGAAGTAGAACTGCGGACGGTAGCCTTTGAAGAACGGAGTATGACGGCCGCCTTCGTCTTTGGACAGAATGTACACTTCAGATTCGAACTTGGTGTGCGGCTTGATAGAGCCCGGCTTAGCCAGTACCTGACCACGTTCGATTTCTTCACGTTTGATACCACGCAGCAGAACACCAACGTTCTCACCAGCACGGCCTTCGTCCAGCAGTTTGCGGAACATTTCAACGCCAGTACAGGTAGACTTAGCAGTCTCTTTGATACCAACGATTTCAACTTCTTCACCAACTTTGATGATACCGCGTTCTACACGACCGGTAACAACGGTACCACGACCGGAGATGGAGAATACGTCTTCGATAGGCAGCAGGAACGGCTTGTCAATCGCACGCTCTGGTTCTGGGATGTAAGAATCCAGGAAGCCAGCCAGTTCGATGATTTTCGCTTCCCACTCTGCTTCGCCTTCCAGCGCTTTCAGAGCAGAACCACGAACGATCGGAGTGTCGTCGCCCGGGAAATCGTACTGAGACAGAAGTTCACGAACTTCCATTTCTACCAGTTCCAGCAGCTCTTCGTCATCAACCATGTCGCATTTGTTCAGGAACACGATGATGTACGGAACGCCTACCTGACGACCCAGCAGGATGTGCTCACGAGTCTGCGGCATCGGGCCGTCAGTCGCAGCAACAACCAGGATCGCGCCGTCCATCTGCGCAGCACCGGTGATCATGTTTTTAACATAGTCGGCGTGGCCCGGGCAGTCTACGTGTGCGTAGTGGCGAGTCGGGGTGTCATATTCAACGTGAGAAGTGTTGATGGTGATACCACGAGCTTTTTCTTCCGGCGCGTTATCGATCTGGTCGAATGCACGAGCAGCACCGCCGTAGGTTTTAGCCAGTACGGTAGTGATTGCAGCGGTCAGGGTAGTTTTACCGTGGTCAACGTGGCCGATGGTGCCGACGTTAACGTGCGGTTTTGTACGTTCAAATTTTTCTTTAGACACGGCTATATTCCTTACTATAGTGCTCTCCCCTATGGAGAGAGCACGGGACTTAGGTTTTAATCCTGTGGATTATTTACCACGGGCTTCAATAACGGCCTGAGCAACGTTGTTCGGCGCATCGTCGTACTTCAGGAACTCCATGGAGTAAGAAGCACGGCCTTTGGTCAGAGAACGCAGCTGGGTTGCATATCCGAACATTTCAGACAGCGGAACTTCAGCATGGATAACAACGCCAGTGACGTTGGATTCCTGACCACGAAGCATACCACGACGGCGGCTCAAGTCACCGATTACGTCACCGGTGTTCTCTTCCGGAGTCTCTACTTCAACCTTCATGATAGGCTCAAGCAGAACTGGTTTCGCTTTCTTAAAGCCATCTTTGAAGGCGATAGAAGCGGCCAGTTTAAACGCCAGCTCAGAGGAGTCAACGTCATGGTAAGAACCGAAGTGCAGACGCACGCCCAGATCAACAACCGGGTAACCAGCCAGCGGGCCAGATTTCAGCTGTTCCTGGATGCCTTTATCAACGGCCGGGATGTATTCGCCAGGAATTACACCACCTTTGATGTCGTTGATGAACTCGTAGCCTTTCGGGTTTGAACCCGGCTCCAGCGGGTACATGTCGATAACAACATGACCGTACTGACCGCGACCACCAGACTGCTTAGCGTGTTTACCTTCGATATCGGTAACTTTCGCGCGAATCGCTTCGCGGTAAGCAACCTGAGGTTTACCGACGTTCGCTTCAACGTTGAATTCACGCTTCATACGGTCAACGATGATGTCGAGGTGCAGCTCACCCATACCAGCGATAATGGTCTGGTTAGATTCTTCGTCAGTCCATACGCGGAATGACGGGTCTTCTTTAGCCAGACGGCCCAGAGCCAGACCCATTTTTTCCTGGTCAGCTTTGGTTTTCGGTTCTACCGCGATGGAAATTACCGGCTCAGGGAATTCCATACGTTCCAGAATGATCGGGTGATCCGGGTCACACAGAGTGTCACCAGTGGTCACGTCTTTCAGACCGATTGCAGCAGCGATATCGCCCGCGCGAACTTCTTTGATCTCTTCACGTTTGTTAGCGTGCATCTGTACGATACGGCCGAAACGTTCACGTGCAGTTTTCACGGAGTTCAGGATGGTGTCACCGGAGTTAACCACACCAGAGTACACGCGGAAGAAGGTCAGGTTACCCACGAACGGGTCAGTAGCGATTTTGAATGCCAGAGCAGCAAACGGCTCGTCATCGCTAGCATGACGCTCAGCAGGAGTATCTTTACCGTCGTCCAGAATACCGTTGATCGCAGGTACGTCTACTGGGGATGGCAGGTAATCAATTACCGCATCCAGCATCGCCTGAACACCTTTGTTCTTGAACGCAGAACCACAGGTTACCAGGATGATTTCGTTGTTCAGAACACGCTGACGCAGAGCTTTTTTGATCTCTTCTTCAGTCAGTTCTTCACCACCCAGGTATTTCTCCATCAGCTCTTCTGAAGCTTCTGCAGCGGACTCGATCAGGTTCTGGTGCCATTCTTCAGCCAGTTCCTGCATGTCAGCCGGGATATCTTCATAAGTGAAGGTTACGCCTGCATCTTCTTCGTTCCAGTTGATGGCTTTCATTTTCACCAGGTCAACAACACCGGTGAACGCTTCTTCAGCGCCAATTGCCAGCTGCAGCGGAACAGGGTTCGCGCCCAGACGGGTTTTGATCTGACCAACAACTTTCAGGAAGTTCGCACCCATACGGTCCATTTTGTTAACGAACGCAATGCGCGGAACTTTATATTTGTTTGCCTGACGCCATACGGTTTCAGACTGAGGCTGAACACCACCAACTGCGCAGTAAACCATTACTGCACCATCAAGCACACGCATGGAACGTTCTACTTCGATAGTGAAGTCAACGTGCCCCGGGGTGTCGATGATGTTTACGCGATGCGGTTCATACTGCTTAGCCATACCAGACCAGAATGCAGTAGTCGCTGCGGAGGTGATAGTAATACCACGTTCCTGCTCCTGCTCCATCCAGTCCATGGTGGCTGCGCCGTCATGAACTTCACCGATTTTATGGTTTACACCGGTGTAGAACAGAATACGTTCGGTAGTAGTGGTTTTACCGGCGTCGATGTGCGCACTGATACCGATGTTACGGTAGCGCGCGATGGGTGTTGTACGAGCCATTTGATTCCTCGTTTATCTTTTAGGCGTTCAATTTAAGTAGCCCAAAGCGGGCTGCTTACTAGAAGCGCCCGCCTGGTGACTAAAACTCCGAAGGGATTACCAACGGTAGTGTGCGAACGCCTTGTTGGCTTCTGCCATACGGTGAACGTCTTCACGTTTCTTAACTGCAGTACCTTTGTTTTCTGCAGCATCAGAAAGTTCGTTCGCCAGGCGCAGAGCCATGGATTTATCACCGCGTTTACGAGCAGCTTCAACGATCCAACGCATTGCCAGAGCATTACGACGGACCGGACGGACTTCAACTGGTACCTGATAAGTAGAACCACCAACGCGGCGAGACTTAACTTCGACAGTCGGGCGCACGTTTTCGAGAGCTACTTCGAAAGCTTCCAGTTCGTTTTTACCAGAACGCTGAGCCAGGGTCTCCAGCGCGCTGTATACGATAGTTTCGGCAGTAGATTTTTTACCATCTACCATCAGGATATTTACAAATTTAGCCAGCAGTTCTGATCCGAACTTCGGATCCGGCAGAATTTTACGCTGACCAATGACGCGACGACGTGGCATGGAAATACTCCGTTGTTAATTCAGGATTGTCCAAAACTCTAAGAGTTTAGTTTGACATTAATATAAAACGTTTGGCCTTACTTAACGGAGAACCATTAAGCCTTAGGACGTTTCACGCCATACTTGGAGCGTGATTGCTTACGGTCTTTAACGCCGGAGCAGTCAAGCGCACCACGAACGGTGTGGTAACGAACACCCGGGAGGTCTTTTACACGACCGCCACGGATCAGGATCACGGAGTGCTCCTGCAGGTTGTGACCTTCACCACCGATGTAGGAAGTCACTTCAAAACCGTTAGTCAGACGAACACGGCAAACTTTACGCAGTGCGGAGTTCGGTTTTTTAGGAGTGGTAGTATATACACGAGTACATACGCCACGTTTCTGCGGGCATGCTTCCAGCGCAGGCACGTTGCTTTTTGCAACTTTGCGTGCACGTGGTTTGCGTACCAGCTGGTTAACTGTTGCCATTAAATAGCTCCTGGTTTTAGCTTTTGCTTCGTAAACACGTAATAAAACGACCTCATACAATATGAGGACGCAGAATTTTAGGTCGGTGTCGAAAAGGTGTCAAGAAATATACAACGATCCCACAATTACCAGGACATCTGGCTGGGATGCTTCACCGTAAGTCTGACGAAGTCAGTATAGCTAACCCTGACGACACTGTCTGAAATTTGACCACTCAAACCGCGAGCCTTAATGTCTTCTTCCAGTACATAGACCTTAATGGAGGCATTTTGCAGACTTTCAAGGAAACGGCTGCCTTCGATTGCCGCCGTCACACCATCCTGGAGCAATAAAAGCTCATCGTCTTTATCTACCAGGCGAAGAAGAGAGGAGAAATCGGTAAGCCACGCGGAGCGATGTAGTGTGTGCAGCATGAGAGTCTCAAAACCTTAAAATGACGTCAAAGTTGCCTAACTCACGGCGTAAATCTTCCGGTTCAAGCGCTGTCGCATCGACCACAAAATTAACCCCCTGCTGAAGGCCCCGCTCGCGTAATGAAGCGGCGCACAGCCAACATTGATCGATATCGTACAACCCTAACAGCTTGAAGGTTGCGATATAGTCTCGCGCCAGCACGGCATCCGGTTGTTGTCCCTGGAGGATTTGAAAGACTCCATCGCCGATAAAAAACACGCCGAGGTCTTCCGTTAATGCAGATGTCGCCAGCAATGCATCTAACCCTTCACGGCCAGATGCGCTGCCGTGCGGCACGGTAGAAAAAACAAAAGCAACACGTTTCATCAGAACTGCACCACGCGATCGCAGGTCAGGGATGCCTCAGCCAGCGATCCAAGTCCGCTGAGGTTAAAACCTGATTGTAAATTAGCCCCTGCCAGTCCCAGCCGCTTTGCCTCAGTTTCATCAACAATGCCGCGACGCAACGCCGCCGCCACGCAGATATTCAGCGTTACACCATGCTGTTGGTTCAGCTGTTGCCAGGCCCGCACCAGATCATATTCATCACTGGCGGGTGAAGTCAGTAAGTTGGCGTTATATACACCTTCTCGATAGAAAAAGACGCTGCATAACTCATGCCCTTCTTCGAGAAGCGCATGAGCAAATTGCAACGCGCTGCTCGCCTGCTGCGTGCCATAAGCAGGCCCTGTCACCATGATGGCAAAACGCATTACTTGTCTTGCCCCTGGAAATCGCCGCTTTTGAACTGACGAATATAGAGGTAGACCGTATGTTTGGAGATGTTCAGCCGATCGGCGACCTGATTGATGGCATCTTTAATATCGAAGATGCCTTTCTCATATAAATTCAGGACGATCTGGCGGTTCTTCGCGTTGTTGGAAACATTGCGATCGGCATTCACTTCTTCGATCGTGAATTCCAGCGTCTGGGTAACCAGATCTTCCACCGAAGAAGCGAAGTTGACGGCAGAGCCCACTTCCGGGGTTTCCGGTGGGATAAAGGTATTCATTATCTGCGAGAAAGGAACATCAAGGTTCATGTTGATGCACAGCAGACCAATCACGCGATGCTCACGGTTGCGAATGGCAATCGTCACCGACTTCATCAAGACACCGCTTTTCGCACGTGTGAAGTAACACTTCGACACGCTGCTATCCGCACCCGTCATATCATGCAGCATACGCAACGCAAGGTCAGTAATCGGTGAGCCAATTTTACGGCCCGTGTGTTCACCGTTAGCAATGCGGATGGCCGAGCATTTCAAATCCTGCAAAGAGTGCAATACGATTTCACAATGGGAACCAATGAGCATCGCCAACCCGTCCACTACCGCTTCGTAGGATTTGAGGATATCGAAGTCGGTTTGATCGAAAGGACGTTGATCCAGCAAATCTAGCTCACTGGTTTCGTTGGTTAAAAGCGACCTGGACATGAAAAAAAGCACTCCTTTTCAGGAGCCTGTCGTTATGTTGTCAGGGCAGGCTCATCACTATTATAGGGGCATCTAAAGTAATACAGCGCACAAGGCGCTTTCCAGTATTAATTATATCCTGTCGATAATAAAAAACCGCCGCCCTGTGGGCGGCGGTTTCTGTTAGCTTATTTTTTGCTGCTGTCGGCAGCTTTATCTGCCGGTGCAGCATCTGGCTGCGCGTCAGCTTTCGGTGCCGGTTTGATGTCTAACAGTTCAACATCAAAGACCAGCGTAGAGTTGGCTGGAATACCCGGGACGCCCGTTTTGCCGTAAGCCAGATCCGGTGGGATAACCAGCTGGATTTTGCCGCCTTTCTTGATGTTTTTCAGGCCTTCAGTCCAGCCTGGGATGACACCGTCAAGACGGAAAGACAGCGGCTCACCACGGGTGTAGGAGTTATCAAACTCTTTACCATCGATCAGCGTACCTTTGTAGTTGACTACCACGGTATCGCTGTCTTTCGGTGCAGCGCCAGTACCTTCTTTCTCTACTTTGTAGACCAGGCCAGTAGAAGAGGTTTTAACGCCTTTCTCTTTAGCAAATTTCTCGCGGTAAACTTTACCTTTGGCTTCGTTGTCAGCCGCGTCTTTTTCCATTTTCGCCTGAGCGGAGCTCTTCACGCGCGCTTCAAACGCCTGCAGAGTTTGTTCGATTTCCTGGTCAGACAGTTTGCTCTTGTCTGCAAACGCATCCTGAACACCAGCGATCAGCTGATCTTTATCCAGTTTGATGCCCAGTTTTTCCTGCTCTTTCAGAGAGTTTTCCATATAACGACCCAGGGACGCGCCCAGCGCGTAAGCGGCTTTTTGGTCGTCATTCTTGAATGCTGCTTTGCTGTCAGCAGTAGCGGCTGGTTTCGCAGCATCAGCAGCGAAGGTGATCGGGGCATGCAGAGCAACAGCCATTGTGGTCGCCAGCAGCGTTACTTTAAACAGTGATTTCATCCATATCTCCAGGGCCGGGGCATCTCACCCCAAGGTTAGCTAACATAAAAATGTACTATAAAGCGTTGCAGAACAAATCAACATACAGGCACGCCCTATTATCACCACTTTTCAGACTCTTTTTGTTTAAATTAGTTTCGTTACCGAAGATTGAGTGCTGTGCAAACAGGCAAAGTTAAGTAGAATTCGCCGCAGTCCGCGATCTGCCGGAGAAAAAAGAAAGAGGTGAATCATGCAGGATACAACAATGGAAACTCGCCTGGCTGAACTGGAAAGTCGCCTGGCATTTCAGGAGATCACCATTGAAGAGCTCAACGTGACGGTGACCGCGCATGAACTGGAAATGGCCAAACTGCGCGACCATCTGCGTCTGCTGACGGAAAAGCTCAAAGCAACGCAGCCGTCCCACATTGCGTCGCAGTCTGAAGAGACCCCGCCGCCACATTATTGAGACGTAAAAAAAGCGGGGATATCCCCGCTTTTTTGTGCCGGATGACGACGTAAACGTCTTATCCGGCCTACGGTAGGCCTGATAAGCGTAGCGCCATCAGGCAATCATACCGATCAGTGGCAACCGCAGCCGCCGCCGTTACCTTTACCGCCACCGCCGCAGCAGCCTTCGCCGCCGTGCTCGTGACCATGGTCGTGACCGTGGCCGTGACCACCGCAGCAACCGTCATGACCGTGGTCATGATCGTGGTCGTGACCGTGCGCACCGTGAACGTGGCCGTGAGCCAGTTCTTCTTCGGTCGCTTCGCGGATAGCAACAACTTCTACGTTGAATTTCAGATTCTGGCCAGCCAGCATGTGGTTACCGTCAACCACAACGTGGTCGTCTTCCACTTCGGTAATTTCTACCGGTACTGGACCCTGGTCAGTTTCAGCCAGGAAACGCATGCCAACCTGCAGTTCGTCAACGCCCATGAAGACGTCTTTAGGAACGCGCTGCACCAGGTTTTCGTCGTACTGACCGTATGCGTCGTTTGCGCCAACAGCAACATCGAATTTGTCGCCAACTTCATGACCGTCCAGCGCTGTTTCCAGGCCAGAAATCAGGGAACCGTGACCATGCAGGTAGTCCAGCGGTGCACTCACCGGAGACTCATCAACCAACACACCGTCTTCTGTACGTACCTGATAGGCCAGGCTGACCACCAGGTCCTTTGCTACTTTCATGATATCTCCTGAGCATGGAAAGAATAGTGGCGCAGATTGTAGCGGAATTCTGCACCCGTGTACCCTCTAGCTTAAAAAAAGCTGCGCCATATCGCTAGTCCGGATGAAAAATCCCGATCACTTGCTCTTCTTTGCGAACGTGCTCGCGCGCCTCTTTATCTGCTTCCCGCATCTGATGACCGCACTTAACACACTCAACAATATCGATATTATTTTCGCGCCACATCGCCAGCGTATCCTGCGACTGGCAGGACGGACATTTTGCACCTGCGATAAAACGTTTACGAATTGCCATGGTTATCCTCTACTCAAATTCATCCCAGCCATCCAGCTGACGTCGCTCTTGCTGCATCTCTCGTTGGAAAATTTCCTCCAGCTCGCGCCGGGCTTCCCTGGCTCGAGAGATTTGTACCGTATCTGTATGCATGGGGATCAGCTCCCGCAGCATGCGCATATCCAGCCGCCGAAAATGCAGCTGAGCGCGCTGAGCCTGGTGTGGATGCATTCCCAGTGTAACCAGCGTCTTACGCCCCAACTCCAGCGCACTGGAGAACGTTTCGCGGGAAAACTGCGTCACACCAGCCTGTAATAACTCATGCGCCTCTACACGTCCGCGCGCTCGCGCAAGAATATGCAAATGCGGAAAATACTGTTGGCACAGTTCCACCAGTTTCATGGTGTCTTCAGGCTCATTACAGGTAATAACAATAGACTGAGCCGCCTCTGCCCCTGCGGAGCGCAACAGTTCCACCTGCGTGGCATCACCGTAATAAACCTTATAGCCATATTTACGCATCAGATTCACCGCGCTGATATCCCGCTCCAAAACGGTAATGCGCATTTTATTGGCCATCAACAGGCGACCAATAACCTGACCAAAACGCCCAAACCCCACCACAATCACCTGCGGTTTATCATCTTCCACCCAGGGTTTTTCATCTTCCTCATCCGTGCCGTTAAACTGGCGGGAGAGCCATTTGTCGATCAGCTTCATCACCAGCGGCGTGGTCATCATCGACAGCGTGACGGTCACCAGCAACAACGCCATTTGGTCGCCCTGAAACAGCCGTTGCGAGGATGCCGTTGAAAACAGCACGAAAGCGAATTCACCACCCTGACTTAAAACCCCGGCAAATTGCATCCGTTCAGAGCTTCTCATGCCGTTAAGACGTGCCAGCACATACAGCACCAGCATTTTTACGACCACCAGCACGATCACGCTCGCTGCCACCCACAGAATATGGGTGTAGAGCACGCCGAGGTTGAGCGACATGCCAACGGAGATAAAAAACAGCCCGAGCAACAGGCCTTTAAACGGATCGATTGCCGTTTCCAGCTCATGTCGGTATTCGCTTTCCGCCAGCAGCACGCCCGCGATAAACGTTCCCAGCGCCATTGACAGCCCCAGCGCATCCATAAATAAAGCAGAACCCAGCACCAACAGCAGCGTGGCAGCGGTGAACACTTCCCGCACGCCAGAATCCGCAATAAAGCGGAAAACCGGACGCAGCAAATAGCGACCGCCAATCAGCATGCCGGCAAAGGCCAGCACCTTCATTCCCACTTTGATCCAGTCAAAATGTTCGTCAGCAGAACCCGCCAGCAGCGGAACCAGTGCCAGCGCGGGGATCACCGCCAGATCCTGAAACAGCAGCACCGAAAAACCCAGTTGTCCGGATTCACTGCGGTTCATGCCTTTTTCGCGCATTAACTGTAGCGCCATAGCGGTCGATGACATCGCCAGACCAATGCCGCCAACCACTGCCGCCTGCCAGGAGAACGCAGTGAGCATCAATAATCCGGCCAGCACCACCGCGCTCAGCATCACCTGCGCGGCACCGACGCCAAAAATTGAACGCCGCAGTTGCCACAGTTTGGCGGGATTAAGTTCCAGCCCAATGATGAACATCAGAAAGACTACGCCCAGCTCAGAAAAGTGCAGGATTTCATCCACATCGCTGATAAATCCTAATCCCCACGGGCCGATAGCAATACCCGCTAGCAAGTAACCCAGCACCGGACCAATACCCAGCTTTGAGGCCAGGGGAACTGCAGCCACTGCCGCGAAGAGGAACAACACTCCCGCTGTCAATAAATCAGAACCTTCCATCAGCGGCCTCCCACAGGGATCGGATTCGCCAGCCAGTCACCATACGCTTTCGCATGGCTGTCCAGCTCCTGCTTCGTTTGCCGTCTGGCCCAGTAAACGATAATTGGGCTCATCCAGTGCATGCGGCACATACCGGCCGTTAGCTCGAAAGGACGCAGCACATCGCTCATTGGATAACGGTTTAGCGCGTCATAGCGGTAGGCACTTTCCGGTTCTCCGGTAGTGATAACACTACGCCAGTACTTTCCCGCCAGTTGATTCCCTCCGGGACCGCTGGCAAATCCGCGGCTCAGTACGCGGTCAAGCCATTCCTTTAACAGCGCCGGACAGCTATAGGTATAGAGTGGGTGCTGAAAAACAATCACATCATGCTCACGCAGCAGCGCCTGTTCATGCGGAATATCGATAAAAAAATCAGGATAGTGCGCGTAAAGGTCGTGCACGGTAACATTGCTGAGCTGCATGGCCGGTTTAAGCAGAACACGGTTCGCGACCGAGTCCTGAGATTCCGGATGGGCATACAGCAGCAAGACTTTCGCTGGCTGGAACATCATCCCCCTCCCGGTTTTGTCTTTTGTCTATTTTCGACGTTTTGGGCTACCATTGCGCCTCGGTGCGGCAAACGGCCCACGCATTACATTATCATAATGATAAATTAACATAGTCTGAACATACGGCGCCTTATGATTGTTTTCTCATCGTTACAAATTCGTCGCGGCGTGCGCGTCTTGCTGGACAATGCCACGGCCACCATTAATCCTGGGCAGAAGGTTGGCCTGGTGGGTAAAAATGGCTGCGGTAAATCTACCCTGCTGGCATTGCTGAAAAATGAACTCAGCGCCGACGCTGGAGGATTTACCTATCCGGGAAACTGGCAGCTCGCGTGGGTGAATCAGGAAACGCCTGCTTTACCACAGCCCGCGCTGGAGTACGTCATTGACGGCGACCGCGAGTATCGTCAACTGGAAGCGCAGTTGAACGACGCCAACGAACGTAACGATGGACATGCCATTGCCACCGTCCATGGCAAGCTGGATGCCATCGACGCATGGACCGTGCGCTCACGCGCCGCCAGCCTGCTGCATGGCCTCGGCTTCTCCAACGAACAGCTTGAGCGCCCAGTCAGCGACTTCTCCGGTGGCTGGCGTATGCGTCTCAACCTGGCCCAGGCGCTGATTTGCCGTTCAGACCTACTGCTGCTCGATGAACCCACCAACCACCTCGATCTCGACGCGGTGATCTGGCTGGAAAGATGGCTGAAAAGCTATCAGGGCACGCTGATTTTGATCTCCCACGATCGCGACTTCCTCGATCCGGTGGTGGATAAAATTATTCATATCGAACAGCAAACCATGTTCGAGTACACCGGCAACTACAGTGCGTTTGAAATCCAGCGTGCGACCCGCCTCGCACAGCAACAGGCAATGTACGAAAGCCAGCAGGAGCGCGTGGCGCATCTGCAAAGCTATATCGATCGTTTCCGCGCTAAAGCAACGAAAGCGAAGCAGGCACAGAGCCGTATCAAAATGCTGGAACGCATGGAGCTGATTGCCCCAGCGCACGTGGATAACCCGTTCCACTTCAGCTTCCGTGAGCCGGAAAGCCTGCCAAACCCGCTGCTGAAGATGGAAAAGGTTAGCGCTGGCTACGGCGATCGCGTCATTCTCGATTCGATCAAACTGAATCTGGTGCCGGGTTCCCGCATCGGCCTGCTCGGTCGCAACGGCGCGGGTAAATCGACACTGATTAAGCTGCTGGCCGGCGAACTGGCCCCAATCAGCGGTGAGATTGGCCTGGCGAAAGGCATCAAACTGGGCTACTTCGCGCAGCACCAGCTGGAGTTTTTACGCGCCGATGAATCACCCATTCAGCATCTGGCACGCATGGCGCCGCAGGAACTGGAGCAGAAACTGCGTGACTACCTGGGTGGATTCGGCTTCCAGGGCGACAAAGTCAGCGAAGAGACACGCCGCTTCTCCGGTGGCGAAAAAGCGCGTCTGGTACTGGCATTGATCGTCTGGCAGCGCCCTAACCTGCTGCTGCTCGATGAACCAACCAACCACCTGGACTTGGATATGCGTCAGGCGCTGACCGAGGCGCTGATCGATTTTGAAGGCGCGCTGGTTGTCGTCTCGCACGACCGTCACCTGATCCGCTCCACCACCGACGACCTCTATCTGGTACACGACAAGAAAGTCGAGCCGTTTGATGGCGATTTAGAGGATTATCAGCAGTGGCTGAGCGATGTCCAGAAACAGGAAAACCAGGGCGACGAACCGGCGAAAGAGAGCGTTAACAGCGCCCAGGCGCGTAAAGACCAGAAGCGCCGCGAAGCGGAACTGCGCTCCCTGACGCAGCCGCTGCGTAAAGAGATTACCCGTCTGGAAAAAGAGATGGAGAAACTGCACGCACAGCTGGCGCAGGCGGAAGAAAAACTCGGCGACAGCGAACTGTACGACCAAAGTCGCAAAGCCGAACTTACCGCCTGTTTGCAGCAGCAGGCCAGTGCGAAATCCGGGCTGGAAGAGTGTGAAATGGCCTGGCTGGAGGCTCAGGAACAGCTTGAGCAGATGCTGGCCGAGTAGTCATCATTGCCGGATCCGACGCCAACACGTCTCATCCGGCAATTATGTTGAATTATCCCTGTGTCGCCAGACGCTGGCGAATTTCGTCGAAATGCTCACGGTTAAACAGCTTGCCGTTGAGAAAACGAGTTTTCAGCTCCCCTTCCTGCTCTTGCTCCCAGGTCTGTTCGTCATGCAGACGCAGTTCCCCTTGCTCATCACGTGTGACGCGAAGCAGACCACGGGCTGAACGTTTCAGACCATTATCAGTTTTCGGTTCTTTAAAAATCGTCCGGCCTTTGCCGTCGACTTCTCCCCACGTCGCTTTCATCGCAAAACCAAAGGTGTCACGTGTGTTGTATTGATAAGTAAAAGAACCAACGCCAAACACGACGTTTGAACTGGCAAATCCTTTCGCTTCCAGACGACGCAGGATCTCATTCGCTCGCTCAAGGGTGATGGAGTCGCCATAAATCAGTCCGACATGCGGGTCGAGCACCTTGTAACCTTTGGCGTTAATCGTGCCGCCAAAAATCTCCCACAGCACTTCCACGGACCCTTTCTCCTGAGCGGTACGATCGCTGCGGGTATCCTCATCTTCGCCAGTACCACACAGGATCTCAACCGGGTTGCCGCTATCCGGACGGAATACCACCCGACCTTCACGCGCCAGAATGATGTTCTTCAGTTCGCGGGTATATTCCGTCAGCACCTGCCAGTAGTCCCAGGTATCAGAGACTATCGATACAAATCCTTGCGGGTAGAGATCGGCAATCAGGCGGCGGAAGGTTTCAATCTCATGCTCGCGCTCACCCATACACATCACGCTGTGTTCGGTAGCCGGAATGCTGGCGCCGATAAAATAGGGCTCGCCGTCGGTGTAGTAATCGCGGACGTACAGCAGAGATGGAATACTGTCGGTCCCTTTAAAGCTCAACAAATGCCCACTGCCCGCCTGCATGGTGTCCTGTAATCCGGACATACCGCGAAAGGAAAAGTCATGGCACTGGAAGTCAAGGTGCGTCAGGTCGCTACAGGTTTTCTCTGCCCAGCGTGCGCAGATTTTGCGGTAGTGGTGAGCTATCGTGGCGTTGGTTGACGCCTTCCACAGCTCCGCCGACAGCACGGTCTCCAGGTAATTCACCAGCCAGAAAAACTCGGGTTGGGTGTTGATGATAGTTAAAACCGGTACCGCCATCGGGATTTTGCTGCCTTCGTCCAGCGCCTTGATGTGCAGCGGCAGATAGCCCAACTGATGCAGTGCACGAATATGGTCCACCGCCACCGCATCTTTGCCCAGATAGCTGTCCATGACCTGTTTGTATTCGCTGACCACCTCGTCTTCCGGGCGGGCAAAGAACGCCTCATTAAACAGGTCGACTAAAAACCACTGCATAAAACCCTGCAGGCCGAAGAATACCAGTTTGCCATCCGCCAACGGCGAGGAGAAAAAGCGATCGCTGCGCGGGGTAAAGTTGGAATACACGCGATGGGTACCCTGCGGATACTGTACGCGATGAGAAACTTTGTAGCCGTCGATAGCCAGAATCGGGTTCATTTTCATAATCAGTCTCTCCCTCAGGCGCGGTAAATCGCGTCAATATCGATAAGCTCAAGCTGCGGATGTACCAACGCTGGGGCAGCTAAAGAGGTGGTGGTGTAGATAGCGTCAATACCGTTTGCAAACAGGTGATCAACGCCTTTAGAAAAGATACCGTGGGTGACATACAGGCTGACACTGCGGGCGCCAGCATTACGTAACACCTGTGCAGAGCCTATAAACGTACCGCCTGCGTCACACAGATCGTCAACAATCAGCAGATCCCTACCCCTGACGTCTCCGGCCAATAACGCAAATCCCGTCAGGCTGCCGCTTGCCACATCACGTTTTTTACTCAGGATGGCGTACTGCTCCACACCGGCCACTCTGGCTACGGCATCAATCTTCTTCAGCGATCCCGCATCGGGAGCAACCAGCATCAGCGCGTTTTGCTGAAACAGCCGCGATAATGACGCGCTTTGCATCAGGCAGACCTCCTGGGGGATCGCCACAAAGTTGTCGATTGCAGCCGCCGCCGCATCGCTGTGCGGGTCGAGCACGTTAACCTTGTCAAATTTCAACGTATTAAGCTGACTGGCGAAGACTTTCAGCGCAAAGCTGTCACCCGAGACCATATGTCTGTCCTGACGCGCCCACGGCAGCCAGGGGAGGTCGAGATGGCTGACCAGTACATCGGTCTGATGACATACCGCCTCAACCAGTTGCGCCAGCAGCATAAAATCGTTCATATCGCGCATAGCCGTGGCACGGATTCGCATCAGGCGAGCAAAGGTTGGCAACGCATCGGTGACTTTTAACCAGACAGCACCATCAGGAAAAACACCGCTGGCAACGGCATAGGTCTGGTCGTCCAAAGTTAGTGTCAATTTTATGTTCATCGCGCTCCCCCCTTAATTGTGTCCCTTCGACACAATTAATAATGTCCCTATGACACATATTAAGCAAGCATAAAATGAATTATTTTTAAGCCGTGAGCTAATCCACTGATAAGCAATGAGAAAAAACGAACCTTGCCCCCGGGTGTCGGGCTGGTACACTTGTCAGCGTTACAAATCATCGTGAGTACCTTATGACCACCGAAGCCGACTACCTGAATCAGTACGATGCCAGCCGCTTCCCTTCACCTCTGGTGACGGTAGATAGCGTGTTATTTACCCTGCATCAGCAGGCGCTGTGCGTATTACTGGTCGAGCGGGCAAACCAGCCGCAAAAAGGGCGTTGGGGATTACCCGGCGGCTTTATTGATATCAAAAACGATGATTCAACCCGCGCCACCGCGCTGCGCAAACTCACCGAAAAAACAGGCGTTTCGCCTTCGTGGCTGGAACAACTGGATACCTTTTCCGGCCCTGATCGTGACCCGCGCGGCTGGAGCCTGACGGTCACCTGGTTTGCACTAATCGCCTGGGTAGACTGCGCGCCCCATATCGCCAGCGTCAGCAATGCCCGTTGGGTGCCGGTTGATGAACTGAAAAACTATTCACTCGCGTTTGATCACGAGAAAATTATTACCGCGGCGCTACACCGCTTACGGCAAAAAACGATGTACTCGCTCCTGCCCGTATACTGCTTGCCGGAAACATTTACCCATGGGCAACTGCTCGAAGCCACTGAGGTGATCCTCGGCCAGTCGATCCAGCGTAAAAGTCTGATTCGTCGCTTTGAAGCGTCAGGAATGTTTGAAGATACCGGAGAAAGCGTGGCGACAGGGACGCGTAAAGCCCGCCTGTGGCGACGTAAACCCAACGTCGATTTTCATCTTTTCTCGCGTAACCTGCTGACTGACTAGCGACAAAATCACATATTGGCTAACCCGCACGCGCTGTGCGCGGTATAGTTATTCTTTCCGATTATTAATTGCTCCGGTGTTATGGTTGAAATCACGTCCACAGAAATGACCCCACCTACCGACGATTCGCGAGAATTCCGCCCGATGCGCGGTATCAGTAACCGCCATCTGCAGACGATGCTGCCGCGTTTAATTCGCCGCAAGGTGAAGTTCGACGCCCACTGGCAGCGTCTGGAATTGCCCGACGGTGATTTCGTCGATCTGGCGTGGAGCGAAGATCCGCAACAGGCGAAACACAAACCGCGCCTGGTGGTTTTTCACGGTCTGGAAGGCAGTCTGAACAGCCCCTACGCACATGGCCTGATTGAAGCAGCACAAAAGCGCGGCTGGCTGGGCGTGGTAATGCATTTTCGCGGTTGCAGCGGCGAACCCAATCGTCTGAACCGTATTTATCACTCCGGTGAAACAGAAGATGGCACCTGGTTTTTACACTGGCTGGAGCGTGAGTTCGGTCGCGTACCGACCGCGGCGGTAGGTTATTCACTCGGTGGAAATATGCTGGCTTGCCTGCTGGCAAAAGAAGGCAACGATATTCCGATAGATGCGGCGGTTATCGTTTCTGCGCCTTTCGTGCTGGAAGCCTGTAGTTACCATATGGACAAGGGCTTCTCCCGGGTCTACCAGCGCTACCTGCTCAATCTGTTGAAAGCCAATGCCTCACGGAAGCTTGAAGCTTATCCAGGTTCGCTGCCGGTGAGTCTGGCCCAGTTGAAATCTTTGCGCCGCATTCGCGATTTTGACGATCTAATCACCGCCAAAATTCACGGTTTCGCCGATGCTATAGACTATTACCGCCAGTGCAGCGCCATGCCGTTGCTCAATCGGATCGCCAAACCAACGCTGATTATCCATGCGAAAGACGATCCGTTTATGGATCATCATGTGATCCCGAAACCGGAAAATCTGCCCTCACAGGTGGAGTACCAGCTTACTGAACACGGCGGCCACGTCGGATTTATAGGTGGCACGGTGCGCCGTCCTGTGATGTGGCTGGAATCAAGAATCCCGGACTGGCTGACAACGTATCTGGAGGCATCATCATGATTATCCCCTGGCAAGATATCTCCCCGGACGCGCTGGACAATTTGATTGAAAGCTTTGTCTTGCGCGAAGGCACCGATTATGGTGAACATGAACGCTCGCTCGAACAAAAAGTCGCCGACGTCAAACGCCAACTACAATCAGGTGAAGCCGTGCTGGTGTGGTCTGAACTGCATGAAACGGTCAACATTATGCCGAGGAAGCAGATTCACGAGTAATCCGTAGCCGCCGGCCGACTTTACTATAATTACAACCATTTCATGGAGTTGTTATGTCTGCCAAACATCCGGTGATTGCGGTAACAGGATCCAGCGGCGCGGGGACCACCACCACCAGCCTCGCGTTTCGTAAAATTTTCGCGCAGTTAAATCTGCGCGCCGCCGAGGTGGAAGGTGACAGTTTTCATCGCTATACCCGTCCGGAAATGGACATGGCGATTCGCAAAGCGCGCGATGCCGGGCGGCATATCAGCTATTTTGGCCCCGAAGCGAATGACTTCGGTCTGCTGGAACAAACTTTCATCGAATACGGTCAGACGGGCAAAGGCCAGTCGCGAAAATATCTGCACACTTACGATGAGGCCGTACCGTGGAACCAGGTTCCGGGGACATTCACGCCCTGGCAGCCGCTGCCTGAACCGACGGATGTACTGTTCTACGAAGGGCTGCACGGCGGTGTCGTCACCCCACAGCAAAACGTGGCCCGGCATGTCGATCTGCTGGTTGGCGTGGTGCCGATCGTAAACCTGGAATGGATCCAGAAGCTGACCCGCGATACCAGCGAGCGTGGACATTCGCGTGAAGCGGTGATGGACTCGGTGGTACGTTCAATGGACGATTACATCAATTACATCACGCCGCAGTTTTCCCGGACGCATATTAACTTCCAGCGCGTACCGACCGTCGATACCTCCAACCCCTTTGCCGCTAAGAGCATTCCATCACTGGATGAAAGCTTTGTCGTGATTCATTTTCGTAACCTGGAAGGGATCGATTATCCCTGGTTACTGGCCATGCTGCAGGGCTCATTCATTTCCCATATCAATACGTTAGTCGTACCTGGCGGCAAGATGGGTCTGGCGATGGAATTGATTATGCTGCCGCTGGTACAGCGACTGATGGAAGGTAAGAAGATCGAGTGATGTAGTCTTTTGCCGGATGGTGGTTGATGCCTTATCCGGCCTACGCGTTTATATCCTGTAGGCCTGATAAGTGTAACGCCATCAGGCATGGCATCACGCAGCAGCAACCACTTCATAGGAATGGGTAATATTCACTGCCTTTTCCAGCATCAACGCCACGGAGCAGTATTTTTCCGCGGAAAGATCGACGGCGCGGGAGACAGACGCATCTTTCAGATCGTTACCCGTTACGATGAAATGCAGGTTGATGTGGGTAAACAGGCGCGGCGCTTCATCACGACGCTCTGAAGTCAGCTTCACTTCACAGTTGGTCACATCCTGACGACCCTTTTGCAGGATCGATACCACATCAATTGCGCTACAACCGCCAGCAGCCATTAATACCATTTCCATCGGGCTCGGCGCTTTATCACCGGAGTTACCGTCCATCAAAATTTGGTGGCCAGAGGCGGACTCACCGAGGAAGGTTAACCCCTCAACCCACTTTACACGCGCTTGCATATTTCGTAACTCCAATGTTTCAATTTTCCTGACAGATTACGCGCACATAACAATTCTCGCAACGGAAGGCGACCTGCGTCATGCTGAAGCGAGACACCAGGAGACACACGGCGAAAGCTATGCTAAAACAGACGGGATGCTACAGTAATACATTGACGTACTGCATGTATGCAGAGGACATCACATTACAGGCTGCAGTATATTTTTGACAGCCCCTTTCCCAGGTAGCGGGAAGCATATTTTTGCAAACCCAGAGGCAGCGTCGTTTTCTGGCTCTGGAGACAGCTTATAACAGAGGATAACCGCGCATGGTGCTTGGCAAACCGCAAACAGACCCGACTCTCGAATGGTTCTTGTCTCATTGCCATATTCATAAGTACCCATCGAAGAGCACGCTGATTCACCAGGGTGAAAAAGCGGAAACGTTGTATTACATCGTTAAAGGCTCCGTGGCAGTGCTGATCAAAGATGAAGAAGGGAAAGAAATGATCCTTTCTTATCTGAATCAGGGCGATTTTATTGGTGAATTAGGCCTCTTCGAAGAAGGTCAGGAACGTAGCGCCTGGGTACGTGCCAAAACCGCATGTGAAGTCGCTGAAATTTCCTACAAAAAATTTCGCCAATTAATCCAGGTCAACCCGGATATTCTGATGCGCCTGTCTTCTCAGATGGCTCGTCGTCTGCAGGTCACGTCTGAAAAAGTGGGCAACCTTGCCTTCCTCGACGTAACCGGTCGTATCGCGCAGACTCTGCTGAATCTGGCGAAACAGCCTGATGCGATGACCCACCCGGACGGCATGCAGATTAAAATCACCCGTCAGGAAATCGGCCAGATCGTTGGCTGCTCCCGTGAGACCGTCGGTCGTATTCTGAAGATGCTGGAAGATCAGAACCTGATCTCCGCACACGGTAAGACCATCGTCGTCTACGGCACGCGTTAACCCCATCGAAGTGGCGCGTTACCCAGTAATGCGCCACTTTTGTTTACTCCGATGTGGCGAAGACTGATATACCACCCAGAGATCAACTACGCACTACGACAAACGCTGGTGCTATGTTTACCTGTGGCTGTTGGTCTGATCATCGGTCAGCTTCATTTGGGGCTTCTCTTTTCCCTCGTCCCTGCCTGCTGCAACATTGCCGGTCTTGATACCCCGCACAAGCGCTTTTTCAAACGCTTAGTCATTGGTGCATCGCTGTTTGCCGGGTGCAGCTTGATCATGCAGCTACTGCTTGCGCAAACTATACCGCTACCATTGATCCTCACCGGCCTGACGCTCATTCTTGGCGTAACCGCCGAGCTAAGCCCCTTGCATGCGCGATTACTGCCAGCCTCGCTTATCGCGGCGATTTTCACGCTCAGCCTGGCCGGGAATATGCCCGTCTGGGAGCCGCTGCTGATCTACGCGCTGGGCACGTTATGGTATGGCCTGTTCAACTGGTTCTGGTTCTGGATGTGGCGCGAGCAACCGCTCCGCGAATCGCTCAGCTTGCTGTACCGTGAATTAGCCGATTACTGTGAAGCCAAGTACAGCATGCTGACCCAGCATGCCGACCCAGAAAAAGCGCTGCCTCCCCTGCTGGTTCGCCAACAAAAGGCGGTGGATCTGATTACTCAGTGCTATCAGCAAATGCATATGCTGTCGGCACATCACAACAACGAATACAAACGCCTGCTGCGTGCCTTTCAGGAGGCGCTGGATTTACAGGAGCATATTTCCGTTAGCCTCCACCAGCCAGAAGAAGTGCAAAAACTGGTTGAGCGTAGCCACGCGGAGCAGGTAATTCGCTGGAACGCGCGAACCGTCGCCGAACGCCTTCGGGTACTGGCCGATGATATTTTGTATCACCGCTTGCCGACCCGTTTCTCGATGGAAAAGCAGATTGGCACGCTGGAGAAAATCGCCAGGCAGCATCCGGACAATCCGGTGGGGCAATTTTGCTACTGGCACTTCAGCCGTATTGCCCGCGTGCTACGGACCCAGCGCCCGCTGTATGCCCGTGACTTAATGGCTGACAAGCAGCGTCGGTTGCCGCTGATCCCTGCCCTGAAAAACTACCTGTCGTTGAAATCCCCAGCGCTGCGCAATGCCGGACGCATCAGCGTTATGTTGAGTATCGCCAGCCTGATGGGCAGCGCCTTACACCTGCCAAAGCCTTACTGGATTTTGATGACAGTCCTGTTTGTTACGCAAAATGGCTACGGGGCGACCCGGGTGCGCATCTTACACCGTTCCGTAGGTACGCTCGTTGGACTGGTTATTGCCGGCGTCACGTTGCACTTTCATATTCCCGAAGGTTTCACGCTGGCGGCCATGCTGCTGATCACTCTGGTGAGTTATCTGATCATCCGTAAAAACTACGGCTGGGCTACCGTCGGTTTTACGGTAACGGCGGTATACACCCTGCAACTGCTGACGCTGAACGGGGAAGAGTTTATCGTGCCGCGGTTTGTCGATACGGTGATTGGCTGCTTAATCGCCTTTGGCGGCACGCTCTGGCTGTGGCCACAGTGGCAGAGCGGTCTGCTGCGTAAGAACGCCCACGATGCGCTAGAAGCCGACCAGGAGGCCATTCGTCTGATCCTCAGCAACGATCCACAGGCCACGCCGCTGGCGTATCAACGCATGCGCGTCAACCAGACGCAAAACACGCTGTTCAACTCGCTGAACCAGGCAATGCAGGAGCCAGGATTTAACTCGCACTACCTTGCAGATATGAAACTGTGGGTCACGCACAGCCAGTTCATCGTTGAACACATCAACGCGATGACCACGCTGGCAAGGGAACATACGATGCTGACGCCGGATTTGGCGCAGCGGTATCTGGAGTCCTGTGAAATTGCACTCCAGCGCTGTCAGCAGCGGCTGGAATATGATGGGCCGGGAAGCTCGGGAGATGTGAATATTCTCGAAGCGCCAGAGATGCTGTCCCATGGTCCGTTAAGCACCCTTGAGCAGCATCTGCAGCGGGTTCTTGGGCATCTGAACACCATGCATACCATTTCGTCGGTAGCATGGCGTCAGCGACCGCACCACGGGATCTGGCTGAGCCGCCGACTACGGGACATGAAGGGTTAAGAGATTTGCCGGATGCGCTACGCTTATCCGGCCAACGAATCACACCTTACCCTGTAGGCCGGATAAGGCGCGCGCGCCGCCATCCGGCAATCAGCCCACCACCTTCGCTACCGCCTGCGCGAAACGCTGCATCCCTTCATCGATATCCGCCTGCTCCACCACCAGCGACGGCGCGAAACGCATCACGTCCGGCCCGGCGTTCAGCACCATCACCCCTTCGTGTGCGGCGGCATAGAGGAAATCGCGCGCCCGGCCTTTAAACTGCGGCTTCAGCTCGGCGCCAATCAGCAGCCCCATCCCGCGAATATCGCTGAAAATGTCGAACTGTTGATCAATCTTGTGCAAATGCTGGACAAACGCCTGACGCCGGGCCTGAATGCCTCCCAGCACCTCCGGCGTGTTGATGATATCAAACGCTGCCCCCGCTACCGCGCAGGCCAGCGGGTTACCGCCGTAGGTGGAGCCGTGCGAACCCACGTGGAACGCGGAGGCAATCTCCTGAGTGGTCAACACCGCGCTTACCGGGAAGCCGCCACCGAGCGCCTTCGCGCTGGTGAGGATATCCGGCGTCACGCCGTAGTGCATATAGGCAAACAAATCGCCGGTACGCCCCATCCCGCTCTGCACTTCATCAAATACCAACAGCGCCTGGTGCTGGTCACAAAGTTCACGCAAACCTTGCAGGAATTCCGGCGTTGCCGCAGTGACGCCGCCCTCTCCCTGAATAGGCTCAACCACCACCGCGCAGGTATGATCGTCCATCACCGCTTTGACCGCATGCAGATCGTTAAACGGGACATGGATGATATCCGCCGGTTTTGGCCCAAAGCCGTCGGAGTATTTCGGCTGCCCACCAACGGATACGGTAAACAGCGAACGGCCGTGAAACGCATTATGGAAGGCAATAATTTTGGTTTTGAACGGGCTATGACGCACGCAGGCATAGTGGCGCGCCAGCTTAAAGGCGGTTTCGTTGGCTTCAGTACCGGAGTTCATGAACAGCACGCGCTCGGCAAAGGTCGCATCAATGATTTTACGGCCTAAGCGCAACGCCGGTTCGTTGGTAAAAACGTTGCTGGTATGCCACAGGGTTTCGCCCTGGGTTTTTAACGCCTCAACCAATGCCGGATGGCAATGCCCTAACGCGGTCACTGCAATGCCGCCCGCGAAATCAACATACTCTTTGCCCTGTTGATCCCACACTCGACTCCCTTTTCCTTTTACCGGGATAAACTCAGCCGGTGCATAAATCGGCAGAATCACTTCATCGAATGTCGCGCGCGTAATTGCAGTTTGTTCAGTTGCCATGTCATTACCACCCTGTTAAGCAGAAACGCCAGTGAAATTATAATCACAAAATATGAATAAAAAATCACTGAATAGCAACTACAAATCAGCGATTGAGAAAATTAGCCAGCAGCTGATGCCCCTGTTCGCTGAGAATACTCTCCGGGTGAAACTGTACCCCTTCCATATCCCACTCGCGGTGACGAATGCCCATAATCTCCTGCGTTTCACTCCAGGCTGTTACCTCAAAGCACTCGGGAAGCGTCTCAGGGGCAACCACCAGAGAGTGGTAGCGCGTCACCGTTAATGGGTTAGCGAGTCCCTGAAAAACACCCTGCCCGGTATGGGTAATCGGCGAGGTTTTACCGTGCATCACTTTAGCCGCCCGAACTACGCTCGCGCCAAAGGCCTGCGCCATCGCCTGGTGGCCAAGACAAACACCCAACAAGGGAAGCTTACCGGCGAAATGACGAATAACGTCCAGTGAGATACCGGCGTCATCCGGCGTGCATGGCCCAGGGGAAATCACGATTTTTTGCGGGTTCAGCGCGTCGATTTGCGCCAGCGTCAGCTCGTCGTTGCGCCGGACAAGGACATCAGCGCCCAGTTCGCAGAAGTATTGGTACAGGTTCCAGGTAAAAGAATCATAGTTATCAATAAGCAGGATCATGGCGGCTCCGGTACATAAGAACCGCGCTATTCTACTCAGTTTCCGGGGCTTCGCTTACCACTTTACGAAATATCGCCCGCAGTGCAGACAGGTCACCCATCGCCCCGCTCTGATTAGCCTGATTCCACTCCTCAACCGGAATGCCATCCCAGCTCAGCATATACCCGGCATGAATCGCTAACTGTTCGAAGAAAATACGCTGCGCCAGGCCACTGCCAATGCGAAACGGATGCAGCACATTGATTTCGCAATAATAGTGCGCAAGACGATCGACAAACTTGTCTTCCGGTAATCCCACCAGCCAGGACTCATCTTCCAGGTCCTGCATCAGCGCATTGCCCTCTTTCTCGATATAGGCGAAGTGGCAAAAGCGAGTATCGCCCTGGTAAATATCGACTTCACGCAGGTGTCCCGCCCAGTCAAAAATATCCCGATACAGCTGGCGATGAATGGCGCACAGGTGCGGTAAGCCCCGTTTAAGCGGCCCCAATTCGATAGTCGCCGCACGCAGCGCTGTCAGTTCATAAGCCGCCTGCGCTAAACGCTGCGCCTGATGAATCCCCAGACGGTTACGCATGACATTCAGGCCCGGATATAAATACGGGTCGCGACCATCACCGAATTTATCGCTCATAGTGCCTCCTCAGCTCTTCAAGACGCGCCTGGGCGTCTTCAGCACTCAGAGTAACCCGTGGAATATCTACGCCTTCCAGCCGTCGGCTGGCCTGGAAATTGGTGTTTCGCCGTTGTTCCCACAGCCTGGACTTTTGTTTATCGGTGAGTTTTTTCACGTGACCTCCCTGAATGAGCCGACACTTGCCACAAGTATAAGCAGCAATTTCGGGTTACGCAGAGAGAGGGGGGAACGCGGGCAAGAACTACCCGCGCAAGATACGATTACGGCAGGACTTTAGCAGAAAGGATAACAATCGGTTTTGACGGGACATTCTGGTATGGACCGACATCATGGGTCTGTACCTGAGAGATCTTATCCGCGACATCCATACCTTTCACAACTTTACCGAAAACAGCGTAGCCAAAGTCGCGCTGGCCGTGATCGAGGAAAGCGTTATCTGCAATGTTGATAAAGAACTGGCTGGTCGCGCTGTCTTTATCCGCTGTACGCGCCATAGCAATCGTGCCGCGAGTGTTACGCAGTCCGTTATCGGCTTCATTCTTGATTGGCGGGTTAGGTTTCTTCTGCTGCATCTGCTCGGTAAAACCGCCGCCCTGCACCATGAAGCCTGGGATCACACGGTGGAACGTGGTGTTGTTATAGAAACCACTGTTGACATAATCGACAAAGTTTTGCACTGAAACCGGGGCTTTCTGACTGTTCAGCTCCAGCTCAATGTTACCAGCAGAGGTTGTCAGCAGAACATGTGGATCACCTTTTGCTGCCAGTGCTGCGGGGGAGAGAGCAGAAAGAGCGAGAACAGCTGCAACAGCCGCCAGAGTCGATTTGAGCATGAGAATTCCTTAACAAGAGCAGAAATGAAGCAAGTGAATTGATTCTAAAGAGCCTTCAAGGACAAGGCCATCCCTTTACTTAATTTTACGTACCTGAAACAAATGTAACCTCATGGCTGCAAGTATCAATGTGATCAAGATCACATAGAAAAATGTAACGCGCCAAGTTATTACCAATAAATATTTAAATGCGTCACTAAAGCGCCTAAAATCTGCCCGCTCACGGCGCAGTCAATGCGCCTTACACTTCTATACAGGCCAGTCATGACTAACAGCAATCGCATCAAGCTCACATGGATTAGCTTTCTCTCCTACGCCCTGACAGGTGCGTTGGTAATTGTCACCGGGATGGTGATGGGAAACATCGCAGATTACTTCCATTTGCCCGTTTCCAGCATGAGTAACACCTTCACCTTCCTGAATGCCGGCATTCTGATCTCTATCTTTCTGAATGCATGGTTAATGGAAATCGTGCCACTGAAAACCCAGTTGCGCTTCGGCTTTATCCTGATGGTACTGGCCGTTGCCGGACTGATGTTCAGCCATAGCCTGGCCTTGTTCTCCGCCGCCATGTTTGTTTTGGGCCTGGTGAGCGGTATTACCATGTCGATTGGTACGTTCCTGGTAACTCAAATGTACGAAGGTCGCCAGCGCGGTTCCCGCCTGCTGTTTACTGACTCCTTCTTCAGCATGGCCGGCATGATTTTCCCGATGGTTGCCGCGTTCCTGTTAGCGCGCAGCATCGAATGGTATTGGGTCTATGCCTGCATCGGCCTCGTATACGTCGCCATTTTCCTGCTGACCTTCGGTTGTGAATTCCCGGCACTGGGTAAACACGCTCAGCAGTCAGACGCGCCGGTAGTAAAAGAAAAATGGGGGATTGGCGTGCTGTTTCTGGCGATCGCCGCGCTGTGCTACATCCTCGGTCAGTTGGGTTTTATCTCCTGGGTCCCGGAGTACGCCAAAAGTCTGGGCATGAGCCTGAACGATGCGGGTAAACTGGTCAGCGACTTCTGGATGTCTTACATGGTTGGCATGTGGGCATTTAGCTTTATTCTGCGTTTCTTCGATTTGCAGCGTATCCTGACCGTACTGGCGGGTCTGGCTACCGTCCTGATGTATCTGTTTATCACCGGTACGCCAGAGCATATGCCGTGGTTTATTATGACGCTGGGCTTCTTCTCCAGTGCGATTTATACCACCATCATTACCCTTGGCTCCCAGCAGACTAAGGTCGCCTCACCCAAACTGGTTAACTTCGTTCTGACCTGCGGCACCATCGGCACCATGCTCACTTTCGTCGTCACCGGCCCTATCGTGGCACACAGCGGCCCGCAGGCGGCATTGCAAACAGCTAACGGCTTGTATGCGGTTGTATTCGTGATGTGCTTTATTCTTGGGTTTGTCACGCGCCATCGCCAGCATAACGCCCCAGCAACGCATTAATCTCACTGCCGGATGGTACCCACATCATCCGGCACATTCTCGCCCTCCTCTTCTTTCACTGGTCATGTAGGCCAATTCTTACAAAAACCCCTTAATTTGTACGCTATTTATACAAACACGAAAACCCAAATAATTCCGTCACTTATAAAAATGCTGACAAATCAGTTATATACCTCTTAAGGAGTATATAAGGGCGAATTTGATTTGCATCAATAAGCGCGGTTGCTGAATCGTTAAGGTAGGCAGTAATAGAAAAGAAATCGAGGCAAAAATGAGCAAAGTCAGACTCGCTATTATCGGTAATGGTATGGTCGGCCATCGCTTTATTGAGGATCTTCTTGATAAATCCGACGCTGCCAATTTTGATATTACCGTCTTCTGTGAAGAACCCCGCAAAGCGTACGACCGCGTACACCTGTCTTCCTACTTCTCCCACCACACCGCCGAAGAGCTTTCTCTGGTGCGTGAAGGATTCTACGAGAAGCACGGCGTTAAGGTGTTAGTGGGCGAGCGCGCAATTACCATTAACCGCCAGGAGAAGGTAATCCACTCCAGCGCAGGTCGTACGGTTTACTACGATAAGCTGATCATGGCGACGGGCTCTTACCCGTGGATCCCACCGATTAAAGGTTCGGAAACCCAGGACTGCTTCGTTTACCGCACCATCGAAGACCTCAACGCGATTGAGTCTTGCGCGCGCCGCAGCAAACGCGGTGCTGTTGTCGGCGGTGGTCTACTGGGCCTGGAAGCCGCCGGTGCGCTGAAAAGCCTCGGCGTTGAAACCCACGTGATTGAATTCGCCCCAATGCTGATGGCTGAACAGCTGGATCATATGGGTGGCGAGCAGTTACGTCGCAAAATTGAAAGCATGGGCGTGCGTGTGCACACCAGCAAAAACACCAAAGAGATCGTTCAGGAAGGCACCGAAGCGCGCAAAACCATGCGTTTTGCCGACGGTAGCGAACTGGAAGTCGATTTCATCGTCTTCTCTACCGGTATTCGTCCACGCGACAAACTGGCCACCCAGTGCGGCCTGGACGTCGCGCCACGCGGCGGGATCGTCATTAACGACACTTGCCAGACATCTGACCCGGACATCTATGCCATCGGCGAATGCGCCAGCTGGAACAACCGCGTGTATGGTCTGGTCGCTCCAGGCTATAAAATGGCGCAGGTTGCCGTTGACCATATTCTCGAAACTGAAAACGCCTTTGAAGGCGCAGACCTGAGCGCCAAGCTGAAGCTGCTCGGCGTTGACGTCGGCGGTATTGGCGACGCGCATGCGCGCACGCCGGGCGCACGTAGCTACGTCTATCTCGACGAAAGCAAAGAAGTCTACAAACGCCTGATCGTTAGCGAAGATAACAAAACCCTGCTCGGCGCGGTTCTGGTGGGCGACACCAGCGATTACGGCAATCTGCTGCAACTGGTGCTGAACGCCATCGAACTGCCGGAAAACCCGGATTCACTGATTCTGCCAGCACACGCAGGCAGCGGTAAGCCGTCTATCGGTGTCGATAAACTGCCGGACAGCGCGCAGATTTGCTCCTGTTTTGACGTCACCAAAGGCATGCTGGTTGCCGCTATCAACAAGGGCTGCCATACCGTTGCGGCGCTGAAAGCGGAAACCAAAGCCGGTACCGGCTGCGGCGGGTGTATCCCGCTGGTAACGCAGGTCCTGAACGCCGAACTGGCGAAACAGGGTATCGAAGTTAACAACAACCTGTGTGAACACTTCCCGTACTCACGTCAGGAACTGTTCCATCTCATCCGCGTAGAAGGCATCAAAACCTTCGAAGAGCTGCTGGCAAAACACGGGAAAGGTTACGGCTGCGAAGTGTGTAAACCTACCGTAGGTTCCCTGCTGGCTTCCTGCTGGAATGAGTACATCCTCAAACCGCAGCACACGCCGTTGCAGGACACCAACGACAACTTCCTGGCGAACATCCAGAAAGACGGTACTTATTCCGTGATCCCGCGCTCTGCGGGTGGCGAAATTACCCCTGAAGGCCTGGTAGCTGTGGGCCGTATCGCGCGTGAATTTAACCTGTACACCAAAATTACCGGTTCTCAGCGTATCGGCCTGTTCGGCGCGCAGAAAGATGACCTGCCGGAAATCTGGCGTCAGCTGATTGAAGCCGGTTTTGAAACCGGTCACGCGTATGCCAAAGCGCTGCGTATGGCAAAAACCTGCGTAGGCAGCACCTGGTGCCGTTACGGCGTCGGCGATAGCGTGGGCTTCGGCGTGGAGCTGGAAAATCGCTACAAAGGCATTCGTACCCCGCACAAAATGAAATTCGGCGTCTCCGGCTGTACCCGTGAATGTGCGGAAGCTCAGGGTAAAGACGTGGGTATCATCGCCACTGAGAAAGGCTGGAACCTGTACGTTTGCGGTAACGGCGGGATGAAACCTCGTCATGCAGACCTGCTGGCAGCGGATATCGATCGCGAAACGCTGCTCAAGTACCTTGACCGTTTCATGATGTTCTACATCCGTACTGCCGACAAACTGACCCGTACCGCACCGTGGTTAGACAATCTGGAAGGCGGTATCGAGTATCTGAAGTCCGTCATCATCGACGACAAGTTGGGCCTGAACCAACATCTTGAAGAAGAGATGGCCCGTCTGCGTGAAGCTGTGGTGTGTGAGTGGACAGAAACCGTTAACACCCCATCCGCGCAGGTTCGCTTCAAACACTTTATCAACAGCGAAAAACGCGATCCGAATGTCCAGGTTGTGCCTGAACGTGAACAACATCGTCCGGCCACGCCTTATGAGCGTATCCCGGTGACTCTGGTGGAGGAAAACGCATGAGCCAGTGGAAAAACATCTGCAAAATCGATGACATTCTGCCTGCAACAGGCGTCTGCGCCCTGTTAGGTAACGAGCAGGTTGCGATTTTCCGCCCGTATCACAGCGACCAGGTGTTTGCGATCAGCAACATCGACCCGTTCTTTGAGTCCAGCGTGCTTTCTCGTGGGCTGATTGCTGAACATCAGGGCGAATTGTGGGTTGCTAGCCCGCTGAAAAAACAGCGTTTTCGCTTAAGCGACGGTCTGTGCATGGAAGACGAACAGTTCTCCGTGAAACATTACGAAGCGCGAGTGAAAGACGGCACGGTGCAACTGCGCGGTTAATTAATTTTGGGAGGCGCAACGCCTCCCCTTTTTTGACGTATTTGTAGGTCTTTTAATGGTAGGCCTGATAAGCGTAGCGCCATCAGGCAATTGCACAGGCACATTGCCGGATGGCGGCATAAATGCCTTGTCCGGCCTACGGTTACGATTTCTTTTTATTGTTTGTACTTCAAGGATAATCAACACATGTTCACAGACACTATTAATAAGTGTGCGGCTAACGCTGCGCGCATCGCACGCCTGTCGGCTAATAACCCGCTTGGATTCTGGATCAGTTCGGCAATGGCGGGAGCCTATGTGGGTCTCGGCATCATTCTTATTTTCACCCTCGGTAATCTGCTCGACCCGTCCGTTCGTCCTCTGGTGATGGGTGCAACCTTTGGTATCGCCTTAACGCTGGTCATTATTGCCGGTTCGGAACTGTTTACCGGTCACACCATGTTTCTGACACTCGGCGTCAAAGCAGGCACCATCAGCCACGGTCAGATGTGGGCAATCCTGCCAAAAACATGGCTGGGTAACCTGGTCGGTTCCGTGTTTGTCGCCCTGCTTTACAGCTGGGGTGGCGGTAGCCTGCTGCCGGTCGATACCAGCATCGTCCATTCGGTTGCTCTGGCGAAAACGACCGCGCCTGCAATGGTTTTGTTCTTTAAAGGCGCACTGTGTAACTGGTTGGTTTGTCTGGCAATCTGGATGGCAATCCGTACCGAAGGCGCGGCAAAATTCCTCGCTATCTGGTGGTGTCTGCTGGCGTTTATCGCTTCCGGCTACGAGCACTCCGTTGCCAACATGACGCTGTTTGCCCTCTCCTGGTTCGGCCACCACAGCGAAGCCTATACCCTGTCAGGAATTGGTCATAACCTGCTGTGGGTGACACTCGGTAATACTTTGTCCGGTGTCGTATTCATGGGATTGGGTTATTGGTATGCTACGCCAAAATCGGAGCGTCCGGCTCCGGCAAAAATCAATCAGCCAGAGGCTGCTGCCAATAATTAAGGGGTAATGTCGTGGATCATTTGCCTATATTTTGTCAACTACGTGACCGCGACTGCTTGATCGTCGGCGGTGGTGATGTCGCAGAACGCAAAGCGCGGTTACTGCTGGAAGCGGGCGCCCGTTTAACGGTTAATGCGCTGGCGTTTATTCCGCAGTTCAAAGTATGGGCAGATGAAAACATGCTGACGCTGGTTGAGGGGCCGTTCGATGAGTCCCTGCTCGACACCTGCTGGTTGGCTATTGCCGCCACCGATGACGATGCCGTCAATCAAAGCGTCAGCACCGCCGCAGAATCACGTCGTATCTTCTGCAACGTGGTCGATGCGCCAAAAGCAGCCAGTTTTATCATGCCCTCCATTATCGACCGCTCACCGCTGATGGTGGCGGTCTCCTCCGGCGGGACATCGCCAGTGCTTGCCCGTCTGCTGCGTGAAAGGCTTGAATCCGTACTGCCTCAGCATCTGGGCCAGGTCGCGCAGTATGCCGGCAAGTTGCGTTCCCGAGTGAAGCAACAGTTTGGCAGCATGGGTGAACGTCGCCGCTTCTGGGAAAAATTGTTCGTGAATGACCGCCTGGCGCAGTCGTTGGCGAACAATGACCTGAAAGCCGTCGAGGAAACCACTGAGCAAATGCTCAGCGAACCGCTGGATCACCGTGGTGAAGTGGTGCTGGTTGGCGCCGGCCCTGGCGATGCCGGCCTGCTGACGCTGAAAGGGCTACAGCAGATCCAGCAAGCGGATGTCGTGGTCTATGACCGTCTGGTTTCCGACGACATCATGAACCTTGTACGCCGCGATGCAGACCGAGTGTTCGTCGGTAAACGTGCGGGCTATCACTGCGTACCGCAGGAAGAGATCAACCAGATCCTGCTGCGTGAAGCACAACAGGGCAAGCGCGTGGTACGACTGAAAGGTGGCGACCCGTTCATCTTTGGCCGCGGTGGCGAAGAGCTGGAAACGCTGTGCCATGCCGGTATCCCATTCTCTGTAGTGCCGGGTATTACCGCAGCCTCCGGTTGTTCTGCCTATTCCGGCATTCCACTGACCCATCGTGATTACGCTCAGAGCGTGCGTCTGGTTACCGGACACCTGAAAACCGGCGGTGAGCTGGACTGGGAAAACCTGGCAGCAGAGAAACAAACGCTGGTGTTCTACATGGGGCTGAACCAGGCGGCCACGATTCAGGAAAAATTGATCGAATTTGGCATGCAGCCCGATATGCCCGTCGCCCTGGTAGAAAACGGTACCTCCGTGAAACAGCGTGTCGTCAATGGCGAGCTGACTCAGCTAGGAGAGTTGGCGCAACAGGTTGAAAGCCCAGCGTTAATTATTGTTGGTCGTGTGGTAGGCCTTCGCGATAAGCTGAACTGGTTCTCAAACCATTAATTGAATGCAAATAAATGCCCTGACTATCAGGGCATTTATTTTTCTCGTTTATTATTCATGATTTATTCTCAAACCTGAATTAAGAAAGACTAAACTCATTCACCAACAAAATAAATTTGCGCTCTAATTTATAAAAATCGCGTAAAAAATCTATTTATAGCCGTATAACCCATAAATTCAATTCATATCCTAAATAATACATGACCATTGAGTAATTTGACGAAGCACGGTCATTCAGTGGCAAAATAATAAATTACCTCGAAATAAATTTATGCCTTCAATGGCATATTTTGTGCGTATTTATTTAAGGATGTCGATTATGCAAAGGAAAAAACTCATTGCTGTGGGTATTGCTCTTGCGTTGCAAACTTACTATCTCCCGGCGATAGCCGCAGATAGTAGCGACGATGACAATGATTGCCCTACTGATATATCCGTATTATCAAAAGCCGAACGTGACAAACTCTCCCCACGCTGCCTGGCAGATTATACAGAACAAGACAATCACTGGGGATGGGTCGCAGGTGGTGTCGCTGCGCTAACAGCTGGTGTAGCGATAGGTATCGATAACAATGGCGGCGGCCATTCCCACCATAATGATACTCCGGCAACCCCATCAGATAATGGCGATGTAACGCCCACACCTCCTGACGACGATAGCGGCGATGTAACGCCCACGCCTCCCGATGACGATGGCGGCGATGTAACCCCCACGCCTCCCGACGACGATGGCGGCGATGTAACCCCCACGCCTCCCGATGACGATGGCGGCGATGTAACACCTACACCTCCTGATGATACCTCTGTTATTACCTTCAGTAACGGCGTCACCATCGATAAAGGCCTGAACACACTGACATTTGACGGTATCAAGCTGGATAGCGGCACGGACCTCGGCGGCGCCGTATGGAATTACGTCGAACAGGACGATCGGTGGCAGATCGCATTACAAGACGGTAAAACGCTGCTGGTTTCCGACTGGAAAGTGACAGACGAGAATGCCGCCGTCATTGAAGGTACGGTACAAGGAAGCGGCCTGTACTGGAAATATGACAACCAGGGATACCTGATCGTTGCCGATGACCAGACAACCGTCGTCGCTGGCGATGACGCTTCAAATACTGCCGATCGCGGGGTTGATACCCGTGGTGAAGGTAAAACTGGCGTCATCATCTCCGGCGATCGGACAAACAACGCGTTAAGCGGTGATTCCTCCGTCAGCGATGGTGCGGTCGGCATCGTCATTACCGGTGACAACACCACCAATACGATTTCAGGACAAAGCAACGTCGACAGCGCAACCGGCGCGCTGATTTCAGGTAACGGCACCACCACCCGCATTTCCGGTGGCATTGACGTCACAGGTGGCGGCACCGGCATGGTGATCGATGGCAACGAAACCACGGTGGCGAATACCGGCACCTCTAACATCAGCGGTCAAGGTTCAACCGGCTCCATCGTCAATGGCGACAACTCGCACGTTATCAACGATGGCGAACTCTATGTGGCCGACGGCGCTACCGGGGCAAAGATTACCGGTGATGATGTCCTCATCGACAATAAAGGCGATACCACCGCCAGCGGCGCAGGTTCTACCGGGCTATATATTGACGGCGACAACGCAACCATTAACAGCGAAGGGAAGCAGGATATTTCCGGCGGCGCAACGGGCATCCTGATTAACGGCAACAGCGCCACCTTCGATAATATCGGCACCACCGATGTCAGCGGCGCAGGCTCTATCGGTATCAGCATCACCGGCGACAAAACGCGCATTACTAACGATGGCGAACTAAACGTTACCGACGGCGCGACCGGAGCCAAAATGACCGGTGACGGTGCGGTGATTGATAACACCGGCGACTCAACGGTCACCGGCGCGGGGTCAACCGGGCTGTACATCGCGGGAAATAAGGCGCTGGTTATTGGCGAAGGAGATCAAACCATTGCGCAGGGCGCAACGGGTACCGTCATTGCGGGCGATAATTCCCGAATCGCGAATACGGGTGATATCACCGTGGATGGCGCGGGCTCTATCGCTGCAGTCATTGATGGAAATGATAATAGCCTGACTCAGGCAGGTGACATGCTGGTCACCAACGGCGCGACGGGTATCGTCACTGACGGGGCGGGTAACGAAATCAAAAACACCGGCAACGCGACCGTGCGCGATGCAAACTCCGTGGGTTTTGTGATCGATGGTGAAAGAAATGTCTTTAATAATAAAGGGAATATCGACGTCAGCCTGAATGGTACTGGCGCAAAAATGAGTGGCGACTCGTCACAGGCAACGCTGGATGGTGATATCAATGTGACCGCTGTCGAGGACAGCAACGGCCTATACCGTGGTGCACAGGGCCTCGATATGGCGGGTGATAACAATACGCTGAATATTACCGGCAACGTCACAATCAGCGGTGACTATGACGCAGATAGCCAGATGGCCAGCAACAGCGATACCCTCCAGGGAATCACCGTCAGCGGCACGAACAATCAGGTGGATCTAACCGGCTCGCTTAACATCAATGTTAGCGATGTGAGCACGGTAAGTGGACAGTGGCTGGATACATACGGCCTCACGGTCAAAGGTGATGGCAATACCGTCAATCTGATGGGCGGTATTGATATCAACTACGCCGAAAATGGCGATGGCGAAGTATCGTCTGTTACAGGCATAAATATAGACGGAGCTAGCAGTGTCACATTAAGCGGTGAGTCCACATTGAATATCACCACCCTCCCCGGCGGCTCAGTGACACTGGCCAATGTACAAAACGGCGGCAGCTTAACGTTAGACCAAAACTCTGTAATTAAAATCACAGAAACAGTTTTGCCCAGTGAGCATTACACCTACAACGCAATACTAACCGCAAAAGGCCAGGGTTCATCGATCGATAATCAGGGAGCCATCGTTGATGACGGCGCTGTCGCCCTATTATTCGCCCGCAGCGGCGCACAGGCAAAAAACAGTGGTGATATTAGCGCCTATGCCACAAGCGGTCATGACAACCGTAATGCAATCACTGCGGCTACCGATCAAGGATCGATAGTTAGCAACGCAGCGGGAGGATCAATCACGCTGGTATCGTCACTAACCCCAGGCAGCGATGGAGGAATAGGAACCTTCCCGTTGATTTGGTACAGCAATACGCTGTATGCCATGCTGGCGGAAAACTACGGCGAAGTGCGCAACGAGGCAGGCGCCACAATAAATCTCCAGGGGGCGGGGGTCTATGGTGTATCCGCCAGTAAAGGGACGGCCCTCAATGCCGGAGATATTTACCTGGACGGCTTTGTCCCGACGCTGAACGACGATAATACCGTCGCCAGCAAAAGTTACTGGTCACCATCACAACTCTATCTGACCAGCTCGGCAATGGTGGCAGGCACCACCGACGGTGGTTATGGCGATGCAACCGCCACCAATACAGGCACCATTACCGTCAATAATGCGGGCTTCGGTATGATGGCACTTAACGGCGGCACAGCCATTAACCAGGGCACTATTAACCTGACCGCCGATGCAGGCGTCACCAAAACCGATGATAACCAACTGGTGGGCATGGCGGCGCTGAATGGTGGCATCGTGATTAACGACACCACAGGGACCATCAATATTGATGCCAATTACGGCAAGCCTTTCCTGACTGACAGCAAAAGTACCGTGGTTAACTACGGTACGGTCTGTTATGACAGCAACTGCCAGGGCAGCGACGACTACAACCCAACCGACAGCAACGTTTCCCATACTTTTGCTGATGGCGATGTCATTACCGCCGCAGGCGAAACGCTTACCGGCGAAACCATCATTACCAATCCGGTCGCAACGGAAACCGTACACATTAGCAACGCGGGCACCGTCAGCGGCGGCAAGGTCATCGTTAAAAATTACGGCGATTTAACCAATGCCGACACCGGCAGCATCAGCAGCGTCAGTATTGCAACAGGCGGCACCTATACCAACGAAGGTACAACAGCGGCAGTCTCCGTTGACGGCGGTGTCTTCAACAATACAGGCACCGTGACCGGGAAAACCGGCACCACCGTCGCAGGTTCCATTATCAACAACAGCGGGTCCATGAACACGGTTGAGCAATGGTCCAGCACCATGAACAATACCGGCATCGTGACGGACTGGACCGGCGCATCGGGTGGTGCGGTACTGAACAACAACGCTGGCGGCGAAGTCGATAAACTCAAATTTACCGCTGCCGCAACCGTCAATAACGCGGGTGTCATTAATAACGGTACCGTCGATAAAAACGGTACGCTCAATAATCTTGAAGGCGGCGTGATGACGCTGGCAGATAACGCCCTGTGGTCCGGCGCCTTCAATAACTGGGGGACAGTGAACAGCGATGCCGATATCGCCACTGGCGGGAGCGGGCACACGCTGTACAACGGCAGCACTGGCGTCATTAACGGACAGGTCACTACCTCGAAAAATAATGGCGGCAGTAAAGCCATTAACGACGGCACCATCAACATTGATAAAACCAACAATGTGGCGATGTCCGCGCACGGCAGCGCGAAGATGGTCAATAACGGCACCATCAATGTGGGAACCGAAGGTACCACACAAACCGGTATGGTCGGGATGCAGCTGGAATCAGATGCCAAATCCGATGCGGTGATCGAAAATAACGGCACCATCAATATTTACGCCAGCAACTCCTACGCCTTCAGCCAGTTGGGCAGTAACGGCCATATCGTCAACAACGGCACGGTCTACATTGATGACAACGTGACTGGCTCCGGCTTTATCAAGCAGGATGGTAAAACCATTGAAGGCAGCGGCAAAAAAGGTGACGGTACGGAAGTGCATTATGTTGGCTTCACGGCCCCCACGGAACCTGCTATTACCGATGGCATGACAACCGTTACCACCAGCGACAGTGCAGATTCAACGGCCACCAACAACCTGTCGGGCTATGTGGTCGGCACCAGCGCTGATGGCAGCGCCGGTAAGTTGATGGTCAGCAATGCCAGCATGAACGGCGTGGAGATTAACACCGGTTTTACCGCAGGTACTGCCGACACCACCGTCAGCTTTGACAACGTGGTCGAGGGCAGCAACCTGTCCGACGCAGGTGCCATTCAGTCCACCTCCGTGGTGTGGAATGCACAGGGCAGCACCGATGCCAGCGGCAACGTTGACGTCACCATGACCAAAAACGCCTATGCCGATGTAGCAACCGATAGTTCCGTCAGTGACGTGGCGCAGGCGCTCGACGCCGGTTACACCAACAACGAGCTGTACACCAGCCTCAACGTTGGCTCCACCGCTGAACTGAACAACGCGCTTAAGCAGGTGAGCGGCAGTCAGGCTATCACCGCGTTCCGTGAAGCCCGCGTGCTAAGCAACCGCTTTACCATGCTGGCCGATGCCGCGCCGCAAATTAAAGATGGCCTGGCGTTCAACGTCGTAGCGAAAGGCGACCCACGCGCTGAGTTGGGCAACGATACCCAGTACGACATGCTGGCATTACGTCAGTCGTTGGATCTCACCGCCAGCCAGAATCTGACGCTGGAGTACGGCATCGCGCGCCTGGACGGTGACGGTTCGAAGACCGCGGGCGACAACGGCCTGACCGGCGGCTACAGCCAGTTCTTTGGTCTGAAGCACAGCATGGCGTTTAATGAAGGTCTGGCGTGGAAGAACAGCCTGCGTTATGACGTACACAACCTCGACAGTAGCCGTTCTGTCTCTTATGGCGACACCAACAAGGTGGCGGATTCCAACGCACGTCAGCAGTATCTTGAGTTCCGCAGCGAAGGGGCGAAAACCTTCACCATGCTCAACGATACGTTGAAAGTCACGCCGTACGCCGGGGTGAAATTCCGTCATACGCTGGAAGGCAGCTATAAAGAGCGTAGTGCGGGTGATTTCAACCTGTCGATGAACGCTGGCAGCGAAACCGCTGTGGATTCCATTGTCGGAATGAAGTTCGACTATACCGGTGAAAATGGCTGGAGCGCCAGCGCCACACTGGAAGGCGGTCCGAACCTGAGCTACAGCAAGAGCCAGCGTACTGCGTCACTGCAAGGTGCCGCAGGCCAGTCCTTTGGCGTAGACGACGACCAAAAAGGCGGAGGCATCAACGGCCTGGCGACGGTCGGTGTGAAATACAGCGCCAAAGACGCCAGCCTGAAGCTGGACGCTTACCAGTGGAAAGAGGACAACATCAGCGATAAAGGCTTTATGTTGAATTTCAGAAAAACATTTCGCTAATTAATTAAACCCGCAGCCTGGTATTATTTATTAATACCAGGCTTTTTTATTTAAATTCAATTCACTAATCGTATGTTTTATATATAAAGCGACATGTCCTTTTCTGGACTACTTAAAGTTTATGTTAGTTGATATCTTATCCGGCGAAAAATGGACTTCATCCATTTAGAAATAGATATCTAACAAGGATTTTGACATGTTTAAATTTGCAAAAATCACCATCGTTGCTGGTGTTCTGGCTACGCTGACCGCGTGTACTGGTCATATCGAAAACACAAAAAATAACTGCAGCTACGATTATTTCCTGCATCCAGCAATTTCGATTTCTAAAATTATTGGTGGCTGTGGCCCGGCTGCGAATCAGTAATAGAAGCGATTGCGCAGATACAAAAAAACCGGGAACTTCCCGGTTTTTGCATTTATAGATTAGGTGCTCATTCACATGTTATCGCACTCACGCTCTCGCGCAAAATACGCAGCACCGTTTCTTCTCCACTTCGGTTTGGATTGATTCGAATCGCATAATCGCCCAGCGACGGATTTGCTTCGCGAAACGTCCCCGAAAGACGATAGAATAGTGGAGGGATCTCATACTTTGACTCTGCTCCCACCGGGTATGGCAGCGCACCTCTCTCTTGTGCCGCTTTCAGCACACGAGCGGCAATCGGCTGGTGAAACTCCACGATCAGCACCTTCGACTGAGCATTGGCGATGACGGCTTTTTTCACCTCGGGCAGCACTCCGCTATTGAGCATCGTCAGCAATCGTTCGGAAACGCCAGCCTGTACCGCATGCATCACCGGAGCGAAAACCAGGCCGCGGAGCACCTCCAGCGCCTGCGCTCCCTGAATCTGGCTACCACCGGAATAAAGCGTCGCACGGATTTTAGCGATAGCCTCCGCCTTGCCGACCACCGCCCCTACTCCCTCCGGACCAAAGAGCTTGAAGCAGGAAAAGGTAGACAGCGTCGCCCCACATTCACAGCCGATACCGTCAACCTTCATCACCGCGTAGTTATCGTCGGTTAACGTCGGCACGCCGCACTTTGTTATTTCCGCCAACACCTCGGCTAACACGTAACGATCCTGCGGTTGCTGACGCGTATGCTGCACCAGTGCGGCGTCGGGACGATGCTGCGTAATTGCCTGCGTGATTGCCGGGAGGCAGTTAAAATCCGCCCTGACCAGGGTAATACCCATCTGCTCAACGAGTACCTGCGTTGTGGGATACACCGGCGCATCATGAACCAGCAGACGCTGGCCGGGTTTGAGCAGCGCAGCCAGCCCGGCGCGAATAGCCCCGGTGCCCGCCCCCTGAACCAGCGCTGCGGCCTCAGCATGAAATGCCTCGGCCAGCACCTTTTCCACACGTTGCGTCACCCGAGGCTGATTTAGCCCCGGAGCCAATCCCAAATCACCTCCGGCCAGAAAATCAGCGCCAGGAAAGTGACGGCAAATCGTATCTACCAGCGCAAACTGCTTTTGCTGTGCTTGCGTGAGCGTCAGGCTTTGCAGAGGAAACGTCTTCATGTTTTACGCCTCCTCAGGCCGGAACAAACAGACCAAACCAGTAGAGAATATTCAGTACGATACCCGTGATCATCACCGCCACTACCGGCGCGGCCATCTTCTGTACCGGACGTCCAATCGATTCATTGAGGAAGTAGATCGCTACCGCAATTGAGAAACCGGTGTAGCCTGCCATCTTGATGGCGGCAAAAATCGAACCGATCAACAGTGCCATTTCCATCAGCATATTCATCGCATTACGAATATTGTCCGATGCGTTACGTACTGATGGATAACGCCCCAGCCATTTGCCAATAGAGCGCAGCAGCAGCACTTCCGCTGAAATCACGATAGCGCCAAGGATTGCCGCAATCCACGGATTCGGTGCCAGGTAGCCAACGGAATAAACGAAGGTGAAACCCGCTACCGCGTAAACGCCCGTCGCCAGCGCGGTTGTCGCAATCATCGGTACAAAGCCCAGCCCGCGCATAAACTCCGCCAACGCCGCCTGGTTAACCAACGTCTGCGACTGCTCCGGCGTAATCCCTGCCGAATAGGCTTTTTCCAGCGTAAAAATTGAGACCTCGCTACCTGCAAAAATTTTCATACTGGCAACGGCGGCAATCAGCGCGCCGACGATGGCAATATACGGCAGGTTTTTAATAATCCGCGAAGTTCGTTCTTCAAAGACCGATAGCCCGCTGGCATCCATCTCCTCATCACCGCGGTGGCGAATATCATGCGTAATGGCGATCGCCAGCAGCATCATCATCCCCACAAAAATCTCAATTGATTCTGGGTTCAGATGCGGGAAGTAACGCACCACCACCACGCGGGTCATCAGTACGACCACCGCCGCGATAATGCTGTACTTCCAGCCAAACTGGTAGAAAATCGCCACCAGCGGGAAGAGTGCGAATGCGGACACCACTGGAGAACTCAGTTCACCGAGGCTACCCAGCACATCAACCGGCAGCGCCGTGAGCAGATGGTTCACCGGCAGCAGGCAGGTCAGAATCAATACGCCCCAGATAGCGCCCAGACCGAACGCCAGCAGGCTGTTCATCGCCAGCACGCCGAGAATATCCGTCGGCAGGAACAGCAGCCAGGCGTTGAGCAAGCCGGTTTTCAGGGTAAAGGAGATCCCCACCGATGCCACAAAGCCGATACTCAGACCAAACGCGATACTTCCCGCCTCACGGCGATTCATGTACCCCTCGATCAGCTGCGGCAGAATCGGGCGGATGCCGTCATGAAAGACGGCCGCCGAGCGGTGAGCCAGAAGTGACGTCATGCCGGTCAGGCAGGCCACCACCACAATCTGAATATACAGATCCATAGTCATGCCTTTTATTTCAGGTGGTTAACCAGCATCGGAATCGCATGTTCAACATGTTCGACGGAGAGACCAAAAGCCACTTTCCCTTCCGCAACCATTTTTGCGATATGTTCATCTTTCGCCTTAATACCCGGCTTGGCGATAGTGCAGCTTTTGTTGTAGCCAATCACCGCGATAGCAATCGACAGCGCTGCACCCGCGCCGGTGTTACAAGCGCCGATGTAGTAATCCAGTTGTCCGGATTTCACCTTCATCGCCGCTTCCATATCGTTATGAATGGAGACTTCAAAGCAGCCCGGTGCTGCGGTTTCGATGGTCTTTTTAATCTGCTCACGCTGTAAGCCAGCAACGCCAATCTTTTTCATGATTCTGTCCTTATTAGAAAAATTGTGAGGGGTTATCACGCAACATCGTGTCCACATCGGCCTGGCTGAATCCTGACTGGCGCAACTGTGGGATAAAAGTGGTTAACAGATAGTCATAGCCATTGCCGCCATTGGCTTTTAAATGCGAGCGGCGGGTAATATCCATGGAGAGCATCACGCGATTCAACAACCCGCGATTACGTAGTTCATGCAGCATGCCAATGCGCTTCTCGTCCGGGTAATAGTTGTTTTTACCGATGGTATCGAATTGCACATACGCACCGAGATCGATCATGCGTAAGATATTGTCGAGATTATCTTTCAGGTCGCAGTGACCAACGGTTACGCGGGAAAGGTCGACGCCGTGCGCCTGTAGCAACACCAGTTGTTCCACCCCCATCGTGCTAAAAGAGGTATGGGTTGAGATGGGGCGTCCGGTTTCGATGTGTGCCCGCGCCGCGGCGATAAACACCTTCTCTTCAAGCGGCGTAATCACACCTTCACTAGAGCCAATTTCCGCGATAATTCCGGCCTTCAATTCAGTACCATCAATACCGATAACTATCTCATCGACCATCTCCTGCGCGAGCTGTTCCACGCTGCGGGCCGCAACATGTTCAGGGAAGAACGCATCCTGGTAATAGCCTGTGCAGGCCACGACGTTGATTCCGGTCTCGCGCATCAGGTCGAGCATGAATTGCGGATTACGCCCCATATAGCGGTTGGTCATCTCAATAATGTTGCTGACGCCTAACGCCCGGAGATCCTTCATTTCCTGACAAATGAGATCGTACTGATCTAACCGGCAGTCGAGGTTATTCTTGAACCCGGAGAGATCGATATGCAGATGTTCGTGGACCCAGGTGTAGCCCGTCGGATCAAAGTTCATAAAGTGTCTCCTGTAAGGCGCAATGCCGAGAGAAAAGAACAGCCATTTTGTGGTGCCGCCGCGCCGAAAAATTCACACACCGTAGCGCCAACGTCAGATAACGTCGCCCGGATGCCTAATTGCGCAGGCTCCAGCCCCTGTTGATATACCAATACCGGCACAACTTCCCGGGTATGATGGCTGTGACCAATGGTCGGATCGTTACCGTGATCGGCCATAACCACCAGGCAGTCATTTAGATCCATAGCGGCCAGAAGGCGCGAAAGATTAAGATCGACAAGCTGCAACCGCTCCGCATAACGTGCCACGTCTTCCGCGTGCCCGGCGAGGTCGGTCTCCTGAATGTTGGTACAGATAAATACCGTCGACTCAGCGTTAAATTCGTTAAGCGTGATATCCATGATCTGCTGGCTATCCACCAGGTTTTGCCAGCTGCGCCCGTGCGGATTGCCAACGATGTCCGCCACTTTACCGACCAGCACGGTAGGGATTCCGGCGTCATGCAGTTTTTGCGGTACCTGTACCTGCTCATCTACACCAAAACCCATATGCCTGACCTGGAAGCCATTTTCATAGGCGCCGGAGCGTGGGGCGTTAATACCGATAAAGCGTCCCTCTTTGGTCTCGGCTGCATCCAGAATGCGCTGGCTGTCTGCAAGCTGACCGCCAAACGCGATCACGCGCCCAACCTGAACCTGCTCACGCACCACCTGGCCTATCTTTAGCACCTCATCAAACGGGATAACGGCAAGATTGGCGGTAATGTTGTAGACCTGACCTAAATCCGCTTCGAGGTTATCGCCCACCGCAACCGCATCGTTGACCCAAAGAAACGCCAGGTCATCGCCGCGGCGTTCTACATGCCAGCCCGCGGCTTTCAGCGCCTGTTCAACTCCATCGATGACGTCGCTAAATGGCATCCGCAGCGGGGCCTGAGGCCGCGTGCCTAAAATCTCCTGATGGCCCATAAAGGTATCTCCCCCTTCATGCTGCAGTTCCGCAACGCCCCAGACTGCTGATGCAGAGGGTTTCATCACGCCTGGGGCAAAGCCCAGAGCGTTAATCAGCCCCAACTTTTCCAGCGTTGGCAGCCGTAACTGCGGGAGTTCGCCCAGGATATGACCACAGGTATTCGCTCCGGCATCCTGCGGCCTGACACGCGCGACGTCTTTCATTGCACCAACGCCAAAACTGTCGATTACTAACACCACGAATCGGGCCATTAGTCCTCCAGAATATTGCCGAGACTGTCGTAACGCGCGACGATTTCAGCTGCACCGTGCTGAATACCCGACACCAGCACCACGTCGCTACGCGTCACGAAGATCTGGGTGCGAAAACAGAAGATCACCGCGCTGCTCACCGGAAACTCCCCGGCAACAGGCAGGTAGTAGTCAATACTGCTGTCATCTACGGGTTTTAGCTTCGCTGCGATCGGCGAGTCACTTTCTGGCGTAAAGACCAGCGCATTTTGCGCATGGCCGCGACGGTAATAACCCCCACCGTAGCAATAACTGTCCCCGCGAAAATTGTGCGATACCTCGCTCAGCCACAGCATCGCGATTCGTTCCGGCTGGTCGCCTTTTTGATTGGAAGGAATAGTGCCTGTCAGTGCATGACCCGGCTCGGCGTGGGTGACGCCATATTCCGCCAGCAGAGGGAGTGACGAACAGCTACTGGCTGACGGCGCATTAAGTTGCTCAATGGCAATCCCGGCTTCCGCCAACTGACGTCGTGCATTCACCAGCGTGTGCAGATTAGGCGTCGGCATCGTCTGCGCTGAGTTTTCATCCCATAACAGGCAGGGGAAATGGGTCAACCCGCTCAGGCGTAAGCCCGGCAGCCTGCGAATTTCATTGACCACATCCGTCAGATACATAAGAGGAAATCCGCTTTCCTGCCCCGGATAGAGAAAATCATCCTTGTCGTACACTTTCAGCATCACGTTCTGTTCACAGCCAGCCTTCACCGCTGCAGCTGAAACTTCGCGCGCTTTCTCCAGCGAGAACAACGTGATGACCTCAGTGCCCTGCGCCACTGCGTCATTGACCAGTCGCGACGGGATCTGCACCAGATGTCCCTGATGCGCAACCGGTAACCCGGCACGACGCATCACGCGACTCTCCTTGTAATCGACAACCACGATGCCTTCATAGCCAAGCTGCAACAGCCTGTCCGCCAGCCACGGGTTACGTCCTACCTGTTTGGTCATCAGATATAGCGAAATGCCATGTTGCCTCGCGACATCCAGCAGGCGTTTACCATTCTCGATAACCTGGTCAACATCAATAACCCAACTGTCAGGTGCGATCTTTCCCTGCTGCCACAACGCGATAGCAGCTGAGATAAGCGCGGGGTTCTGGCGTTTCAATGCCTCTATAAACATTTCTCTGCCTCGTTTCTAATCCTTCAGCTAAATATTCATTTTTTTGAATATTTAGGGTGCAATAGGCTAATTCTCCATGGGTTTTAGACGCCTTCGTTCGCAGCCATCCACAATCCATACAAGTTCGCCAACATGTAGCCTTCTTCATTCGCGTGCAGCGTCACCGTGAACTCTTTCAGCAACGCCTGATGTACCAGCAAAATAGTTGGCCAGAGATGAGATTGCGTCAGCTCCTCTAACAGCTCACCATCCAGTGCTTCAATCACTTCGCCCTTGCGGCTACGCATTAACGCGCTCGCCATATGGGTCATCGCCATGGTTCCTTGCTCATTGTGAATCGGCAAACACCACTCTTCATCCAACCTCCTGACTACTTGCAGCATGCCGCTGCAAATATCCTTGTCGATAACGCCTGCTTCGCACAGCAGGTTAAGCCTGTTTTCCATGTCGTTCGCCTTCACTTAATAACTGGGTTCCTGTTCACCGTTCGCCACACGTTGCTGGTGGGCAAGCAGCGCCTCTTTATTAACAACGGCTCGCAGTAGCTGTTGCATCGGATAATCCTCTGCCCGGGTCAGTACCACGGCCTCCGTGGCCTGAAGAAACCGCGGATCGTTGGTAAGCGGCGTGGCTTCTAATCCCAAAACTGCCAGCTCGGCCTCCGCAACCACGTTCCAGATAACCGCGTCCACGTCCCCTTTCGCGATGCGCTGTAAGCTCTCGTGATAGGGCATATCGATCAATTCAACGTCACGGTCGCCAAAACAGGCCTCGGTCATGATTTTCTGATCCGCCGAACGGTTATCCAGACCGACACGTTTTACTGTTGCAGATTCGCCCTTGCGACAAATCAGCTGGTGCTCGCCAACGTAGGTATGCGGCCCCAGCGCCAACGTGATACGCAATCTGTCCTGGGCAAGGTAACTTTCCGCCGCCAGACGAGAAACCACCGCCATGTCGTAGACGCCGTTTAGCAGGCATTCCACGCGAATATCAGCCCCACGCATGTGTGCGTAATAAAATGGGATCCCATCGAACTGCGCCTTCAGCCCACTCGCCAGCCCTTCATATAAACGGGTGTAGGGCAGCGGCATCGCACAAACTACGTTATTAATATCTACATGCTTTAGCAGCGTACGGTTATCCATCTCCACCAGATAGCTACCGTTACGCCCGCGACGCTCAATACGGATTGCCCCTGAGGATTCCAGCGTTTTCAACGCGGCCTGGGTTAACCCTACCGATGAGTGACACTCGGCTGCCAGTTCATCAATAGTTTTCAGTCTGTTACCACACTTCTCACCGAGCAGGTAACGGGCCAGGGTTGTCAGCACAACCCCCTCTTTCTTGATAAATGTCCGACGCATTTTATATTTTCAGTAAATTGAATATTTATATCTTCATTAAAGTGAAGATATAACGCAATGAGGAAATATGTAAACGGCGAGGCGCTTCACATTTTTTGAGGTTCACAAACGAGCAGGCGAAAAAAAACCGGGCATAACCCGGTTTCTTCAGTATCGCAGAGCGCATTACGGCTTGGCGACAAAACCAATCGCTTCGTAAACGGCTTTCAGCGTAACAGATGCGCGGGCGCTGGCTTTTTCCGCACCTTCTTTCATCACTTTCTGCAGGAAAGCTTCATCGTTACGGAAACGGTGATAGCGTTCCTGAAGCTCGGTCAGCATACCGGAAACGGCCTCTGCGACTTCACCTTTCAGATGACCATACATTTTGCCTTCGAAGTGCTGTTCCAGCTCCGGAATGCTCTTACCGGTGACGGCGGAGAGAATATCCAGCAGGTTGGAAACACCCGCTTTGTTCTGCACGTCGTAGCGTACAACCGGCGGCTCTTCGGAGTCGGTCATCGCACGTTTGATTTTTTTAACCACAGATTTCGGATCTTCCAGCAGGCCGATCACGTTGTTGCGGTTGTCATCCGACTTGGACATTTTCTTCGTCGGCTCCAGCAGCGACATCACGCGCGCGCCGGATTTAGGAATGAACGGCTCAGGCACTTTAAAGATGTCGCCATACAGGGCATTAAAGCGCTGGGCGATATCGCGGCTCAGTTCCAGATGCTGTTTCTGATCTTCACCAACCGGTACCTGGTTGGTCTGATACAGCAGGATGTCTGCCGCCATCAGTACCGGATAATCAAACAGACCGGCGTTGATGTTCTCCGCATAGCGCGCGGATTTGTCTTTGAACTGGGTCATACGGCTCAGTTCGCCGAAGTAGGTGTAGCAGTTCAGCGCCCAACCTAACTGTGCATGCTCCGGTACGTGAGACTGCACGAAAATGGTGCTTTTTTCAGGATCGATACCGCATGCCAGATACAGCGCCAGCGTATCGAGCGTTGCTTTACGCAGCTGCTGAGCATCCTGACGAACGGTGATGGCATGTTGGTCAACGATGCAGTAGATGCAATGGTAGTCATCCTGCATGCTCACCCACTGACGCAGCGCACCCATATAGTTGCCAATGGTCAATTCACCTGAGGGCTGTGCGCCACTAAAAACGATGGGCTTAGTCATTTTTTGATTCCTGATTTTCGCTATGCGGAAGCCCGAGAGCGGGCAGTAGTTCATTAATACGGTCGTAAATAACGTCGGGCTGGCTCAGCGCGATCGACTCGCCGTAGTTGTAGCCATAGGTCAGGCCAACGGACGGACAGCCAGCAGCTTTTGCCGCCTGAATATCATTGCGTGAATCCCCTACGAAGAGCATTTGCTCAGGCTTGATGCCAAGCTTACTTGCCACCAGCAGCAGCGGATCCGGATGCGGTTTTTTATTCTGCACGTCGTCACCACCGATGACCACGCTAAAGTACTTGGCGATATCTAATGCTTCGAGCAATGGCGCGACAAACGGGGTCGGTTTGTTGGTCACCAGACCCAGCGGCAATCCTTTCGCATGCAGCGCGCCCAGCGTGTCGGCAACATCAGGGAACAGGAATGTCCCCTCTTCTGCGACATCGCCGTAGTATCTGTCGAACAGTTTACGCAAAATACGTACCTGCTCCTCGGCGGGAATATCATCATCAACGGGCGGTTTACCCATCGTTTTACGTAATGTTGCGCGCTCCTGACGGGACCACGCCAGCGCGCGCTCCATCAGTACATCTGCACCGTTACCAATCCAGGTGATAACGCGTTCTTCTCCGGCAACCGGCAGTTCCAGCGCATACAGCGCCATGTCCACCGCTGCGGCTAATCCCGGCGCGCTGTCGACCAGCGTGCCGTCGAGGTCAAATGCAGCGCCCCGAATATCCTGAAACTTATCCATGACTTACCTTCGCCAGTTCATTGCGCATTTCATCAATGACTTTTTTGTAGTCTGGTTGGTCGAAAATGGCGGAGCCTGCAACAAACATATCTGCGCCTGCCGCGGCAATTTCACCAATGTTATTCACTTTGACGCCACCATCCACTTCGAGGCGGATATCGTAGCCAGATTCATCAATACGACGACGCACTTCGCGCAGCTTATCCAGCGTTTGTGGGATGAAGGACTGTCCGCCAAAGCCTGGGTTTACGGACATCAGCAGGATCACATCGAGCTTATCCATGACGTAGTCCAGATAGCTCAGCGGTGTTGCCGGGTTGAACACCAGGCCCGCTTTACAGCCATGCTCTTTGATCAGCTGTAAAGTGCGATCGACATGCTCGGAGGCTTCCGGATGAAAAGTAATGATGCTGGCGCCAGCGGCGGCGAAGTCCGGGACAATCCGATCGACTGGTTTCACCATCAGGTGAACATCAATCGGGGCGGTGATGCCATATTTACGCAGCGATTTCAGTACCATCGGTCCGATGGTCAGGTTCGGTACGTAGTGATTGTCCATGACGTCGAAGTGCACGACATCGGCACCGGCAGTCAGCGCTCTCGCGGTGTCCTCACCCAGGCGGGCAAAATCAGCCGACAGAATTGAGGGGGCGATCAAATACTGTTTCATCCGCTTCTCCTTGAGATTTATTTCTTCGCAGGCGTTACGACTCCTGGTTTATACAGTGCCAGCAGTTCGTTCACCTTTTTACGCGTGCCGCCATTGCTGCTTATGCTGCGCCGCACTTTGACCTGAAAATGTTTCGCCGCTCGGTACCATTCACGGGTATCGGGCGTATCGTGGTTCGAAATTAACACCGGGATCTGCTTACTGACCAGCTTTTCTGCCATCTCGGCCAAATGCGCCTGCTCTTTCGGGCTAAAGCTGTTGGTGTGATACGCAGTGAAATTTGCCGTCGCCGAAAGCGGTGCATAAGGCGGGTCACAATAGACCACAGAGTTGCTATCCGCACGGTTCATGCACTCTTCATAGGAGAGGCAATGGAACTCCGCATTCTGCGCTTTCTCAGCAAAATGGTACAACTCGGCTTCCGGGAAGTAAGGTTTTTTATAACGCCCAAACGGGACGTTAAACTCGCCGCGCAGGTTATAACGGCACAATCCGTTGTAACCAAAGCGGTTCAGATACAAGAACAGCACTGCTCTGCGGAACGGATCCTCGCTGGCATTAAATTCTTCTCTGAACCGATAGTACACCTCAGCCTGATTGGTTTCAGGCATAAACAGCTCACGCGAAGCCTGCACATACTCATCGGTACGCGTCTTCACGATGTTATAGAGACTGATAAGGTCGCTGTTGATATCGGCAAGAATATAACGAGAAAAGTCGGTGTTGAGAAACACCGACCCGGCACCCACGAAAGGTTCAATCAGGCACTCACCCTGAGGTAAATGCCGTTTGATATCATCAAGCAGGGGGTATTTCCCCCCTGCCCATTTCAAAAAAGCGCGATTTTTTTTCATGCTGACTAACTAATTACACCTTCTCCGGCTGTGGAGAAAGCTCCGACAGCATCCTGCGCTTTAGTCTTTGTCCCGCAATTGGGCGAAACATCAAACCATTGCAGAACATATCCTATCTTACTTCAAATCGGCCTGAACCTGATGCAGCGGTTTTGCCCACGGGTTTTTCGCCTGAATATCAGCGGGTAACGTAGACACTGCACGTTTCGCGTCTTCTTTAGACGCATACACGCCTGTCACCAGAACATACCACGGTTGACCGTTACGCGTCGTCTGGTACACCACGTAGTTCTTCAGGTTTTCTTTCTTCGCCCAACCGTTCAGGTTGTCGTAGTTAGAAGAACTGCTGAGTTGCAGCGTGTAATGGCTGGACGGCGCAGATTTTAACGCTCCAACATTACCTGCGCTTTTCGCTCCGCCAGCAACAGGCGTTGTCGTTGTTGCTGTCGCCGTTGGCGCAGGCGTTGCGGTCTGCGTTGGCGTCGCAGTTGCTTTCGGCTCAGCGGTCGCTTTCGGCGTAGCGGTTACCACAGGTGCTTTAGTTGTGGTGGTCGGCGCGGTAGCAGTTACGGTTGGTTTTGCCTGAGCAACAGGTTTCGGCTCTGTCGGCGTCGCTTTCACCGTAGTTTGCGGTTTGCTCTTCGGCTCAATAACGGCCTGTTTACGTTCCTGGCGCGTAGCAGCAGGACGCTCAGTCGTTTCCGTTTTCGCCGTCTGGCGCGCAGCATTACCATTACGCATCGGCGCAACGGTCGCAGGTTCGGTCGGCAGCGTAGAGTTAACCACGGCGTTGTTAACCTGCTCCTGACCCTGCGGTTGTGTCAGAGCATTGTTCAAATCACCCTGCACTTCAACACGCTGCTGGCCTTCGGTTGCCGCAGGTGCCTGACCTTGAGTCGGGGTAGAGGAAATCGGTGGCAGGGAAACATCCTGCTGGGTATTGCCAGCGGTCTGCTCAGTGCCCGTTGCAGGAGCCGTTGCGCTCGCCTGATCCGTTGCATTGCTGCCAGAAAGATCGATGCTCTTCTCACCAGATGCTGCCTGCTCATTGGAAGAAGATGAGGGGGCTTTCAGCGCAGAACCAATGCCGATAATCAGCAGCAGCAGTACCAGAACACCCACACCCATCATCATATATTGGCGGGAAGCAGGTTTGCTGGCGGCTTTCTTACGCTTGCGCGGACGACGTTCTACACGCTCTTCATCCACGGCATCGTCATCAGATTCATACTCTTCTTCAATGTCCTGCTCTTCTTCACGCTCTTTGCGTGCACGTGCAGGACGGCGATCGTCAGCATCCAGATCAACATCATCAAAATTGATTTGCGGCTCATTATCGCGTTCAGACGATTGACGAGAACGACCAGTACGACGATCGCTGGGATCGGGTTTCAGCTCGTCTTCTGGTTTGAATTCATCCATTTAACACCCCACTCAAAGGTTAATGCTTACGACTTTGCACATAACCTGAAGCTAAAAGACCTACGTTTCGCAACGTAAGCCTGACCTTTCTTGTTGTTACGCCTGCTGGCAATCAGCAATAGCGTTAAGAACCACCTCGTGCGACACTCCGCCGCGCACTTCACTCTTCCCTATCGCTCGCGGAAGCACCAAACGAATCTCTCCCGCTAACACTTTTTTATCTCGCAGCATGTGCGGCAGATAAGCCTCGGTGGACATTTCACGCGGCCCATTCACCGGTAAGCCAGCTCGCTGTAACAGCGTAATGATGCGCTGCGTATCAGCGGAGGTGAACTGACCCAAACGTTCTGACGTACGGGCAGCCATTACCATACCTGCTGCGACTGCTTCACCATGTAACCAATTGCCATAACCCATTTCAGCTTCGATCGCATGACCAAACGTGTGTCCCAGATTCAGTAAAGCACGTAAGCCCATTTCACGCTCGTCTGCTGCGACAACTTCTGCTTTCAGCTCACAACAACGACGGATACAGTACGCCATTGCCGGACCATCCAAACGCAGTAACGCATCCAGATTGTCTTCCAGCCAGCTGAAAAATTCACCGTCAAGAATGATGCCGTATTTGATCACTTCCGCCAGCCCCGATGCCAGCTCACGCGCAGGAAGCGTTTTCAGACAATCGAGATCCACCACCACGGAGGCCGGTTGGTAAAACGCGCCAATCATGTTTTTACCGAGGGGATGGTTTACGGCGGTTTTGCCGCCAACGGAGGAGTCGACCTGCGACAACAGAGTTGTCGGGACTTGAATAAAACGAACACCACGTTGATAGCTGGCTGCCGCAAAACCGGTCAGATCGCCAATCACGCCGCCGCCAAGGGCAACTAACGTGGTATCACGACCATGCGGTTTTTGCAGTAACGCGGTGAAAACCGTATCCAGAACCGTCAGGCTTTTATACTGCTCGCCATCGGGAAGGATAACGCTATCAACGTTAACACCCGCCTGTTCAAGTACGCCGCGAACCTTATCGAGATAAAGGGGAGCCAGGGTTTCGTTGGTCACCAACATAACCTGATCGCCCGATTTCAGCGGTAAGAATGAAGCTGGCTCATTGAACAAACCAGCCGCGATGGTGATAGGGTAACTACGTTCCCCGAGAGTGACTGTGATCCTCTCCATTACGCGACATCCACCTTAGTTACTTGTACCCGCAGACGAGTGTGTATTCAGCCAGAATTAGTTGCTTTCCAACATATGAATAATCTGGTTTGCTACGACTTTTGCGCTCTGATCGTCGGTGCGAATGGTCACGTCAGCAATCTCTTCGTACAGAGGATTGCGTTCGTCAGCCAACGCTTCCAGAACTTCACGAGGCGGTGATTCTACCTGCAGCAGCGGGCGTTTCTTGTCACGTTGAGTACGTGCAAGTTGTTTTTCAATTGTCGTTTCAAGATAGACCACGACGCCACGCGCGGAAAGACGGTTACGTGTTTCACGTGATTTTACAGAGCCACCGCCAGTTGCCAGCACAATACCCTGTTTTTCCGTCAACTCGTTGATGACTTTTTCTTCGCGATCACGGAAGCCGTCTTCACCTTCTACATCGAAGACCCAGCCCACATCAGCTCCGGTTCGTTTCTCAATCTCTTGATCAGAATCGTAAAATTCCATATTGAGTTGTTGAGCTAACTGGCGCCCAATAGTGCTTTTTCCGGCACCCATAGGCCCAACCAGAAAGATATTGCGTTTCTCTGCCATTTTTTCGGTACTACTAAGACTATTCGTTAATGGTAAACCCGCTTCGCAGACACCCAGCGCAGCAGGACATGAACTGAAACCTCATAAGATATTGCGAGAGTCAGACTGAAAATTATCTCAATACTCAAGCGGGTTTGGCAACTGAATAAATCACCAAACCTAACGCATTTCTGGTCGTGGCAGGCATGCTACCCTGCAAACATCAGACCTGGCGACGTATCGCGCAGTCAAATGACACCCAATAAGCCTATGGCACACCACCGGAAAGGCAAAGCTTATTCACTGCCGCATAAGTAAAGAAAAGTACCGACGCTCAAATCGGTACTCCTTGTATGCTAAATACACCCTCACGTCAAATCCCTGAAACGTGTTCAGTGCAAAAACAACGGCTTTTCATGCATAAGTTATTCCGTTGAAACCAGTCTGGGCGTAATAAAGACCACTAATTCGCGCCGTTCGTCTTCTTTACCATCATGGCGAAAAAGAGAGCCAAGCCAGGGAATGTCGCCTAATAGCGGCACGCTGTCGGCTGCGGATTTATTCTTATGTGAAAAAATCCCGCCAAGCGCAATCGTCTCGCCGCTTTTTACCTCGACCTGAGTTTCAATCTCCTGCTTGTCGATAGCCAGCACTTCGCCATCTGCCTGCTGTAGAACCTGTCCGGGAACATTCTGGCTGATATGCAGTTTCAGCCTGATTCTCCCTTTCTGCAACACCGTTGGTGTTACCTCCATCCCCAGTACCGCTTCCTTGAACTCGACGGATGTCGCACCGCTTTCACCGCTGGAGACCTGATAAGGGATCTCACTGCCCTGCTTAATACTGGCAGGTTGCAGGTGAGATGCCAGTAATCGTGGGCTGGCGATGATATCCAACTGCTGTTTTTGCTCCAGCGCAGACAACTCCAGTTCCAGTAAACGACCGTTAATGCGGCCAATATTAAATCCCACACGGGATGTGGCGGTGGCTACAGAAAGGTCGCTGGCGAGCGTCGTGACATTCCCAACCGCCCCCGATTGTTGTGCGTCAGCCAGCGACCACTTCACCCCCAGCTCGCGCAAACTTTTTTCATTTATGGTGACGATATGCGCCGCCAGTTCGACCTGGGCCACCGGCAAATCCATTTGCGATACCCACTTTTCCAGGGTGTTAAGCGCAACGCTATTATCACGCAGCAGTAAGCGGTTGGTCCGTTTATCCACCGTCATGCTTCCCTTGGCACTGAGCAGCTTTTCTCCTGCTTTTGCCAGCTCGGCAGCATCGGCATAGTGCAAAATAATGCTGCGCTGCTCCAGCGGCATACTGGCCTGAATCCGCGCCTGTTCATTGTCCTGCCGGGCCGCATTTTCACTCTGCCATTGAACAGAATGTACATGCAGGATGTTTCCCTCCTGGCGTAATACCAGTCCGGCACTTTTTACCACCGTCTGCAATGCCTGCTTCCAGGGGACATCCGTCAAATGCAGCGACAGCACACCGCTGACATCTGGCGAAACCACCAGGTTTTTCTGTTCCTGTTCAGCCAGCGCCTGCAATACCTGAGTAACCGGCACATCATCGACCACCAGCGTCACGTTTTGCGGTTTCGTCGCCAGTGCGCTCGTTATCCCGACCGCCAGCGCTATTACTATCCACGCTATCCATCGCTTCATTTACCGCTCCTTGTCGTTGCCACTGCCACCGCGGCGGTTCGCAGTTTCTTTCTGTGTCGAGGGTTATGTTCTGGGCCGTTATCTGCGTAATCGTCCAACCGTTTTTCAGGACGTCATTTGGCTTAACCCGCCGCCATTTTTTCTGGCTATCCTGAACGATGCCGATGGGTCGCGAGCCCTGGCTCACCATGCCCTGAAAACGCCATGTCGACAGCTCAGCAATTTGGCAGCGGTCCTCCGGCGGCAGGAAGGGATTACGCATACCGGTGAGCATCAGTACGCTTACGCATATCAACAACCAGCGTTCAACCGTCATTCAGACGCTCCAGCTGTAGCGTTAGCAGCAGCTCTGTGTCTTCTGCGCTAAGCGAAAATCGGCTGACGCTCATCCCCAGATCCGCCAACTGGACAAACGTCTGCGGGATAGCATCCCAGGCCGATATCAGCGCCATCTCTCCGCCTTGCGCGGAGGGTTGCCAGTGGATAAGACGAGTAAGTGAAGTCTGAAACAGTAGTGGAGAGAACAGGGTCAGTTTCTCTTCCGGCTCTGCTGGTGATGCCGCCAGCAGATAGACATCTCGCCATTGCATCTGAATAGCTGCACGTTGCTGGACCAGCGTCTCGCGTTGCATCGTCCGCTCCCGCGCTACGGGATAAAGACATAACGTCACCAGTATGAGTAGCCCCAACATCCAGCCGCACCAGCAGATGAGTCGAAAGCGCGGCGACTGCGCTAACCAGACATCACAGAGCGTTATCATGCGCACCGCTCCGTGTCAGTCGATAGTGGAATTGCCAGCGTCCCTGCGCATCCTGCTGCGTTTCACCGGGGCAGCTCAACTGAAATAATGGCCGCTGGCGTAATTGCGTTTCCAGAGTCTTCAGCGCGGCAAAGTTCAGCGTGTTTCCCGTCAGTTCCAGCGTGTCCTGTTGCCAGGTCATTTTTGTTAACCACGCCTGCTCAGGCAGTAATTCCGCCAGCTCTTGCAAAACCGACTGCCAGCTTCGGGTCTGCTCACGCTGTTTGTTCCGTGCCTGCACCTGTTGCCATCGTTGCTGGCGCTGCTGCATACGCGGCTTTAGCGCCATTAAGGCCTCGACACGCGTCTTTTCGGCATCTGCCAGCAACAATTCAGCCCGATTTTCTACACTCAACACGCTGTAATTGCGCAACAACACGCCAATACTAAGCAGTAGCGAAGCGCTAAATAAGATGCCCCAGAAGCGCAGGCAAGCGTAACGCCGAGTCTGACGCCAGGGCAGAAGATTAATGGTCGCTATCATCGGTACGAGCCTCCCATAGCGAGTCCCAGCGCAATGGCGAAGTGATGGCTTTGCGTTGGAATGGGCGGCTGGCGTACAGACACGGCGCTCAAAGGATCGAAGCCGCCAGGGGAGCATTGCGCAATGGCTGTCGGGGGAAGAGATAATGTCGTGGCAAGCTCATCGATACTGCCAATATCGCCCGTTGATTTACGTCCCCATACCGAACGGGTCGCCCATAACCACTGGGCGTCATCACGCCATACCAGACACTGCTGATGTTCTGGCAAGAAGGGAATAAATCGCTGTAACGCGCTGGCATCCGGTGTAATCGCCGTAACCTGCACCTTCAGGGTTTGGATAAGCGTCAGAAGCGCTGAAATCTCTTTGCTTTGCGCAGCAGTGACGTTAAACGCCGGGCTCAACGTGTCTTCGCTATAATCAAAATGCAGCGCATCCGGCGCCATATCCAGTTCACGCGCCATCGAACCAGACAACCATGCGGTTTGCTCTGGCTCGCGTAACGTCATTGTCGGACGAGGAAACTTTTTTTGTAACGTCCTGTTGGCGGGAAAAGAGAGATGAATATGGTGTCGGCGAGGAAGCTCCCGGCTCCACGGCAGCAGCGCGGAGACCAGCTGTTCAGGCTCGCGAATGTGGCCATCGACGATAGCCTGAGGCGTCAGCGGTATACGCCACCAGCGTTGCAGATACCAACCTGATGCTTCGCGAACGATAGCGACAGCCAGCGCTTCATGTTGCTGAATATGCAGACCAATTTTCCAGATATTGAAAGCCATTGCTGATGATCTCCTTATCACCCGTCGCTTTAACGGGTATATCAATGCGTCTGGCTTGCCTTTATACTACCGCGCGTTTGTTTATAAACTGCCCAAATGCCACTAAATGGGAAATCTCCAGTGAAGTTCGTAAAGTATTTATTAATCCTTGCAGTATGTTGCATCCTGCTGGGAGCAGGCTCGATTTATGGCCTTTATCGCTATATCGAGCCGCAATTACCTGACGTCGCGACGCTCAAAGATGTGCGTTTACAGATCCCGATGCAGGTTTACAGCGCTGACGGCGAGCTAATCGCGCAATATGGCGAGAAACGTCGAATCCCGGTCACGCTGGATCAGATGCCGCCGGTAATGGTTAAAGCCTTTATCGCCACAGAAGACAGCCGCTTTTATGAGCACCATGGGGTAGACCCGGTGGGGATCTTCCGTGCGGCCAGCGTCGCATTGTTCTCTGGTCACGCGTCGCAAGGGGCGAGTACCATTACCCAACAGTTGGCGAGAAACTTCTTCCTGAGCCCGGAACGTACGCTGATGCGTAAGATCAAAGAAGTGTTCCTGGCGATCCGCATTGAACAACTGCTGAGTAAAGATGAGATCCTCGAACTGTATCTGAACAAGATCTATCTGGGGTATCGCGCCTATGGCGTGGGTGCTGCCGCTCAGGTCTATTTCGGTAAGACGGTGGATCAACTCAGCTTAAGTGAAATTGCGGTGATTGCCGGTCTGCCAAAAGCGCCGTCAACCTTCAACCCGCTCTATTCGATGGACCGTGCAACCGCGCGACGTAACGTTGTACTGTCGCGTATGTTGAGCGAAAACTACATCACGCAAGCCCAGTACGATCAGGCGCGCGGCGAGGCCATTGACGCTAACTACCACGCGCCGGAAATCGCTTTCTCTGCACCGTATCTGTCTGAAATGGTGCGCCAGGAGATGTATAACCGTTATGGCGAGAAAGCCTATGAAGACGGGTATCGCATCACCACCACCATTACGCGCAAAGTACAGCAGGCAGCTCAGCAGGCAGTACGTAACAACGTGATGGATTACGACATGCGCCACGGCTACCGCGGCCCGTCGAACGTGCTGTGGAAAGTGGGCGAAAGCAGTTGGGACAGCAAGAAAATTACCGATACGCTGAAAGCGCTGCCGACTTATGGCCCCCTGCTGCCGGCGGTTGTTACCAGCGCCAATCCACAGGAAGCCATTGCCGCGCTGGCGGATGGTACATCAGTGTCATTACGGATGGATGGTATGCGCTGGGCGCGTCCTTACCGTTCGGATACTCAACAAGGCCCAACGCCGCGTAAAGTGACCGACGTAGTACAGACTGGCCAGCAAATCTGGGTACGCCAGGTAGGAGATGCCTGGTGGCTGGCGCAAGTGCCGGACGTCAACTCCGCCCTGGTCTCCATCAATCCGCAAAACGGCGCGGTGCTGGCGCTGGTTGGTGGTTTTGACTTCAACCAGAGCAAGTTTAACCGTGCAACCCAGGCGTTACGCCAGGTGGGCTCCAACATCAAGCCATTCCTGTATACCGCCGCAATGGATAAAGGTCTGACGCTGGCGAGCATGCTCAACGACGTGCCAATCTCCCGCTGGGATGCCGGTGCTGGTTCCGACTGGCAGCCGAAGAACTCCCCGCCGCAGTACGCCGGTCCTATCCGCTTACGTCAGGGGCTGGGTCAGTCGAAAAACGTGGTGATGGTACGCGCCATGCGCGCCATGGGCGTGGATTACGCGGCAGAGTATCTGCAACGTTTCGGTTTCCCGGCACAGAACATTGTGCATACCGAATCACTGGCGCTGGGTTCGGCTTCGTTCACGCCGTTGCAGGTGGCGCGCGGTTACGCGGTGATGTCTAACGGAGGCTTCCTGGTCGATCCGTATTTCATCAGTAAGATCGAAAGCGATATGGGCGGCGTTATCTTCGAAGCGAAGCCGAAAATTGCCTGCCCGGAATGCGATATTCCGGTGATTTATGGCGATACCCAGAAATCTAATGTGCTGGAAAACAGTAACGTAGAAGATGTCGCCGTCTCGCAGGAACAGCAGAATGCCGCCGTGCCTATGCCGCAGCTTGAGCAGGCGAACCAGGCACTGGTCGCGCAAAGCGGAACACAAGAGTACGCTCCGCACGTGATCAACACGCCGCTGGCCTTCCTGATAAAAAGCGCGCTGAACACCAATATCTTTGGTGAACCAGGCTGGATGGGAACCGGTTGGCGCGCAGGTCGCGATTTACAGCGTCATGATATCGGCGGGAAAACCGGGACTACCAACAGCTCTAAAGATGCGTGGTTCTCCGGTTACGGACCAGGGGTAGTAACGTCGGTATGGATCGGCTTTGATGACCATCGCCGCAACCTTGGTCATACAACGGCTTCCGGCGCGATCAAAGACCAAATCTCCGGCTACGAAGGCGGTGCGAAGAGTGCGCAGCCTGCATGGGATGCTTACATGAAATCCGTACTGGAAGGTGTGCCTGAACAGCCGCTGACGCCACCGCCGGGTATCGTGACGGTTAATATCGATCGCAGCACAGGACAACTGGCGAACGGTGGCAATAGCCGCGCTGAGTACTTCATTGAAGGCACTCAGCCGACGCAACAGGCGGTGCATGAGGTGGGGACAACCATTATCGATAATGGTGAGACACACGAACTGTTCTGATCGATTGCCGGATGGCGCTTCGCTTATCCGGCCTACAATTTCGGTACAATTATTTGATCTTCCGGAATTTTGTAGGCTGGATAAGGTATCAGTTGGCAATCGTAATTAAAGCCGTCCCTGCCCTTTCAGCCATTCACGGACGAGGAACAGCGCACTGACATTACGTGCTTCATGAAAATCAGGATCTTCCAGCAGGTCCATCAAATGCGCCAGCGGCCAGCGCACCTGCGGTAATGGCTCGGGTTCATCACCCTCCAGCGATTCAGGATATAAGTCCTCTGCCACCACGATGTTCATCTTGCTGGAGAAATAAGATGGCGCCATGCTGAGTTTCTTTAAAAACGTCAGATCTTTTGCGCCAAACCCCACCTCTTCTTTCAGCTCCCGATTCGCCGCCTCAAACACGCTTTCGCCAGGATCGATTAATCCCTTGGAAAAACCCAGTTCGTAGGACTCGGTCCCGACCGCGTATTCGCGAATAAGGATCAGATGGTCGTCAACAATCGGCACAATCATTACCGCTTCACGCGTGGATGGACGCATACGTTCATAAACGCGGCGTACGCCATTGCTGAACTCAAGGTCCACGCTTTCGACCTTAAACAGCCGGGATTGGGCGATGGTTTCCACTTTCAAAATCGTGGGTTTCTGTAATGATTTGCTCATTGTGAGGATCTTTGCTGTGAAATCTGGGGTTATTGTGCGATATACCGCACGGTTTCGGCAATGTGAATTGCCGTTTATTTACATTTATGTAACGTACTAAAAGTTAATCCCTATTTCAAATTAAAAGTCAATAGGTTGAAATAACTCCAGGAATTTGCTGATATTCCATTTTTGGTGATTTTGCTATGATTCGCATTTACTGGGCTGTACTTAAAGATGCTCAAGTTCGACTCCACACTTGCCGATAGCCAACCACAGAATCACGAATATTGAACAGGGTGCGACTGACCACGCCTGACAGACTAAGTAAGATGGGGAAAGCATGAGCACCATTCTGATTTTTTTAGCTGCTTTGCTGGCCTGCTCATTGCTTGCAGGATGGCTACTCAAATCAAAATCCAGGCAGAAAAATTTACCCTTGAGCAGCGTCTTCTCAGACGCCTCGAAACGTAAACTCACACCTGAAGAACGCAGCGCAGTCGAAAACTATCTCGAAAGCCTTAGTCAAATTCAGCAAGTACCTGGTCCAACGGGAGCCAGTGCTGCACCGGTCTCATTAACGTTGAATGCCCAAAGTAATAGCGTCATCGTGCTTACTCGTTCGATTACACGTTACGGCATTACCACCGACGATCCTAACAAATGGCGCTACTATCTTGATTCCGTTGAGGTACATCTTCCCCCTTTCTGGGAACAATACATCAACGACGAAAACAGCGTTGAGATAATCCACACCAATACGATACCGCTGGTTATCTCGTTGAACGGCCATACGCTGCAGGAATATATGCAGGAAGCGCGTGGTTATGCGTTACAGCACACCGCTTCTACCCAGGCGTCCATTCGTGGTGAAGAAAGTGAGCAGATTGAACTGCTGAATATTCGCCAGGAAACCCATGAAGAATATGCGCTCAGCCGCCCTTCGGGATTGCGCGAGGCGTTGCTGATAACCGCCTCATTCCTGCTGTTCTTTTTCTGTTTGGTTATCCCGAACACGTTTGTTCCGTGGGCAGTTGGTGGCGCGGTATTGCTGTTAGCTGCGGGTCTGTGGGGATTGTTCGCCCCGCCGTCTAAAAGCGCTCTGCGGGAAATTCATTGTCTGCGCGGTACGCCGCGTCGCTGGGGGTTGTTTGGCGAAAACGACCAGGAACAAATTAATAATATCTCACTGGGTATTATTGATCTGATCTACCCACCTCACTGGCAACCCTACATTGCCCAAGACCTTGGCCAGCAAACGGATATCGATATTTATCTCGATCGCCACGTTGCCCGCCAGGGGCGTTTTTTATCTCTGCACGATGAAGTGAAAAACTTCCCGTTACAGCACTGGCTGCGCAACGCCGTCATCGCAGGCGGCTCGTTGCTGGTACTGCTGATGCTGCTGTTTTGGATCCCGCTGGATATGCCATTAAAGGTCACGCTCTCCTGGATGAAGGGCGCGCAAACTATCGAAGCCACCAGCGTTAAACAGCTCGAAAACGCGGGCGTTCGCGTGGGTGACACACTGCACCTGAGTGGTACGGGTATGTGTAACATTCATACCCAAGGAAGCTGGAATGCGCAGCCTGCCACGCCGTTTATGCCTTTCGATTGCTCGCAAATTATCTGGAATGACGCGCGCGCATTGCCGCTGCCTGAGTCTGACCTAGTGAATAAGGCTACCGCGCTCACGCAGGCCGTGAGCCGTCAGCTGCATCCCAAACCTGACGATGACTCTCGCGTCAGCGCATCGCTACGCTCAGCAATCCAAAAGTCCGGCATGGTATTACTGGACGATTTTGGTGAGATTGTCCTGAAAACGGCCGATCTGTGTGCAGCCAAAGATGAATGTGTGCGCTTAAAAAATGCGCTGGTTAACCTCGGTAACAGTAAAGACTGGGCCGCGCTGGTGAAGCGAGCGAACGCAGGCAAACTGGATGGCGTGAACGTGCTGCTGCGTCCGGTAAGCGCAGAGTCACTGGATAATCTGGTAAATACCTCTACGGCACCGTTTATTTCACGCGAGACTGCGCGAGCTGCCCAGGCGCTGAATAGCCCTGCCCCTGGCGGTTTCCTGATTATCAGTGATGAAGGCAGCGATCTGGTCGATCAGCCGTGGCCGACGACCTCGCTATATGACTATCCTCCCCAGGAACAGTGGAACGCCTTCCAGCGCCTGGCACAGATGCTAATGCAGACGCCGTTTCGCGCGGAAGGGATCGTCACCAATATTTCGACTGACGCCAATGGCACCCAGCACATTGGACTGCACCGTATCCCGGACCGCTCAGGTTTATGGCGCTACCTTGGCACGACGCTGCTGATGTTCTCCATGCTCGGATGCGCTATCTACAACAGCATACAGGCATTCAGACGCTACCAGCGTCACCGCACCCGCATCGCGGAAATTCAGAGCTACTACGAAAGTTGCCTCAATCCAACACTGATTGACAACCCGGAAAGCCTGATTCGATAACACGCTCGCGCGACAGGATATGCTACCCTGTCGCGCATCATGTTTTCTTCTGGGGAGTTTCCATGCAGATCAATATTGCCTGGCAGGATGTCGACACCGTGTTGTTAGATATGGACGGCACGCTGCTCGACCTGGCATTCGATAACTATTTCTGGCAAAAACTGGTGCCGGAAACCTATGGCGCGAAGCAGGGTATCTCTCCTCAGGAAGCTCAGGACTATATTCGTCAGCAGTATCATGCCGTGCAGCATACGCTAAACTGGTATTGCCTGGATTACTGGAGCGAGTGCCTGGATCTGGATATTTGCGCCATGACCACGGAACAGGGACCGCGCGCCGTTTTGCGCGAAGATACCGTACCGTTTCTTGATGCCTTAAAAGCCAGCGGCAAGCGCCGCATTTTGCTCACCAACGCGCATCCGCATAATCTGGCGGTGAAGCTTGAGCATACCGGTCTGGCCTCACACCTTGATTTATTACTTTCCACCCACACATTTGGTTATCCCAAAGAGGATCAGCGGTTATGGCACGCTGTGGCTGAAGAAACGGGAATGAGTGCAGAGAAGACGCTGTTTATTGACGACAGCGAACCCATTCTCGACGCCGCTGCTCTGTACGGTATTCGTTACTGCCTCGGCGTGACCAATCCCGACTCCGGCATCGCCGAAAAACAGTACGCACGCCATCCGTCACTGAATGACTACCGCCGACTGATCCCCTCACTGATGTGAAGGAGACGCCATGAAAGAAAAGCCCTCTGCTGAAGTCAGGCTGGATAAATGGCTGTGGGCTGCACGCTTTTACAAAACGCGTGCGCTAGCCCGCGAAATGGTTGAAGGCGGTAAGGTGCACTACAACGGCCAGCGCAGTAAGCCAAGCAAGATTGTCGAGCTGAACGCCACCCTCACCCTTCGCCAGGGAAATGACGAACGAACAGTCATTATCAAGGCCATTACCGAGCAGCGTCGCCCGGCAACGGAAGCCGTTACGCTGTATGAAGAAACCGCGGAAAGCGTGGAAAAACGCGAAAAAATGGCGCTGGCGCGTAAACTTAACGCGTTAACCATGCCGCACCCGGACAGACGACCGGACAAGAAAGAGCGCCGCGACCTGTTACGATTTAAACACGGCGACAGCGAGTGACTGTCACCTGCAAGAGAGATGATTATGCCGCAACATGACCAATTACATCGTTATCTGTTTGAAAACTTTGCCGTGCGCGGCGAGCTGGTGACCGTATCGGAAACCCTGCAACAGATCCTCGAAAATCATACTTACCCGCAGCCGGTCAAAAACGTACTGGCTGAGCTGCTGGTTGCCACCAGCCTGCTCACCGCCACGCTGAAATTTGCCGGTGATATCACTGTGCAGTTGCAGGGTGATGGTCCGCTGAGCCTGGCCGTCATCAACGGCAACAACAATCAGCAGATGCGCGGCGTGGCCCGCATGCAGGGTGATATTCCTGCAGATGCCGATCTGAAAACGCTGGTGGGCAACGGTTACCTGGTGATCACCATCACCCCGGAAGAAGGCGAGCGTTATCAAGGCGTGGTCGGCCTGGAAGGTGACACGCTGGCAGCGTGTCTGGAAGATTACTTCATGCGTTCTGAACAGCTGCCGACACGCCTGTTCATCCGCACTGGCGACGTTGATGGCAAACCCGCTGCTGGCGGAATGCTGCTGCAGGTAATGCCAGCGCAAAACGCGCAGGCAGATGATTTCGATCACCTGACAGCCCTGACCGAAACCATCAAAGCCGAAGAGCTGCTGACGCTGCCTGCCAACGAAGTGCTGTGGCGCCTGTACCACGAAGAAGAGGTTACTCTCTACGATCCACAGGACGTTGAGTTCAAATGCACCTGTTCACGCGAACGCTGCGCAGGCGCACTAAAAACGTTGCCGGACGAAGAAGTGGACAGCATTCTGGCGGAAGAAGGCGAGATCGATATGCACTGCGATTACTGCGGTAGTCACTATCTGTTTAACGCCATGGATATTGCTGAGATCCGCAGCAATGCCTCCCCTGCCGATCCCCAGGTGCATTAATCACTGTCTTGCCTGATGGCACGGCGCTTATCAGGCCTACGGAAAAACTGTCGTAGGCCGGATAAGGCGTTCGCGCTGCCATCCGGCAAAAACGATGTCGGCAACACACTCACTCGGTGTAATAAGTCATCGGCAGTCTTTTGCCATCAATAGTGATATCCCGCCAGATTCTGGGGGCTGAGCCCAGTTGCTGATTCGCCACCGCCTGCAGCAATTTATCCTTATTGAATCCTTCAGGTAGCCTGGCAACAGCTAACAAATCCCATTTGTTTTTTTGCACGCCGAAGACCAGACTCTCCCCATCGCCAAAGGCATATAACACCTGCTCAGGATGACCATCCGCATTGAGGTCCTGACTTACCAGTACGCACGCATTCTGCTCAGCACAAGAGGTGATGCGATACCCCTGTGTTTTGACAAACGCCCAGAACGCATCGTCTGGCTTCTGGCTCCCCGGAGCAATCGCAACCTTCGATACTAACTGTGTTGCGGTTAGCTCTTTAACCGGATCCCGGCGCCCTTGCAGCAGAGAATTCAAGTCGCGTCTGCGTTTACTGTCTTGATTAAACGCCACATCTTTTTGTAATGCTTCCAACGCTGCGCGCCCCGGTTTTCCACTGTGATCCAACATATACAGGCTGACTTGATCCGGTTTAATTTTTCCGCTGTGATACAGCCTCATATGGCTGTTAACGCTGATGCGCCAGGCATCAATAACCGGCGATGACAGCAGAACCAACAGCCCCAACGCCAGCAACGAAACGCCAAGAATGACCAGCCCCTGAAGCTCAAGCGGATTGCGTCCGCGGCGCAAAATGCTGGCCAGATAGCCAAACGACCATACCAGCAGTACCACGACCACCAGCACGCCATACAAACGCTCAGGCGTCCAACCGTACTGTTGTATTCGCACCCACAGTGACCAACCTGCAATCAGCATATAGATGGGCGCGACAATCAGAGAGCATTTGATCAGATAGCGTAACGCGCCAGGATAGGGTAACGCCTCTTTTTGCGGTTCACGCACGATAGCCATCAACAGCAACAGGAGCAGCGTCAGCGTTGACATCAACCCAGCCGCAGACACGCGTTGCGAAATAGCCTCCAGCCCGGTGAAGGGTAAGGTCAGTATGAACATCAGCGCCAACAGCGCGACCAGAGGTAACAGACCGGTGGCGATAAACGTCAGTAATTTTTGTACCGCCGTGACCAGACGCGACTGTGTGCGGGCCAGTACTACTGCCAGTGCGGTAATCAGACCAAAGGCCACATAGCCAAACCAGTCGGTATCAAAGAAGAGCGTGCTGAAGAAGGGAATACCGACCAGCTTAAACATCTCGCTCCATAGCAGGAGCACCAGCCAGAACAAACCGTTGGCGACAAAGACAATCAGCAACGTCAACGCATTAAGCCACAATTGCCGATAAAAATGCGGGTAGCGCGCCTGCTCACGAGAGACATGAAGCGAGTACTGAATCCAGGGCAAAGCAAGCATCGCCATCAGCAGTAAGCGCCAACCGTAGAACATAAAAACTTCATGTTGCCGCCACTTATCACTGTCCTCGACTTGCCACTTTAGCCAGACGCTCATCGCCAGCACCACAACAAAGATCAGCGCCATCCAGTACCACAGCGCGCGTTGTTTGAAAGAAACAACAGTAAGCAAAAGTGCCGAGGTGATCGCAATCGTCGCAGGCATGCCATAAAACAGCCAGCCGTCATTATGGGGCGCCAGATATGTCATCAGCAGATAGCATAATGTCCCCTGCAACAGGCCGATGAATATCATGCCCCAACGCGTCGTACGTGAAATTTCAGCACTATCCATGTCAGTATCCAGAATGAAGGGAAAAGCTAATTATCGCATCAACTTCACAATTTTGAGCATTGATAGAGCGATTTCAGACCACGACGACGGGAAGTGAATCGATATTGTTTATGTATAACCAACGCTCATTTCTTGCGTGAATGCGATTACACTCACAAGATTCCCGCCAAAAACACTCTCCATTAACGTTTTAAGAACATTTTCCACAACAAAAAAGGGTTTCCTGCCATAATATCTGCCTCTTTGTGACAGGAGTCGCAGCGCATTCGGTCGCCCGTGATTTTCCCGGATGCGTAAATCTATGAGCCTTGTCGCGGTTAACAATCCCTAAAAAACCTTACTATTCCAGGTAATACATATTGGCTAAGGAGCAGTGAAATGCGTGTGAACAACAGTTTAACCCCGCAAGATCTCAAGGCTTATGGTATCAATGACGTTCAGGATATCGTTTACAATCCAGACTACGACACGCTTTTCCAGGAAGAACTTGATCCAAACCTGGAAGGTTATGAACGTGGCGTGTTAACGAATCTGGGCGCCGTTGCCGTTGATACCGGTATCTTTACCGGACGTTCGCCAAAGGATAAGTACATTGTCCGTGACGACACCACGCGCGACACGCTGTGGTGGTCCGACAAAGGTAAAGGTAAGAACGACAACAAACCGCTCTCCCCGGAAACCTGGCAGCATCTGAAAGGATTAGTCACCCAGCAACTTTCCGGCAAGCGCCTGTTTATCATTGATGCTTTCTGCGGCGCTAACGCCGATACCCGTCTTTCCGTGCGCTTCATTACCGAAGTTGCCTGGCAGGCGCATTTTGTCAAAAACATGTTCATCCGCCCAAGCGACGAAGAGCTGGTTGATTTCAAACCTGATTTCATCGTGATGAACGGCGCTAAATGCACCAACCCGCAGTGGAAAGAGCAGGGGCTGAACTCCGAAAACTTCGTGGCTTTCAACCTGACTGAGCGTATCCAGTTGATTGGTGGCACCTGGTACGGCGGCGAAATGAAGAAAGGTATGTTCTCCGTAATGAACTACCTGCTGCCGCTGAAAGGCATTGCCTCCATGCACTGCTCGGCTAACGTCGGGGAAAAAGGTGATGTGGCAGTCTTCTTTGGCCTGTCCGGCACCGGTAAAACCACGCTGTCCACCGACCCGAAACGTCGCCTGATTGGCGATGACGAACACGGCTGGGATGACGACGGTGTGTTTAACTTCGAAGGCGGTTGCTACGCGAAGACCATCAAACTGTCTAAAGATGCCGAGCCGGAAATCTACAACGCGATCCGTCGTGACGCGCTGCTGGAAAACGTCACCGTGCGCGAAGATGGTTCCATCGATTTCGATGATGGTTCAAAAACTGAGAACACCCGCGTTTCCTACCCGATTTATCACATCGATAATATCGTTAAGCCGGTGTCAAAAGCGGGCCATGCTACCAAAGTAATCTTCCTGACCGCCGACGCATTTGGCGTGCTGCCGCCGGTTTCTCGCCTGACGGCAGACCAAACGCAGTACCACTTCCTGTCTGGCTTCACCGCCAAACTGGCCGGTACCGAACGCGGCGTCACCGAACCGACCCCAACCTTCTCTGCCTGCTTCGGCGCAGCATTCCTGTCTCTGCACCCAACGCAGTACGCAGAAGTGCTGGTGAAACGTATGCAGGCGGCAGGTGCACAGGCGTATCTGGTTAACACAGGCTGGAACGGTACCGGCAAGCGTATCTCTATCAAAGATACCCGTGCGATTATCGACGCCATCCTGAACGGTTCGCTGGATGACGCAGAAACGTTCCGTCTGCCGATGTTTGACCTGGCTATCCCGACCGAGCTGCCGGGTGTGGACACTCGCATTCTCGATCCGCGTAATACCTACGCATCTCCGGAGCAGTGGCAGGAAAAAGCCAATGCACTGGCGAAACTGTTTATCGAGAACTTCGAGAAATATACCGACACCCCTGCAGGTGAAGCGCTGGTTAGCGCCGGACCGAAGCTGTAATTTTTGATTCGTTATATAGCCCCTTATCCGAAAGGATAAGGGGTTTTTTATTGTGTTTATCTTTTAAAATGTACTCCGTACACCTATAATCTGTACTATCAACCCCATGCGCAGGACGCGCTATGTTCACATTTATTGAGCTACAAGGATTTAGTAAACGCCGTCCGTTACTTTTGCCTGACGATGAGTTTCGCGCCTTTCAAGAGACGCTTATAGAGAACCCTGAGGCTGGAGATACTATCGCTGGTACAGGTGGATTCAGAAAAATTCGCTGGAGCCGCTCTGGTATGGGCAAACGCAGCGGTATTAGGGTTATCTATTACAACGTGACGCGCAAAGGTCGAATCTATCTCGCTTTGCTCTATCCTAAAAATGAACAGGATGATTTAACCGAAGAGCAAAAAAGAGTTTTAATGCACTTATCCAATAAGCTGATTTAATCATGGGAATTTTAATCATCAGGACACCGCTATCCGGTGTGGTGAGGCCAAAATGAAAGACGAATTATTTGCCGATTTGCTGGCCAGTGCAGAAGAAATGGTGCGTATAGAGAAAGGTGAAGAAACACCTAAGCCTGAACATGTACATACCTTTAGCGAAATTGATGTTAAAGCCATCCGCGAAGCAACAGGGTTACGCCAACAGGATTTTGCCATCGCCGTTGGCGTGAGTTATGACCTGGTTAAAAGCTGGGAAACGAAACGACGCCAGCCCACAGGAGCACCCAGAAAACTGCTTTTATTAATTCAAAGAAATCCTTTTATAATTAATCAATTAAAAGCAATTTAAGTCCGTTATTTTACGGCCTATCCCGCAAACAAAAAGGGAGGCATTTTGCCTCCCTTTGTTATGCGTCTTTCGTGTTGCCCGGCGCGCGAGTGAAGGGAACCGGAAGCCATGCACGAATCGACAACCCACCGCGTTCACTGGTACCAATCTCCAGCATACCGTTATGGTTATCAATAATACGCTGCACAATCGCCAGACCCAGGCCCGTGCCGCTGGTACTGCGCGCGCTGTCGCCGCGGACAAACGGCTGGAACAGGTGCTTACGCTGCTCCGGCTTGATGCCCGGACCATCATCTTCTACCTGGAACCAGGCGCGATGCTGCTCCATTCCGCTACTGACCTTAATCCAGCCGTTGCCGTAGCGGGCGGCGTTAACCACCATATTGGCAACCGCACGCTTGATCGACAGCGGGTGCATCTTCACCTGAATGCTGCCCGGCAGCAGCGCAGTTTCGATTTCACGTTCGTAGCCGCTTTCTGCCGCCACCACTTCACCCAGCACCGAGTTCAGATCTGCCATCTCCATTGGCATCTCCTGACCGGTACGCAGGTAATCGATGAACTGCTCGATGATGGCGTTACACTCTTCGATGTCCTTATTGATGGACTCCGCAAGATAACCGTCCTCTTCGCCCATCATTTCCGTCGCCAGACGAATACGCGTCAGCGGGGTACGTAAATCGTGGCTCACGCCCGCCATTAACAGCGTACGGTCATCGGCCAGCTGCTTCACGCCCGCGGCCATATGGTTAAAGGCTCGGGTTACGGAGCGCACCTCTGAAGCGCCATACTCACGCAACGGCGGCGGAATGATACCTTTCCCCACCTGCAGCGCCGCATGTTCAAGATCCACCAATGGCCGGTTCTGGATACGGATAAACAGCCACGCCCCACCGATAGCCAGCAGCATAATCGCTAGCGTATAGCGGAACAGCGGCGAGAAGTCACCCTGATGAATTTCTGTAAGCGGCACGCGTACCCAGATATTGGGCGACAGCCAGGTTTTCAGCCACACGACCGGCGAGCTTTTGTTTACCTCAACGCGGACTTCCGTTGGGCCACCCAGCTGCTGCGCCATCTGATGGCTTAAGAATTCATAGTGTTGCGCCCAACGCAGTCCGGCCTCTTCAGCAGCCTCGTTGGAATAGAGAGAAATACCCAGCTCACGATAAATTTCCCGGCGGAATGCGGGCGGCACCACCAGTTGCGTACCGTCCTCCAGCTGCAGTTTATCGGTCATCAGCATACGAACTTCGTACGCCAGGACCTTATTAAACTGCTGGAGGCTCGGCAGAATCGCGAAGTTCAGCACTACCAGGTATGTCGTCACCAGGCTGGCAAACAGCAAGGTGACGATGAGCAATAACGTGCGGGCAAACGAACTTCGTGGTGAGAAGCGCATTCGCCTCATGCTTTAGAACCGTCCGGAACAAAGACGTAGCCCAAACCCCATACGGTCTGAATGTAGCGTGGATGAGCCGGATCTTCTTCCACCATGCGGCGCAGACGGGAGATCTGGACGTCGATAGAACGTTCCATCGCAGAATATTCACGACCACGGGCGAGGTTCATCAGCTTGTCGCGGGACAGCGGCTCGCGCGGGTGGCTTACCAGCGCTTTCAGTACCGCAAACTCCCCGCTGGTGAGCGGCATCGGCTCATCTTCGCGGAACATTTCACGCGTACCGAGGTTCAGCTTGAACTTACCAAAAGCGATAACCGCTTCTTCCTGAGAAGGTGCGCCCGGCAGTTCATTCGCCTGACGACGCAGAACTGCGCGAATACGTGCCAGCAGCTCACGCGGGTTAAACGGTTTCGGGATGTAATCGTCGGCACCGATTTCCAGCCCTACGATACGGTCAACTTCTTCACCCTTCGCTGTGACCATAATGATCGGCATCGGGTTGCTCTGGCTGCGCAGGCGACGGCAAATAGACAGGCCATCTTCTCCCGGCAGCATTAAATCCAGCACCATCAGGTGAAAGGACTCACGGGTCAGCAGACGATCCATCTGCTCAGCGTTTGCGACGCTTCGAACCTGGAAGCCCTGCTCGGTCAGATAACGCTCCAGAAGCGCACGCAAGCGCATGTCGTCATCGACCACCAGAATCTTATAGTTCTCTTGCATTGTTATTACTCCCAAAGGTTCGCAACAATTAAGTGTATATTCTTAAGAAAGCTAACGTGAGTCACCAGCGAATTCTGGTATGAATTCCAGGCTAAATTGTTACAAAGCATATTAAACAGCAGCTTAAGTATACAATGTTTCTCGCAATACATTATTTATTCTGTTGATATGCTCACGTAATACTAATTGTGCGCATCATCACAGAGTCGAAGGTAAAACAATAAGATGAAAACGCCCCTGATAACCCGTGAAGGGTATGAAAAACTTAAACAAGAGCTGAATTATCTCTGGCGTGAAGAGCGCCCGGAAGTCACCAAAAAAGTTACCTGGGCCGCAAGTCTGGGTGACCGCAGCGAAAATGCCGACTACCAGTATAATAAAAAGCGCCTGCGTGAGATCGACCGCCGCGTCCGTTATTTGACCAAGTGCATGGAGAATCTAAAAATCGTCGATTACTCCCCACAGCAGGAAGGCAAAGTCTTCTTTGGCGCATGGGTTGAGATTGAAAATGACGATGGCGACATCCGCAAATTCCGTATTGTTGGCTACGATGAGATCTTCGGTCGTAAGGATTACATCTCAATCGACTCACCAATGGCGCGGGCGCTATTGAAAAAAGAGGTCGGCGATCTCGCAGTAGTAAACACCCCAGGTGGCGAAGCCAGCTGGTACGTGAATGAGATTGAATACGTGAAGTGAGACCGGAACAATCCGAAGCCCCGGCAGATGGCTGGCATTTTTGCCAGTCAATCCGTATAACTATCCCCTGATTTTTTTATCCTATAGACGAAGCTATCCATGATGAATGATTCTTTCTGCCGCATTATCGCAGGTGAAATTCAGGCTCGTGCTGAACAGGTAGAAGCTGCCGTTCGCCTGCTTGACGAAGGGAACACCGTGCCGTTTATCGCACGATATCGTAAGGAAATCACCGGCGGTCTGGACGATACGCAACTGCGTAATCTGGAAACCCGTCTGGGATATCTGCGTGAACTGGAAGACCGCCGTCAGGCAATCCTGAAATCTATCGGCGAGCAAGGCAAACTGACCGACGATCTGGCGAAAGCGATCAACGGCACGTTAAGTAAGACCGAACTCGAAGACCTCTATCTGCCGTACAAACCTAAGCGCCGCACCCGTGGGCAGATCGCCATTGAGGCCGGACTGGAGCCGCTGGCAGACCTGTTGTGGAACGAACCGTCTCACGACCCGGAAACGGAAGCCGCAAAATATCTCAACGCCGAAAACGGCGTGGCGGATACCAAAGCCGCCCTCGACGGCGCGCGCTACATTCTAATGGAGCGCTTCGCTGAAGATGCTGCTCTGCTGGCGAAAGTACGTGATTATCTGTGGAAAAACGCCCACCTGGTCGCCACCGTGGTAAGCGGTAAAGAAGAGGAAGGCGCTAAGTTCCGCGACTACTTCGATCACCACGAACCGATTTCTACCGTGCCATCCCACCGTGCGCTGGCCATGTTCCGTGGCCGTAACGAAGGCGTGTTGCAACTTTCACTGAATGCCGATCCGCAATTCGATGAGCCACCAAAAGAGAGCCACGGCGAGCAGATTATCCGGGATCACCTGGGACTACGCCTGAACAACGCCCCAGCAGACAGCTGGCGTAAAGGCGTGGTTAGCTGGACCTGGCGCATCAAAGTGCTGATGCACCTCGAAACGGAGCTGATGGGTACCGTGCGCGAACGTGCGGAAGATGAAGCTATCAACGTCTTTGCACGTAACCTGCATGACCTGCTGATGGCCGCTCCGGCCGGGCTGCGCGCCACCATGGGCCTCGATCCAGGTCTGCGTACCGGTGTAAAAGTGGCAGTGGTTGACGGTACCGGCAAGCTGGTCGCGACCGACACCATTTATCCGCATACCGGTCAGGCCGCCAAAGCCGCCGTTGCCGTTGCGGCGCTGTGTGAAAAACACAACGTTGAACTGGTGGCGATTGGTAACGGTACGGCGTCGCGCGAAACCGAGCGTTTCTTCCTCGACGTGCAAAAGCAGTTCCCGCAAGTGACCGCGCAGAAAGTGATCGTCAGTGAAGCCGGCGCGTCGGTTTACTCCGCATCCGAACTGGCGGCGCTGGAGTTCCCGGACCTCGACGTATCTCTGCGTGGCGCGGTGTCTATCGCCCGTCGTCTGCAGGATCCGCTGGCTGAGCTGGTGAAAATCGATCCGAAATCTATCGGCGTGGGCCAGTATCAGCACGACGTAAGCCAGACTCAGTTGGCGCGTAAGCTGGATGCGGTGGTGGAAGACTGCGTGAACGCCGTCGGCGTCGATCTGAATACCGCCTCCGTACCGCTGCTGACCCGTGTTGCTGGTCTGACGCGCATGATGGCGCAGAATATCGTTGCCTGGCGCGATGAGAACGGTCAATTCCAGAACCGTCAGCAACTGTTAAAAGTCAGCCGTCTTGGGCCTAAAGCCTTTGAACAGTGCGCGGGCTTCCTGCGTATCAACCATGGCGATAACCCACTGGATGCCTCTACCGTTCACCCGGAAGCTTATCCGGTTGTGGAACGCATTCTGGCCGCCACCGAGCAATCGTTGCGTGACCTGATGGGTAACAGCAGCGAACTGCGTAATCTGAAAGCCGCTGATTTTACCGACGAACGCTTCGGGGTGCCGACCGTCACCGACATCATCAAAGAGCTGGAAAAACCGGGCCGCGATCCGCGTCCTGAATTTAAAACCGCGCAGTTTGCCGATGGTGTAGAAACCATGAACGATCTGCTGCCGGGAATGATTCTGGAAGGGGCAGTCACCAACGTCACCAACTTCGGCGCATTTGTTGATATCGGCGTTCATCAGGATGGTCTGGTGCATATCTCTTCGCTGTCGAATAAGTTCGTCGAAGATCCGCACACCGTGGTGAAAGCAGGCGACATTGTGAAGGTGAAAGTGCTGGAAGTGGACCTGCAGCGTAAGCGTATCGCGCTGACCATGCGTCTGGACGAGCAGCCGGGTGAAACCAATGCGCGTCGCGGCGGCGGGAATAACGATCGCACTCAGGGTAATCGCCCGACGCCAAAAGCCGCGAAACCACGTGGCCGTGACGCACAGCCTGCGGGCAACAGCGCCATGATGGATGCGCTGGCGGCGGCGATGGGTAAAAAACGCTAAGTTTAAACCCTGTGCCGGATGGTGGTGTAAACGCCCTGTCCGGCCAGGTTATCGCCATTAATTTGCAGGCCGGATAAGACGCATGAGCGTCGCCATCCGGCATATTTAATCCATGCCCCGCTTTGCACCACAATATATTTATCACTTCATTAACAGATGAAACCTTAATTAAACATTAAGATCCCCAATAATTACTTCCTCGAATCACTCGTTTCCAACCAGAATAAATATTGAGGAATATCAAAATTGGCTCAAATTATTATCTAATTGTACATTCCGTCACACTTATTCTATTGATGATAGAAACCATTCTCATTATCATTGATTTGTTGATTATTTACTCTTTCCTTACGTTGGCTAATCATCTGGTCTCATGCCGCCCTGTCGCCCCATGAGGTTATCATCCAGTTAGCGAGATATAAGTAGGTCCCTATGCAATTCACTCCTGACAGTGCGTGGAAAATTACCGGTTTTGCCCGTGAAATCAGCCCGGCTTATCGTCAGAAACTGTTGTCACTTGGCATGCTACCCGGCTCATCCTTCAACGTGGTACGCGTCGCCCCGCTCGGCGATCCTATCCATATCGAAACGCGTCGCGTAAGTCTGGTATTGCGTAAGAAGGATCTGGCGTTATTAGAAGTGGAAGCGGTTTCCTGTTAATACAGTGAGTCTATAAAAATGAAAAAACTAACCATTGGTTTAATTGGTAATCCTAATTCCGGCAAGACAACCTTATTCAACCAGCTCACCGGCGCGCGCCAGCGTGTAGGCAACTGGGCTGGCGTTACCGTTGAGCGTAAAGAAGGCCATTTCGCCACGACGGACCACCAGGTCACGCTGGTCGATTTACCCGGCACCTATTCTCTGACGACAATCTCATCCCAAACCTCTCTCGATGAGCAGATTGCCTGTCACTATATTTTAAGCGGCGACGCGGATCTCTTGATCAACGTGGTCGATGCTTCAAACCTTGAACGCAACCTCTACCTGACGTTGCAACTGCTTGAGCTGGGTATTCCCTGTATCGTCGCACTGAACATGTTAGATATTGCTGAGAAACAGCAAATCCGTATCGATATCGACGCCCTCTCCGCTCGTCTTGGCTGTCCGGTGGTTCCACTGGTTTCCACCCGCGCCCGCGGCATTGAAGCACTGAAGCTGGCGATCGATCGCTACAAAGAAAACGACACCGTTGAGCTGGTCCATTATGCCCAGCCGCTGCTGCAAGAAGCTGATTCCCTCGCCGACGCAATGGCCAAAGATATGCCGCTTAAACAGCGCCGCTGGCTGGGCCTACAGATGCTCGAAGGCGATATCTACAGCCGTGCTTACGCCGGTGATGCAGCACAAAACCTTGATGCCGCTGTTGCTCGCCTGAGCGAGACAATGGACGACCCGGCGCTACATATTGCCGATGCACGTTACCAGTGCATTGCCGCTATCTGCGATACCGTCAGTAATACCCTGACGGCAGAGCCGAGCCGTTTCACCACCGCGGTAGATAAAATTATCCTCAACCGCTTCCTCGGTCTGCCGATTTTCCTGTTCGTGATGTACCTGATGTTCCTGCTTGCCATCAACATTGGCGGCGCGCTGCAGCCGTTGTTTGATGTTGGCTCCGTGGCACTCTTTATCCATGGTATTCAGTGGATTGGCTATACGCTGCATTTCCCGGACTGGCTGACCATCTTCCTGGCCCAGGGCCTTGGCGGCGGGATTAACACCGTGCTGCCGCTGGTACCGCAAATCGGCATGATGTATCTGTTCCTCTCCTTCCTTGAAGACTCCGGCTACATGGCGCGCGCTGCATTTGTGATGGACCGTCTGATGCAGGCGCTGGGACTTCCGGGCAAATCGTTCGTCCCGCTGATCGTCGGCTTTGGCTGTAACGTACCGTCAGTGATGGGCGCACGTACGCTGGATGCCCCGCGTGAGCGTCTGATGACCATCATGATGGCGCCGTTTATGTCCTGTGGTGCACGTCTGGCGATTTTCGCCGTCTTTGCCGCCGCGTTCTTTGGTCAGAACGGCGCGCTGGCGGTCTTCTCGCTGTACGTACTGGGTATCGTCATGGCGGTGTTGACCGGCCTGATGCTCAAACACACCATCATGCGTGGCGAAGCAACGCCGTTCGTGATGGAGCTGCCGGTATATCACGTACCGCACATTAAGAGTCTGATCATTCAAACCTGGCAACGTCTGAAAGGCTTCGTTCTGCGTGCAGGTAAAGTCATCATCATCGTCAGCATTTTCCTCAGCGCGTTTAACAGCTTCTCACTGAGCGGGAAAATCGTCGACAACATCAACGACTCTGCTCTGGCTTCCGTTAGCCGCGTCATTACCCCAGTCTTCAAACCGATTGGTGTTCACGAAGATAACTGGCAGGCAACCGTAGGTCTGTTCACCGGCGCGATGGCGAAAGAAGTGGTTGTCGGTACGCTGAACACGCTCTATACCGCAGAAAACATTCAGGAAGAAGAGTTCAACCCGGCAGATTTCCATCTCGGTGATGAGCTGCTCGGCGCGGTAGATGAAACCTGGCAAAGCCTGAAAGACACTTTCAGCCTGAGCGTGCTGGCTAACCCTATCGAAGCCAGCAAGGGCGACGGTGAAATGGCTACCGGTGCAATGGGCGTGATGGGCGAGAAATTTGGCAGCGCCGCCGCCGCGTACAGCTACCTGATCTTTGTTCTGCTGTATGTACCGTGCATTTCAGTGATGGGCGCTATCGCACGTGAATCCAGCCGTGGCTGGATGAGCTTCTCGATTCTGTGGGGCCTGAATATCGCCTACTCTCTGTCGACGCTGTTTTATCAGACGGTCAGCTACAAAGAGCACCCGACCTACAGCCTGGTGTGCATTTTAGCGGTCATCCTGTTTAACATCGTGTTGCTGGGCCTGCTGCGTCGAGCTCGCAGCCGCGTGGACCTCGCACTGCTGGCAACCAACAGAACGGCGAGTTCCTGCTGTTCCAGCACGACTGGCGATTGCCACTAAGGTTATCGACAATGGCATCGCTTATTCAGGTTCGTGATTTACTGGCTTTGCGGGGGCGCATGGAGGCGACACAAATTAGCCACACGCTGCATACCCCGCAGCCCATGATTGACGCCATGCTGAATCAGTTAGAAAAGATGGGCAAAGCGGTGCGGATTCAGGAAGATGCCGACGGGTGTCTTTCCGGAAGCTGCAAAAGTTGCCCGGAAGGTAAAGCCTGCCTGCGCGAGTGGTGGGCTTTACGCTAATCAGATGCTCTTTGCCGGATGGCGCTACGCTTATCCGGCCTACAAATGATGCAAACGTCCCGGCCGGATAGCGCGTTTACGCTGATATCCGGCTTTTTTGCGTAATGGATTCCACACAGATTTCATTATTTCAGCAAAAAAGATCTATCTTCCAGCCAGCCACGCATCATTATTAATCCGTGGATGATTACTGGTAACCTGGGAAGTAGAGTCTCGTCATCTTTTTTCTCAGGTATAGCACCGCGTTTCCACTGATCGATATCACTGTTGTGCCCGATGACAAGATTATGCAGCATCGCCGGATGGCGCTGTTGGAGCTCATCCAAAAGCATATTCGTAAACGCGATTTGATGGGGCTGGTAGAAAAACTGGCCATCCTGCTTGTTAAAGGACACGCTAATGACAACCAGTTGAAAGCCTTGTTTAATTATTTAATGCAGGCTGGTAACACCACACACTTTGGCGAGTTTCTTCATGAAGTCGCCGAACGTTTACCCCAACATAAGGACAAGTTGATGACTATCGCCGAAAGATTACGACAGGAAGGGCACCTTAATGGTCTTCAGGAAGGCCATAGGAAAGGGTTGCAAGAAGGGCTACAGGAGGGGTTACAAACGGGTCTGCAACAAGGCAAACGAGAGGAAGCATTACGTATTGCATCAACTATGCAGGCTGATGGTATAGACCCACTAACCATCTTCAGAATTACTGGCCTGACCGCTGAGGATCTGGCTACGCGCAGCCATTAATCTTAGGCCCGGCGAGCATGGCACCACCGGGCAACACATCAAATTTATAGTTTCTGTTTTAACGCCACAAGCGCTGCACAGAATTCGGCGGGATGCGAGATAAACGGCGCATGCGCCGCTTTGGCAAACACCAAAGACTCGCTCTGCGGCCACAGTGCATCCAGCATTGGGACGACTTTGCGCGGCACCAGCCCGTCAAGATAGCCGTACAACCGCAGGAAAGGCATTTCCACCGCGCACAGCGGTTCGCGCAGATTGACCGTTTTCAGGATATCAAGTCCACCATTGAGCACCTCGACGTCCGGCATGGGTAAAGCCAGTACCGTTTTCTTCAGCGCTCGCGCATCCTGACGCGCAGTTTCTGTGCCCATCGTTTGCAATGCCAGAAAACGCTCCACCGTACGCTGGAAATCTTCGCTCAGCTGCTGCTGGAAGCCTGCCAACACCTCTGGCTTGATTCCCGGCCACTCATCCCGCGCGCTAAAGCAAGGAGAAGACGCGACGGTCACCAGCGCCTGAACACGCTCAGGATGCGTTAACGCCACCTGACTCGCGACCAGCCCGCCCAGACTCCAGCCGAGCCAGATAGCTTTCTCCGGTGCCTGTTTCAATACCCGCTCAGCCATCTCTTCCAGCGACATTGCACCGAAACCCTGGCTACGACCAAATCCCGGTAAGTCGACAAGATGCAGCGTAAAATGCGAGCTCAGTTCCTCGCTTATGCAATGCCACACTTGCGCATTCAGTCCCCATCCGTGCAGCAGCACAAGATGGCAATTTCCCGAACCCTGGGTCTGCCACCAGATGTCATTCATCAGTTATTGTTCTCTTTTAGCCTGAAAGGATGCATCTATGCTAACAGTACCGGGATTGTGCTGGCTATGCCAAATGCCCCTGACGTTAGGGCATTGGGGGATCTGCTCAGTCTGTACGCGGGCAACGCGTCAACACGCCAGCCTGTGCCCTCAATGTGGACTCCCTGCCGCTCATACCGTCATTCCCTGTGGGCGCTGCCTGCAAAAACCGCCGCCGTGGCAGAGACTGGTTACCGTCAGCGACTATGTTCCGCCGTTGAGCGGGCTTATCCACCAGCTCAAGTTTTCACGACGCAGCGAAACAGCCTCAGCTCTTTCACGTTTGCTATTACTGGAGGTACTACAGACCCGGCGCGCCAGCGGCCTTCTTCTACCGGACAGGCTGGTCAGCGTCCCGCTCTGGCAACGCCGACACTGGCGCAGGGGGTTTAATCAGAGCGATTTACTGTGCCGTCCGCTGGCGCGCTGGCTGGGTTGCGACTGGGACAGCCGGACCATCTCGCGGGTTCGGGCAACCGCCACACAGCACCATCTCAGCGCCCGATTACGTAAACGTAACCTGAAAAATGCCTTTCGCCTTGAATTGCCGGTGCAGGGACTCCATATGGTTATTGTGGATGATGTCGTCACTACCGGAAGTACCGTCGCGGAAATCGCGCAGCTGCTTTTACGCAATGGCGCGGCGACTGTCCAGGTATGGTGCCTGTGTCGAACCTTGTAGAGCCTCGATGATGGGCGTATTATAACCAAGTAAAATAGTCAACTATTAGGCCATTACTATGATCCATATTTCCGATGCTGCACAAGCGCACTTTGCCAAACTGCTGGCAAATCAGGAAGAAGGGACACAAATCCGCGTATTTGTGATTAATCCCGGCACGCCTAACGCTGAATGCGGCGTTTCTTATTGTCCGCCGGACGCCGTGGAAGCAACCGACACCGCCATTAAATTTGACCTGCTGACCGCATATGTTGATGAACTGAGCGCACCGTATCTGGAAGATGCAGAAATCGATTTCGTTACCGACCAGTTAGGCTCCCAGCTGACCCTGAAAGCACCAAACGCCAAAATGCGTAAAGTTGCCGATGATGCGCCGCTGATGGAACGCGTGGAGTACATGCTGCAATCGCAGATCAACCCACAGCTGGCTGGCCACGGTGGTCGTGTCTCTCTGATGGAAATCACCGATGAAGGCTACGCCATTCTGCAGTTTGGCGGCGGCTGTAACGGCTGTTCAATGGTAGATGTAACGCTGAAAGAAGGTATCGAGAAACAGCTGCTGGCTGAATTCCCTGAACTGAAAGGCGTTCGCGATTTAACCGAACACCAGCGCGGCGAGCACTCTTACTACTAACGCCCGAACCTGTAGAGTATCCGTAGGCCCGATAAGACGCACCCGCGTCGCTATCGGGCATTAATGCTGGGTGGTAGCGTAATCGCGGTCTCCGGCTTACACCCCAACATTTCTTCGCATTTATCCTGCAACAATCCCCCGCATAATTTGACCAGCTTCTCATATTTTAAATTTTGCCTGTCCAGGTGATTTTCAAGCGTAGCATGTTACCCGTATCATTCGTGTCAGCACCTAACACACACATAATAGCCAGTTAAACTGATTAGTTTTGAAGGCAACCAGCATTGGTGCTGAGAATACTCTGTTCCCGGTCGGGACAATCGGAATTTGTCATCTAAACACTGACGTTACCCATAACAAAGTAAAGGCCAGGTAAATCATGCCATTAGTCATCGTTGCTATCGGTGTAATCTTGTTACTCCTCCTGATGATCCGTTTCAAAATGAACGGCTTCATCGCTCTCGTCCTGGTGGCGCTTGCTGTCGGATTGATGCAAGGGATGCCACTGGATAAAGTCATCGGTTCGATTAAAGCCGGCGTCGGCGGAACCCTTGGCAGCCTCGCCCTGATTATGGGTTTTGGCGCCATGCTGGGCAAAATGCTGGCGGACTGCGGCGGCGCACAGCGCATCGCAACCACGCTGATTGCTAAATTCGGCAAAAAACACATTCAGTGGGCGGTGGTATTAACCGGCTTCACCGTCGGTTTTGCCCTGTTCTACGAAGTCGGCTTCGTGCTGATGCTGCCGCTGGTATTCACCATTGCTGCCGCTGCTAACATCCCGCTGCTGTACGTTGGTGTGCCGATGGCGGCTGCGCTGTCCGTTACTCACGGCTTCCTGCCGCCGCACCCGGGTCCAACCGCTATTGCCACCATTTTCCACGCAGATATGGGTAAAACTCTGCTGTTTGGTACGATTCTGGCAATCCCGACCGTTATTCTCGCCGGTCCGGTATACGCGCGTTTCCTGAAAGGCATCGATAAGCCAATCCCGGAAGGTCTGTACAGCGCAAAAACCTTCACTGAAGAAGAGATGCCAGGCTTTGGCGTCAGCGTCTGGACCTCTCTGGTCCCGGTTATCCTGATGGCAATGCGCGCCGTGGCGGAGATGATTCTGCCGAAAGGCCATGCTTTCCTGACGGTTGCAGAATTCCTCGGTGACCCGGTCATGGCAACGCTGATTGCGGTGCTGATTGCGATGTTCACTTTTGGTCTGAACCGCGGACGTTCGATGGATCAGATTAACGACACGCTGGTGTCCTCAATCAAAATCATCGCGATGATGCTGTTGATCATCGGTGGTGGCGGTGCCTTCAAACAGGTTCTGGTTGATAGCGGCGTAGACAAATACATCGCTTCAATGATGCACGGCTCTAACGTTTCTCCGCTGCTGATGGCATGGTCTATCGCTGCAGTACTGCGTATCGCACTGGGTTCCGCAACCGTTGCAGCGATTACTGCAGGTGGGATTGTGGCACCGCTGATTGCAACGACCGGCGTAAGCCCTGAGCTGATGGTTATTGCGGTTGGTTCCGGTTCCGTCATCTTCTCCCACGTGAACGATCCTGGGTTCTGGCTGTTCAAGGAGTACTTCAACCTGACCATCGGTGAAACCATCAAGTCATGGTCAATGTTGGAAACCATTATCTCCGTCTGCGGTCTGGTAGGGTGTCTGCTGCTGGGTATGGTGGTCTGATAAAACTGAGCCTGATGGCGCTACGCTTATCAGGCCTATGTGCTACGAGCCATCACCATAAAAAAGCCGGGGAAATCCCCGGCTTTCTTACTTCTTCTTCGCGGCCGCTTTTCGCCGCTTATCCAAATCCTTAATCAGCTTATTCACGCCCTCATCGGCAAACATCTGCTCCAGCGTGGCGGTGAGCTTACGCCGCCAGTTTTTGTACTGGTCGCTGGTCCCCGGAATGTTGACCGGCTCAGCCATATCCAGCCAGTCTTCCGGTTGCAGGCCCAGTAGCGCACTGTTGCTGTCAGCGATGTAGCGTTGCATGCCGCGATTCAGAATCGGCGTCATCGACATTAGGGACGCCTTGTGACCGGCACGTTTTGGCAGGCAGCCGTATTTGTGCAGCGCGTCCAGCAGCCCCTGTTTCGCCAGTTCCCGGTCCTGATACAACCCGCGCAGCACGACTTCATCCGGATACAGGCCCAGTGCTTTACCCAGCGTCAGATCGCCGCTATCCCAATAACCTTTAAGCGTAGGAAGGTCATGCGTCGCCGCGACTGCCATTGATTGTTCCGGGAACGCTTTCGGCGCACGGAAGTTTTTCTCATGGTCATTCTCAAAATAAAGCACTTTGTAGGAGTAGACGCCACTGTCACGCAGCTTGCTGACGATCTCCACCGGCACGGTACCCAGATCTTCACCAATCACCATGCAGTGGTGACGTTTACTTTCCAGCGCCAGAATTGAAAGCAAATCATCGACCGGATAATGCACGTAGGCACCGTGATCGGCAGTTTCACCGTAAGGGATCCACCACAGACGCAGCATCGACATGACATGGTCGATACGCAACGCGCCGCAATTCTGCATATTGGCGCGCAGCAGTTCAATAAACGGTTCGTAAGCACGTGCCGTGATGATGTGCGGATCCATCGGCGGCAGTCCCCAGTTTTGCCCAAGCGGACCGAGAATATCCGGCGGTGCGCCAACTGAAGCTTTCAGGCAATACAACTCGCGGTCGCACCAGGTTTCCGCCCCGCCTTCGGCCACGCCAACGGCCAGGTCGCGATACAGCCCTATTGGCATTGCAAAGCCCTGGCTGGTTTTCCAGCAGTCAGCAAACTGGGTATACGCCAGCCACTGTAACCACAGGTAGAAATCTACGTCATCACGATGTTCTTCGCAGAAGCGTTTTACCTCTGGCGAGTCCACTGACTGGAAAACTTCTGGCCACACCGGCCAGCCCCAGCGCAATGCGTCCTCTTTCACCTGATGCGCATGCAGCGCATCAAAGGCCGCCTGCCAGTAGAGGCTATCCCCTTCCTGAGCCACAAACTGGCGAAATGCCGCCATCTGCTCATCATCACGCACAGAGAAGCTTTTCCACGCCATACGTAGCGCCGTCATCTTCAGTGCGGTAACGGCAGAATAATCAACCCACTCGGTATCGCGCGCGCGTTGCAGAGCTTGCTGAGTCGCGGGTTTCTTCCACCACGCCTGCGCCTCTTTACTCAGACGGAAATCATCTACGGCGTTTACATCAATATAAATAACGTTCAACCAGCGGCGTGACGACGGGCTGTACGGGCTGGCACTCTCCGGATTCGCCGGATACAGCGCGTGAATCGGATTAAGCCCGATAAACGCGCCGCCGCGTTGCGCCACATCCACCAGCATGGTGCGGAGATCGCCGAAGTCGCCAATCCCCCAGTTCTTTTCCGATCGCAAGGTGTAGAGCTGAACACATGCGCCCCACAGCTTCTGCCCGGCTAACAACGCCTGCGGTTCATAGCAGCGCTTTGGTGCCACGATGATACGACAATGGGAACGCAGCTCGCCCTGGGTCAGGGTCAACGTGTGATACCCCTCCGGCAGCTTCGCCGGAAGGTTAAAAGATTTACCGCCGACGGCATGCCCTTTGTGCTGCACGCCCTCTTCGGTGGTCAGCAGCCAGTTAAACTCTCCACTTCCCTCAACCACCAGCGGCATTTTCTTGCCAGCGGTATAGACCATGACATTCGGCACCGGGGTTACCGCCACCTGAGTGGCAGCGGTGGTGCGATGCATGGCGTCAAGCAAACGCCGTTTGGTTTCGGCGCCAATAGACTGCGGTTTACCGTGGGCATTAATGTAATTGGGGCTGATCCCCGCCGCCAGCGCGGCATTATCCAGACGTTTGCTTTCCATCGCGATTCCTTAACGTTTCGCCTGCCAGATACGAGCCTGATAATCGCGGATGGAGCGATCCGAGCTGAACATGCCGCAACGCGCGGTATTCAGAATCGCCGCCCGGGTCCAGGCGTCCTGGTCACGATACAACACGTCAACCTGCTTCTGAGCTTCAACGTAGGCCGCGAAGTCCGCCATCACCAGATACGGATCGCCGCCCTGCTTGCCGATACTGTGCAGCATCTGGTCAAAGGCATGCTTGTCGCCATCACTGTATTTCCCGCTTTCCAGCTCTTTCAGGACAGCATCCAGCACTTTGTCTTTTTTACGCCATTTCACCGGGTCGTAGCCTTTGGCTTTGAGCGCCTTCACCTCTTCCACGGTATGACCAAAGATAAAGATATTCTCGTCACCCACCTTCTCGGCGATTTCGACGTTTGCGCCATCCAGCGTACCTACGGTTAACGCACCGTTCAGCGCCAGCTTCATGTTACCGGTGCCGGAAGCCTCTTTCCCTGCGGTTGAAATCTGCTCAGAGATATCCGCCGCCGGGATCAGCATTTCCGCCGCTGAAACACAATAATCCGGCAGGAAGACAACCTTCAGCTTGTCACCGACTTTCGGGTCGTTATTGATGGTTTGTGCAACCTGGTTGATGGCGAAGATGATATTTTTCGCCAGGTAGTAACCCGGAGCAGCTTTTGCGCCAAACAAGAATACGCGCGGCACGCGATCTGCCTGCGGGTTCTCACGGATTTCTTTGTACAACGCCAGAATATGCAGCAGATTCAGGTGCTGGCGCTTGTACTCATGAAGACGTTTAATCTGAATATCAAAGATAGCGTTAGTCGTTATTTCAATACCGGTACGCGCTTTAATAAACTTCACCAGACGCTCTTTGTTCGCCAGCTTGATGTCACGATACTGCTGACGGAATTTCGCATCGTCCGCGTATTTTTCCAGGTTAATCAGCTGGTCGAGGTCGTTAGCCCACTCTTTTTTCAGCGATTTATCCAGCAGTGCGGCAAGCGCCGGGTTGCATTGCTTAATCCAGCGACGCGGAGTAATCCCGTTAGTGACGTTATGGAATTTGTTCGGCCAGAGCTGGTGATATTCCGGGAACAGATCTTTCACCACCAGATCGGAGTGCAGCGCCGCCACACCGTTGACCGCAAAACCGCTGACCACGCACATGTTGGCCATACGCACCTGTTTATTGTGCACCACTGCCAGCTTCGCCCAGACTTCAGCATCACCCGGCCAGGTTTTATCAACCAACGTCTTAAAGCGGTCGTTAATCTCTTTGATGATTTGCATGTGGCGCGGCAGGAGTGCTTTCACCAGTTTCTCATCCCAGCACTCTAACGCTTCCGGCATCAGGGTGTGGTTGGTGTAAGCGAAGGTCTTGCTGGTAATCGCCCACGCATCGTCCCAGCTCATCTGGTGCTCATCAATCAGCACGCGCAGCAGTTCAGGGATCGCGATAGTCGGGTGAGTATCGTTAAGTTGAATGACTTCGTAATCAGCCAGTTCGTGCAGCTTACGCCCTGCCAGATGATGGCGGCGCAGAATGTCGGCTACGGAGCAGGCGCACTGGAAGTACTGCTGCATAAGGCGCAGCTTTTTACCCGCGGTGTGGTTATCGTTCGGGTACAGCACTTTCGTCAGTTTTTCAGCGTCGATGCCCTGCTGCTCTGCGCGCAGGAAATCGCCGTCATTAAATTTGGTCAGGTTAAACGGGTGCGCATGGCTGGCCTGCCACAGACGCAGCGGTTGCGCTACGCCGTTACGGTAACCGAGAACCGGCAGATCCCAGGCCTGGCCGGTGATAGTAAACGCAGGCTCCCAGTGCCCTTCTTTGGTGACCTTGCCGCCAATCCCAACCTGCACATCCAGCGCCTCGTTGTGACGGAACCACGGGTAGCTGCCACGATGCCAGTCATCCGGGGCTTCCATCTGTTGGCCATCGGCAAATGACTGACGGAACAGGCCGTACTGGTAGTTGAGACCGTAGCCCGTCGCCGACTGGCCGACTGTCGCCATCGAATCAAGGAAGCAGGCCGCCAGGCGTCCCAATCCACCGTTACCCAACGCCGGATCGATCTCTTCTTCCAGCAGATCAGTCAGGTTGACGTCATGCGCTTTCAGCTCATCGCTCACCGCCTGATACCAGCCGAGGTTGAGTAAATTGTTGCCGGTCAGGCGACCAATCAAAAACTCCATTGAGATGTAGTTAACGTGACGCTGATTTTTTGCCGGTTTCGCCGCAGGCTGGGCGCTGAGTAACTCAGCCAACGCCCCACTCACTGCCTGCCACCACTGGCGCGACGTCATTTCTTGAGCCGACAGTAAACCGAAGCGCTGCCACTGACGCGTCAGGGCAGCCTGAAATTGATCTTTGTTGAAAGTAGGCTGTGACATAGGGGTTCCAGATCCTTAGGTAATAAAACAACGTTATCGCTAGTTTGCCTGGCTCGTTGTTGACATTCCTCATCCTGGCACGGATTAGGGAGGGAGGAGGAGCGGGGATGAGCATAAAAGTGTGATCGCTGCCACTTTATTATTACCAACTACGCCAATAAATCGACTGACTTCGCAGTGCACTGTACCAGAGACGCCTCGCCTGATTTGACAAGAATCAGCATAATACCTTGCAAGACGAGATGACAAATTAATAATTATAACTTTTACAACAATTACTACAGCCGCTATTTTAAAAATAACAAGACGGTTGAAATCAAAATAATTCAAGAGCACACTGAGATAAATCTTCGACATAAAAATAAAACAAACAAATACTATCCAAGGATATATATGGCAAACTTATCTTGGATTACTCTGAAAGGTGAATTACAGGGTAATATTTCCGAAAACTGCGGCTCCAGGTACTCTATAGGAAATAAGTCTCAGACAAATCATCTCAACCAAATTATGATTTATGGACTTGAGCATGAAACAACGCGTCAGCAGAACGTTAATCACCACGAACTCCAGATTATCAAACCTGTTGATCGTTCGTCCCCTTTGTTGAACAAAGCGATCAACGATAACGAAACGCTGGAATGCGAAATATCCCTCTATCGAACCACACCTACAGGAATGCAAGAAGTCTATTATAAAATTAAATTATTCAAAGCACATATATCAAACATTAAATTAATAGTCCCTCACAATATCATTGAAAACGGAAACGAAGCACAAGAACGCGTTTCCTTTATTTTTGAATCGATTAGTTGGGAACACTGCATGGCTAGTACCAGCGCTTATAGTTTGTGGAGTGAACGAATTTTCTGACGCCAAACATCTCTTGATAAGGAAAAATCATGCGTAAACGCAACAACGCATTAAATGGCAACTCACTCAGGTTTCAGGACGAACGACCGCAGGCAAGAGATTTTAATAGCTGGCATACCATGAACCCTGTGCAGCGCGATATGGCCTTTATGGATGGCTCATTTATCACGCAAAGTCATCACATCCTTCTGCTCACTCTCGAAGAAACACAGCAGGTGGCGGACGATTTAATGGGCGGAGTAGATAAATTTTTTTCTTACCGCGCTGCACCCGGCAACTTCAAAGATGGCCTGGATGGCTTCCGCAGTCTCTCTAAGCTTACTACCTATTACAATTCCGCACAGGAGCTGGTCTTTAATTTCAGGGCAATCCGCATTAAAGCCATTGAATACAAAGTCGGTGGGAAAACCTATATCAAAATTACCGGGTATCCCGCCCTGCGCCGGATTCTTAACGGAACCCGCTACGAAGCAAGCCATCCACAGATGCTGGAAATGGCATTGGGTAAACGTGGGCTTTATAACAGCCTTAGAAATGGCGTCAAATATTGCATTTACTTCTCACTTGCCTGGCGGGCAATCGAACTGATCTTTAAGTCCGATTATGACATGGTAGATTTTTTGGTAGATATCTCAATGGATGCAGCAAAAGCGGTGGTATCGGGAGTAGTGATTGGAGTGATGGTTACTGGAGTATTGGCAATATTTAGTGTTCCTGTAGTAATCACGACTCTTGGTATTATTATCGTAGGGTTATTTTTCAACTATGAATTAAATGACCTGGACGATAAAATAGGGCTATCAGTTTCATTAAAGAACAAACTTCGCGACTATCTTCACCATAGTAAACATGAAAATTATGGTTTTAATAGCCCTTATTTTTACTCTTTTTAAGGAAAGCGAATGACTAAGCTCCATTTGCGCCTGATATCTTTCTCTCTTACTATTTTTTTCTGTAGTCTCCTTTATATGATATTCACTGGGAGCATAATGGAAAATTTTCTTTCACTAATTAGAATGGGTGATGTAATTTCCTATAACAAAAATACATGCGCAATAGTAGGAGGAATACCAACAATACTTATATTTTCAATGCTTTCTGTTTTCGTCTTATTTAGTAAGGAAGGCCGTTTGAAAAAACTGCCCACTACTATAGAGTTATGGATGACAATGATTGTAGTAATTTCCTTTCTCATAGGCATTATTGCTAACTGTCTTATTCCCTTTTTATTGCTTGGATTATCATACACATCCTGCCCCCAGAAGAAGCTTCATGATTTCTACGTTACAGATATCGAACTGTGTAAAACTATCGTAGATAAACGTGGCTTGTGGTAACGGATTCATCATACTTTTATTAATTTAAGGAATTGAATCGTTATTTTCAAAGAAAATGAGTATAGAACTCTGCAAAATCTATAGTCACCAATGATTTACATTGGAAATTATCACCAACAGTAACAATTAAGATAATTCTATAACAGCAAATCATGCTTCGTCAGAAGGGGTTCAATCGCCGCCCTTGGTCAAACACTTCAACAGCCGCGCATCCTGACACCGGTTTCAGTAGGTGTCTATCATCTTAAGAATTTGTGACATAGCGCAAAATAAGACAGTCCAATCCCGGACATAACTTGCAATAAATCTTAATCTGGCCGACCTTATATCTATTAATTACGAAGCGCAAAAAAAATCATTCTTCCCTATTTTCACACAGTGAAGTGACTAACTTATGTTGATTCCGTCTAAATTAAGTCGTCCGGTTCGACTCGACCATACGGTGGTTCGTGAGCGCCTGTTGGCTAAACTTTCCGGCGCGAACAATTTCAGGCTTGCCCTGATAACAAGTCCTGCTGGTTATGGAAAAACGACGCTGGTTTCACAATGGGCGGCAGGGAAAAATGATTTAGGCTGGTATTCTCTGGATGAGGGCGATAATCAGCAAGAGCGCTTTGCCAGTTATCTGATCGCCGCTATCCAACAGGCAACAGGTGGACACTGCACCACCAGTGAAGCAATGGTGCAAAAACGTCAGTACGCCAGCCTGACGTCACTGTTTGCCCAGCTATTTATCGAACTGGCCGAGTGGCACCGCCCGCTCTACCTGGTGGTGGATGATTATCATCTGATCTCTAACCCGGCCATTCACGAAGCGATGCGTTTCTTCCTGCGTCACCAGCCTGAGAACCTCACGCTGGTCGTGCTGTCGCGCAATCTGCCGCAACTGGGTATTGCCAACCTGCGGGTACGCGATCAACTGCTGGAGATAGGCAGCCAACAGCTGGCCTTTAACCATCAGGAAGCCAAACAATTTTTCGACCGACGTTTGTCCTCTCCCATTGAAGCGGCAGAAAGCAGCCGGATGTGCGATGACGTTGCTGGCTGGGCCACGGCGTTACAACTGATCGCTCTTTCCGCCCGCCAGAACAATCATTCCGCGCACCAGTCAGCACGACGCCTCGCGGGGATCAACGCCAGCCATTTGTCCGATTATCTGGTTGATGAAGTGCTGGACAGCGTCGACCTCGGCACCCGTCACTTCCTGCTGAAAAGCGCCATTCTGCGTTCCATGAACGATGCGCTAATCGTCCGCGTTACCGGGGAAGAAAACGGCCAGATGCGGCTGGAAGAAATTGAGCGCCAGGGGTTATTCCTGCAGCGAATGGATGACGTTGGCGAGTGGTTCAGCTATCACCCGCTGTTTGGCAGCTTTTTACGCCAGCGCTGCCAATGGGAGCTGGCGAACGAACTGCCCGAAATACACCGCGCCGCAGCTGAAAGCTGGATGGCGCAAGGCTTCCCCAGCGAAGCTATCCACCACGCGCTGGCGGCCGGCGACGCCCATATGCTACGTGATATCCTGCTTAATCATGCGTGGGGACTGTTTAACCATAGCGAGCTGACGTTACTGGAAGAGTCGCTGAAAGCCCTGCCGTGGGAAAGCCTGCTGGAAAATCCGCGTCTGGTTCTGTTGCAAGCCTGGCTGATGCAAAGCCAGCACCGCTACGGAGAGGTTAACACCTTGCTGGCGCGCGCAGAGCAGGAAATGAAAGGCGACATGGAGCCAACACTGCACGCCGAATTCAACGCTTTACGGGCGCAGGTAGCGATTAACGACGGCAACCCTGACGAAGCCGAGCGTCTGGCGAAACTGGCGCTGGATGAGTTACCCATCGCCTGGTTCTATAGCCGGATCGTCGCCACCTCGGTGCACGGCGAAGTCCTGCACTGTAAGGGCGATCTCACGCGCTCTCTGGCGTTGATGCAGCAAACCGAGCAAATGGCCCGCCATCATGACGTCTGGCATTACGCACTGTGGAGTCTTATCCAGCAAAGCGAAATTTTGTTTGCCCAGGGCTTTTTACAGGCCGCCTGGGAAACTCAGGAAAAAGCGTTCCAGCTGATCAAAGAACAGCACCTGGAACAGCTGCCGATGCACGAATTCCTGGTACGTATTCGCGCGCAGCTACTGTGGGCATGGGCGCGTCTGGACGAATCAGAAGCCTCTGCCCGTAGCGGTATTGAACTGCTTTCCACCTTCCAGCCGCAGCAACAGCTACAGTGTCTGGCGCTGCTGGTTCAGTGTTCACTGGCACGGGGCGATCTCGATAACGCTCGCAGCCTGCTCAACCGCCTGGAAAACCTGCTGGGTAACGGTCACTATCACAGCGACTGGATCTCCAACGCCGATAAGGTGCGGGTGATTTACTGGCAAATGGTGGGCGACAAAAACTCGGCCGCCAACTGGCTGCGCCACACGCCGAAACCAGAATTCGCCAATAACCACTTCCTGCAAAGCCAGTGGCGCAACATCGCTCGTGCACAAATCCTGCTCGGCGAGTTTGAACCGGCTGAGATTGTGCTGGAAGAGTTGAATGAAAATGCGCGCAACCTGCGCCTGATGAGCGATCTGAACCGCAACCTGTTGCTGCTTAATCAGCTCTACTGGCAGGCAGGGCGCAAAAATGACGCCCAGCGTGTGTTACTCGACGCCCTACAGCTGGCGAACCGTACCGGGTTTATCAGCCACTTTGTTATCGAAGGCGAGGCCATGGCGCAACAACTGCGTCAGCTGATTCAGCTCAATACCTTACCGGAACTCGATCAGCACCGCGCCCAGCGCATTTTGCGTGAGATTAACCAGCACCACCGCCATAAATTTGCCCACTTCGATGAAGGGTTCGTTGAGCGTCTACTTACTCACCCGGAAGTGCCAGAGCTTATCCGCACCAGCCCGCTGACCCAGCGCGAATGGCAGGTTCTGGGACTGATTTATTCGGGCTACAGCAACGAGCAGATCGCCGGAGAGCTGGCCGTCGCGGCAACGACCATCAAGACGCACATCCGCAATTTGTACCAAAAGCTCGGCGTCGCACATCGCCAGGATGCGGTACAACATGCGCAGAAGCTGCTGAAGATGATGGGGTATGGCGTTTAGTTAATGCCTGATACGCAACGCTTATCAGGCATTAACTTAGCACAGCTCTAACTGAATATGATGGTCCGCGATAACCTGCATCACACCAGCAGGCGGCAGCGTGTCGGTATACACCGCATCCACCATACTGATGCTGCCCATATTCACCATCGCGTTACGCCCAAACTTCGAGTGGTCCACCACCAGCATCACATGCCGTGAATTCTCAATGATCGCGCGCTTGGTACGAACTTCGTGATAATCAAACTCCAGCAGAGAACCATCGCTGTCGATGCCGCTGATCCCTAAGATGCCGAAGTCCAGACGGAACTGAGAAATAAAGTCGAGGGTCGCTTCGCCCATAATACCGCCGTCGCGGCTACGCAGTTCACCACCGGCGAGGATTATGCGGAAATCCTCTTTCGCCATCAGCGTGTTCGCCACATTGAGGTTGTTGGTCACAATGCGTAAATTGCTGTGATTAAGCAGCGCGTGAGCCACCGCTTCCGGCGTGGTTCCGATATCAATAAACAGCGTAGAGCCGTTCGGGATTTGCGTGGCAACTTTGCGGGCAATGCGCTCTTTTTCCGCCGTCTGCGTCGCTTTACGGTCATGCCACGGGGTGTTGACCGAGCTGGATGGCAGCGCCGCGCCGCCGTGATGGCGCAAAATCATGTTCTGATCGGCCAGATCGTTAAGATCGCGGCGAATCGTCTGCGGGCTGACGGAGAAATGCTCCACCAGCTCTTCAGTACTGACGTATCCCTGTTTTTTTACCAGCTCGATGATCGCGTCATGTCGTTGTGTTTGCTTCATTAGTGTTCCCTGAAATTTTGCCGGATGCGCTAACGCTTATCCGGCCTACAAAGTTCGTTTCCGCACATTCATCGTATCGGCAAACGCCATTGCCAGACCCACGGCCAATCCGGCGATATGAGCACCATTCGCCATCGACATGCCGAATAGATCAAACCAGCCGGCAACAATCCAGATCAAAGCAAAGATAATCAAACCACGCTGCAGGAAAATACCGCTTTGCGGATCGCGCTCGCCACGCAACCACACGTAGCCCATCAGCGCATATACCACGCCAGACAGTCCACCAAACCACGGGCCGCTAAATTTCTGCTGAACATAGCCGCTCAACAGGGCGCTGATCACGGTAATAACAATCAGTTTTCCACTGCCCAGACGCTTTTCAACCGCACCGCCGAGATACCACCACCACAACAGGTTGAACAGAATATGCATCAGCGAGAAGTGCATAAAAGCGTGGGTGAAATAACGCCAGAATTCAAATTTCAGCGAAGGGTCAAACGGCCATGCCAGCCAGAGCATCACCGCCTGGTCGCCCAGCACGTTCATCGCGATAAACACCAGCACACACGCGGCCATCACCAACCAGGTTACCGGGCCTGCGCGTTCGCGCAATGTGGCCAGGAACGGATAACGCTGGTAGTGCAGACCGCTGTCGGTCTGACCCGACTGCCAGCTTGCCGCGAGGTAGCGCGGATCGCCCGGATTCTCCAGAAATCTCGCCAGTTCAGCATGCACGCGCTCGGCCTGGGACTCATCCGCCAGCCAGACATCCGTTTGCTGATGTTGTTGAATCGTCAGGATAACGCCCTGTGTCGCCATATAATCAACAAATGCCTGCGCCACGCGGGGGTTAGCAAAAGAGGTAATCATCAACATGGTTGCTGTCGCTTCATCCACACAAAAGAGGACAGTATATATATCCTACCCGTTTCAGGCTGCATCTTTGTTAGCTTACGAACCGTATGCCACTTCTGCCGGAAAATGTCGATGCCAGGCGTCGAAGCCGCCGTCAACGCTGTAAACCGCGTCATAACCCTGCTGAAGAAGATATTGCGCCGCACCTTTACTGCTGTTGCCGTGATAACACATCACCAACACGGCGGTGTCGAAATCATGCTCGCGCATAAATGACCCCAGCGTGTCGTTCGTCAGATGAAACGCCTGCGGGGCATGACCCATGGCATAGCTTTGCGGATCACGGATATCCACTAACACCGCGCTCCCCTGATGCAGCTTCTGATGCGCTTCTTCGACATTAATACATTCAAACTGATCCATTGCTCTCTCTTCTTTATATGGCAGGTGACGCTTTTCAGACATGTTACTGCTTAGTGTACGTCCCGACGGCAGTTAAACGCCATAATGTTATATGTATCACTGTAAATTGTTTATCCGATGTTACCAATGGCGCGATTCTTTGCTATTATGCTCGATAACGAACATTAATGAGCTATAACGAAAGTGCGAGAGGCCAGCATGGAAACCAAAGATCTGATTGTGATAGGTGGAGGCATCAACGGTGCCGGTATCGCGGCAGATGCCGCTGGACGCGGTTTATCCGTGCTGATGCTGGAAGCGCAGGATTTAGCCTGCGCCACCTCTTCCGCTAGCTCCAAACTCATCCACGGTGGCCTGCGCTACCTGGAACACTACGAATTTCGTCTGGTAAGCGAAGCGCTGGCCGAACGTGAAGTGCTGTTGAAAATGGCACCGCATATCGCCTTCCCGATGCGCTTTCGCCTGCCCCATCGCCCGCACCTGCGTCCGGCGTGGATGATCCGCATTGGTTTGTTTATGTACGATCATCTGGGCAAACGCACCAGTTTGCCAAGCTCTACCGGTTTGCGTTTTGGCGCGGATTCCGTAATGAAACCTGAGATTGTGCGCGGTTTCGAATATTCTGACTGCTGGGTAGACGATGCGCGACTGGTTTTGGCAAACGCCCAAATGGTTGTACGTAAAGGCGGAGAAGTATTAACCCGCACTCGCGCCACTTCTGCTCGCCGTGAAAACGGTTTGTGGATTGTTGAAGCTGAAGATATCGATACCGGCAAAAAATACACCTGGCAGGCGCGTGGCCTGGTCAACGCCACCGGTCCGTGGGTAAAAGAGTTCTTCGACGACGGTATGCACCTGCCATCACCGTACGGCATTCGCCTGATTAAAGGCAGCCACATCGTAGTGCCGCGCGTACATACCCAGAAGCAAGCTTATATTCTGCAAAACGAAGATAAGCGTATTGTGTTTGTTATCCCATGGATGGACGAATTCTCGATCATCGGGACGACAGACGTTGAATACAAAGGCGATCCGAAAGCAGTGAAAATTGATGAAAGCGAGATCAATTATCTGCTGAAGGTCTACAACGCGCACTTTAAGAAGCCGCTGGGCCGTGATGATATCGTCTGGACTTACTCAGGCGTGCGTCCGCTGTGCGATGACGAGTCTGACTCACCGCAGGCGATCACCCGTGATTACACGCTGGATATCCACGACGAAAACGGCAAAGCGCCGTTGCTGTCGGTCTTTGGCGGTAAGCTGACCACCTATCGTAAGCTGGCTGAGCACGCGATGGAAAAACTGGCATCGTACTACCAGGGAATTGGTCCGGCATGGACGAAAGAGTGCATTCTGCCAGGCGGTGACATTGGCGGCGATCGCGAAGATTACGCGGCCAAACTGCGCCGTCGCTACCCGTTTCTGACCGAGTCGCTGGCACGCCATTATTCTCGCACATACGGCAGCAACACCGAATGGGTTATCGGCGAAGCCACCTCGCTTGCCGAGTTAGGTGAAGACTTTGGCCATGAGTTTTATGAGGCCGAGCTGAAATATCTGGTCGATCATGAATGGGTTCGTCGTGCGGAAGATGCGTTGTGGCGTCGCACGAAAGAAGGTATGTGGCTGAATGCTGAGCAGCAGTCGCGTATGACCCAGTGGCTGGCGGAGTACATTGAAAAACACCAGCTGTCGCTGGCGTCCTGATAAAAATGCCGGATGCGGCTAGCGCCTTATCCGGCCTACAAGAGTGCATAAACGTAGGCCGGGCAAGCGAAGCGCCCCCGGCATCGTGTGTTACAACCGCACCGAATCGATATGCCAGATGTTTTCGGCGTACTCTTTGATCGTCCTGTCCGACGAGAAGTACCCCATGTTGGCGATATTAATCATCGACTTGGTGGTCCACTCTTCCGGGTGACGATACAGTTCATCAACCTTATCCTGGCAATCAACGTAGCTGCGATAATCCGCCAGAACCTGATAGTGGTCGCCAAAGTTAATCAGCGAATCCACCAGGTCGCGATAGCGTCCCGGCTCCTCAGGGCTGAATACGCCGCTGCCGATCTGCGTCAGCACCTGGTGCAGCTCTTCGTCTTTCTCGTAATACTCACGCGGCTTGTAGCCCTGGCTGCGTAAAGCCTCGACCTCTTCCGCCGTATTACCAAAGATAAAGATATTTTCTGCGCCCACATGCTCCAGCATCTCAACGTTGGCACCGTCCAGCGTCCCGATGGTCAGCGCACCGTTAAGAGCAAATTTCATATTACTGGTACCGGAGGCTTCGGTCCCGGCCAGAGAAATCTGTTCAGAAAGGTCGGCGGCAGGAATAATCACCTGCGCCAGGCTGACGCTGTAGTTGGGGATAAACACCACTTTCAGCTTGTCGCCAATTTGCGGATCGTTGTTGATCACTTTGGCGACGTCGTTGATCAGGTGAATGATGTGTTTCGCCATGTAATAAGCCGAAGCCGCTTTACCGGCGAAGATATTCACACGCGGTACCCACTCAGCATCAGGATCGGCCTTAATGCGATTGTAGCGGGTGATCACATGCAGCACGTTCATCAACTGGCGTTTGTATTCGTGAATACGCTTGATCTGCACATCAAACAGCGATTTCGGGTTCACCACCACGTTCAGCTGCTGGGCAATGAGCGTGGCCAGACGCTTTTTGTTCTCCAGCTTCGCGCGGCGCACCGCCTGATTTACCAGTGGGTAATCGCAGTGCTGTTCAAGCTCACTGAGCTGGCTGAGATCGGTTCGCCAGGTGCGGCCAATGTTCTCATCCAGCACTTCAGAGAGCGACGGGTTGGCCAGCGCCAGCCAGCGACGCGGCGTCACGCCGTTGGTGACGTTGCAGAAGCGAGTCGGGAAAATCTTCGCAAAATCAGCAAACAGCGACTGCACCATCAGGTTGGAGTGCAATTCAGAAACGCCGTTTACCTTGTGGCTCACCACCACCGCCAGCCATGCCATACGCACGCGACGGCCGTTAGACTCATCGATAATCGACGTCCGCCCCAGCAGAGCGGTATCGTTCGGATACTGTTCCTGCAACGTCTTCAGGAAGTAGTCGTTGATCTCAAAGATGATTTGCAGATGGCGCGGCAAAATTTTGCCCAGCATATCGACGGGCCAAGTCTCCAGCGCTTCGCTCATCAAAGTGTGGTTGGTATACGAGAAGACCTGACAGCAGACCTCAAACGCATCATCCCAGCTGAACTTATGCTCATCGATCAGCAGTCGCATCAGCTCAGGGATCGACAGCACCGGATGGGTGTCGTTGAGGTGAATGGCGATTTTATCCGCCAGGTTGTCGTAGGTTTTGTGCAGCTGGTAATGACGACTCAGAATGTCCTGCACCGTGGAGGAGACCAGGAAATACTCCTGGCGCAACCGCAGTTCGCGTCCTGAATAGGTGGAGTCGTCCGGGTACAGTACGCGGGAGACGTTCTCGGAGTGGTTTTTATCTTCCACCGCCGCAAAGTAGTCGCCCTGGTTAAATTTACCGAGATTAATCTCGCTACTGGCCTGGGCATTCCACAGGCGCAGCGTGTTGGTGGCGTCGGTGTCGTAGCCGGGGATAATCTGGTCGTAGGCGACTGCGAGGATCTCTTCGGTTTCTATCCAGCGCGTTTTCTTACCTTCCTGCTGAATGCGCCCGCCAAAACGCACTTTGTAGCGCGTGTTGTGGCGTTTGAATTCCCACGGGTTACCGTATTCCAGCCAGTAGTCAGGCGACTCTTTCTGGCGGCCATCAACAATGTTCTGCTTGAACATGCCGTAGTCATAACGAATACCGTAACCGCGTCCCGGCAATCCCAGCGTTGCCAGAGAGTCCAGGAAGCAGGCCGCCAGACGCCCGAGACCGCCATTGCCAAGACCCGGGTCGTTTTCTTCGTCGATCAGATCTTCAAGATCCAACCCCATACCTTCCAGCGCATTTTTGACATCGTCATAAATGCCCAGCGATAACAGTGCATTGGAAAGCGTGCGGCCAATCAGAAACTCCATAGACAAGTAATAGACCTGACGAGTTTCCTGAGATAATTGCGCACGGTTAGAACGCAGCCAGCGCTCCACGAGACGGTCGCGCACCGCGAACAACGTGGCGTTCAGCCACTCATGTTTATTGGCAATGACCGGGTCCTTACCAATCGTGAACATCAGCTTATAGGCAATAGAATGCTTAAGTGCCTCTACGCTGAGTGTGGGCGATGCATAAGTAAATGGAGCATTCATATAGGTGATTCCTGGATATCTATTTCAAGCGATAGTAAAGCTCACGGTATGACTTCGCCGCGACTTGCCAGCTAAAATCCATGGTCATGGCCTGACGTTGTACAAACCGCCAAAGCGAAGGCCGGGACCACAATACGAAAGCACGCCGGATCGCGCGTAACAGCGACCAGGCATTACTATCTTCAAATACAAACCCACTGGCGATACCGTCCGCCAGGTTTTCCAGCGAACTGTCAGAGACTGTATCAGCCAGCCCACCGGTGCGCCGCACCAGCGGCAGCGTGCCGTACTTCAGTCCATACAACTGCGTTAAGCCACACGGCTCAAAACGGCTGGGGACCAATATCACATCGGCCCCACCCATGATGCGGTGCGAGAAGGCTTCGTGATAGCCGATCTGCACACCCACCTGCCCTGGATGTTCCGCCGCTGCGGCGAGGAATCCTTCCTGTAATACCGGATCGCCCGCGCCTAGCAATGCCAGCTGTCCACCCTGCTCTAACAACCCCGGCAGCGCTTCCAGCACCAGATCCAGCCCTTTTTGACTGGTCAGACGGCTCACCACGGCAAACAACGGTACTTTATCGTTGACCTTAAGTCCCATCGCTATCTGAAGCTGACGTTTGTTTTCTGCCTTCTCCTCCAGCGTGTCGCGCGTATATCGCGATGCCAGCAGGAGATCGGTTTCCGGGCTCCAGATTTTTTCATCAACGCCGTTCAGCACGCCGGAAAGACGGCCTTCACGATGACGCTGCTGCAACAGACCTTCCATGCCGTAGGCAAACTGCGGCTCGGTAATTTCCCGCGCGTAGGTCGGACTGACCGCCGTAATGTGGTCGGCGTAGTACAATCCTGCCTTCAAAAACGAAATCTGCCCGTTAAACTCCAGTCCGTGCACATTAAAGAACGACCATGGCAATTGGATGTCATCCATATGCTTTGCATAAAACATGCCTTGATACGCCAGGTTGTGGACGGTGAACACCGATTTCGCCGGATGGCCGCGCGCCGCCAGATACGCCGGGGCCAGACCCGCATGCCAGTCGTGCGCATGCACCACATCCGGGCGCCAGAATGGGTCAAGGCCACAGGCCATTTCACAGCCAACCCAGCCCAGCAATGCAAAACGCTGCACGTTATCGGTATACGCAAACAGGTTAGTGTCGTGATACGGGCTACCGGGGCGGTCATAGAGATGCGGCGCGTCAATCAGGTAAATACCCACGCCGTTGAAATGCCCGAACAGCAGCGTGATACGTCCGGCGAAGGTATCCCGACGCGTTACAACCTGCGCATCGGGAATGCCGCGACGAATATCAGGAAACGCCGGGAGCAGCACGCGGGCATCCACGCCGTCCGCTATTTGCGCTGCGGGTAACGCCCCAATAACATCCGCCAGTCCCCCGGTTTTTAACAGGGGGAACATCTCTGAACAAACGTGTAAAACCTGCATTATCGCTCCTGTTTGATCTGCAGTTTGCGTAGCATTTCACGCGTGACCAGCACAATACCTTCCTCTGAACGGTAGAAACGACGCGCATCTTCTTCCGCGTTTTCACCAATCACCATGCCTTCGGGAATAACGCAGGCGCGGTCGATAATGCAACGACGTAAGCGGCACGAACGTCCCACCCACACTTCAGGTAACAACACTGCCGAATCAATGTTACAGAATGAATTCACCCGCACTCGCGGGAACAGAACGGACTGCACCACCACCGAACCTGAAATTATGCATCCGCCAGAAACCAGCGAGTTCAGCGTCATTCCGTGGCTGCCGGAACGGTCCTGAACAAATTTCGCCGGTGGCAGCGATTCCATGTGCGTACGGATTGGCCAATCCTGGTCGTACATGTCCAGTTCAGGCGTCACCGAAGCCAGATCGAGGTTCGCCTTCCAGTAGGCTTCCAGCGTACCCACGTCACGCCAGTACGGCTCGGATTCCGGGTCAGACTGCACGCAGGACAACGGGAATGGGTGTGCATACGCCATGCCAGCTTCGGTGATTTTCGGGATAATGTCTTTACCGAAATCGTGACTGGAGTTTTCATCGAGGTCATCTTCCGCCAGCAATTCATACAGGTAATCGGCGTTGAAAACGTAGATCCCCATACTGGCAAGAGATTTGGTCGGGTCACCTGGCATGGCTGGCGGGTTGGCGGGTTTTTCAACGAACTCGATAATTTTATCGGTGTCGTCCACGTCCATTACGCCAAACGCGCTGGCCTCTTCAATAGGCACTGGCATACAGGCCACGGTGCAACGCGCGCCTTTCTCGACGTGGTCGATCAGCATGCGTGAGTAGTCCTGCTTGTAGATATGATCGCCCGCGAGGATCACCACATATTCCGCTTTATAGCGTCGAATGATGTCCAGGTTTTGGGTCACCGCATCCGCCGTACCGCGATACCAGTTTTCACCCTGCATTCTCTGCTGGGCAGGCAGCAGATCGACAAACTCGTTCATCTCTTCGCTAAAGAACGACCAGCCGCGCTGAATATGCTGCACCAGCGTGTGGGACTGGTACTGGGTGATCACGCCAATACGGCGGATCCCGGAGTTAATACAGTTGGATAAGGCAAAATCGATAATGCGGAACTTACCGCCAAAGTGCACAGCAGGTTTGGCACGTTTGTTGGTTAAATCTTTTAAGCGGGTACCGCGGCCACCGGCCAGGATCAGGGCAACAGATTTTAATGGCAGCTGGCGCGCCAACATTACACGATCGTTCTTCTCTAAACTCACCATGACTAACTCCTTTTTTATCTTCTCTGGAACACACACAGTCCGTGCGCAGGTCCCTGCCAGACAGCCGTAAGCACCGGATTATCCTCTCCGGCAAATGGGGGAACGGCGCACCATTCCCCTTCAGGTAAAACGATATCTGTCACCTCAAGCGTGGCATTTATTGCAATCAAAAAACGGTCTGAAAGCAGGATTTGCATCTGCCTCGGGCCGTTTTGCCACTCATCCGCACTTAAGGGTTGTGCGTACTTATTCAGCCAACGAACATTGCCATCGCCCTCTTCCCACCAGCGATCACCCGTTAGTGCAGGAATTTGCTGGCGAAGATGGATCAGGGCAGCGGTAAATGTGGTTAGTCCGCTGTTTGCCTGCTGCCAGTCCAGCCAGGTCAGGGCGTTATCCTGGCAGTAAGCGTTATTGTTGCCGTGCTGGCTATGACCATGCTCATCGCCCGCCAGCAACATCGGCGTCCCCTGGGAGAGCAACAGCGTGGATAACAGCGCATGAATGCTGTCGCGCCGCCGCTCAATCAGGTCCAGCGTGCCGCCTAATCCTTCTTTACCATGATTGTCGCTGTAGTTATTGCTAGTGCCGTCGCGATTTTCCTCACCATTCGCTTCATTGTGCTTATTTGTGAAGCACACACAGTCGCGTAGCGTAAAACCGTCGTGCGCAGTCACCAGATTGACCGTCGCGCTGGGTTTGCGACCATCGCGTTTAAACACGTCGCTTGATGCGGCAAAACGCCCGGCAAACTCACCCAACGAGAGATTACGCTTGAGCCAGAAGCGTCGGGTCGCATCGCGGAAATGGTCATTCCACTCGGCAAACGGCGGGGGGAAATTCCCCACCTGATACCCGCCTTCACCAATATCCCACGGTTCCGCAATCAGCTTAACGCGTGAGAGCAGCGGACAGTTTTGGATCGCGGTAAACAGTGGCGCATCCTGACGAAACGCAGGTGTACGCCCCATGACGGAAGCCAAATCAAAACGAAAACCATCCACATGGCAGGTTTCAACCCAGTAGCGCAGGCATTCACATGCGTATTCCACAACGCCCGGATGGCTCAGATTGAGGGTGTTCCCACAACCGGTCCAGTTGTAGTAATCACCATCGTCCCTGATCCAATAATAGCTACGGTTATCAATTCCGCGCAGCGAGAAGACGGGGCCTTCGAGATCCAGCTCGGCGCTGTGGTTCAAAACGATATCGAGAATGACCTCAATCCCCGCTTTGTGCAGCGTTTTTACCGCGTCGCGAAACTCATCCAACGCGCTCTCCGGCGAGCAGGCGTAAGCCGAATGCAGTGCAAACATCGCTACCGGGTTGTAGCCCCAATAGTTCGACAGCCCCAGCCGCTGAAGCCGTGGTTCGCTGGCAAAATGCGCCACCGGCAGCAGCTCCAGCGCGGTAATGCCGAGGCGCTTGAAGTAATCGATCATCACCGGATGGCCCAGCGCTTTGTAGGTTCCGCGAATCTCTTCCGGCAGGTCTGGATGCAAAAACGTCAACCCTTTGACATGCGCTTCGTAAATCACGGTATTGCCCCACGGCGTGCGCGGCGGGGTATCATCCTCCCAGTCATATTGATCGGACACCACCACGCCCTTCAGCGCGATGGTGGCATTATCATGATGATCCGGTTCATTTAGCCCACCGTGCAGCAGCGGGTTATCTTTTAACTCGCCATCCACCCGACGGGCGCAAGGGTCAAGCAGCAGCTTGGCCGCATTAAACCGGTGGCCCTGCTGCGGTTGCCATGGGCCATGAACACGATAGCCATAGCGCAGACCGGGCCGGGCGTTGGCCAGATAGCCGTGCCAGACATCACCGCTACGCCCCGGCAGGTCATAGCGAAGTTCGCACCCTTGCTCATCGAATACGCATAATTCAACGCGTTCAGCGTGGGCAGAGAAGAGTGTGAAATTGACACCATGGCCGTCATACGTTGCACCATGGGGGGTGGCGTTGCCGGTTGCCAGTTGCGTCATTACCCCTCCCGGACCAGCCAAATCGTTGCCAACGGCGGTAACGTGAGGCTCAGTGAGTGCTGACGACCATGGCTGGCGATTTCATCGCTGTGCACCGCACCGCCGTTGCCGGTATTGCTACCGTGGTAATGCATCGAGTCGGTATTGAGGATCTCACGCCATTTGCCTGGCTGATTGATACCGAAGCGATAGCCGTGGCGGGGCACAGGCGTAAAGTTACTGACCACGATGATTTCATTGCCGACCTTGTCACGACGCACGAAAGCCAGCACCGAACGTTCGTTGTCATCTACCACCAGCCACTCAAAGCCATAGGCGTCAAAGTCGAGCTCGTGCAGCGCTTTGTGATGACGGTAGGTGTGGTTCAGATCGCGCACCAGACGCTGTACGCCGTGGTGCCAGTTATCGCCACCTTCCAGCAGGTGCCAGTCGAGGCTGGCGTCATGGTTCCATTCACGTCCCTGCGCAAACTCGTTGCCCATAAACAGCAGCTTTTTGCCCGGGAAGGCCCACATCCAGCCGTAATAGGCGCGCAGGTTGGCAAACTTCTGCCATGTGTCTCCCGGCATGCGGTCGAGAATGGATTTTTTACCGTGTACCACTTCATCATGCGACAGCGGCAGGACAAAGTTTTCGGTGTAGTTGTACAGCATGCCGAAGGTCAGCTTGTCGTGATGGTACTGACGATGAATCGGGTCCAGCTTCATGTAGTCCAGCGTGTCGTGCATCCAGCCGAGGTTCCACTTATACCAGAACCCTAAACCGCCCATATCCTGTGGTCTTGAAACGCCGGCAAAGTCGGTGGACTCTTCCGCCATACTCACCGCACCAGGCACCTGCTCGCCAAGAATGCGGTTGGTATTGCGCAAAAATTCAATGGCTTCGAGGTTTTCACGACCACCAAATTCGTTTGGGATCCATTCCCCTTCTTTGCGGCTGTAGTCGCGATAAATCATCGACGCCACGGCATCCACGCGCAACGCGTCAATACCAAAGCGTTCAATCCAGTACAGGGCGTTGCCCACCAGGTAGTTGCTGACTTCACGGCGACCATAGTTGTAGATCAGCGTGTTCCAGTCCTGGTGATACCCTTCGCGCGGGTCGCTGTGCTCATACAGGTTGGTGCCATCAAACTCTGCCAAACCAAAGTCGTCCGACGGGAAATGACCCGGCACCCAGTCGAGAATGACGTTCAGCCCCGCCTGATGCGCGGCATTCACGAAATAGCGGAAATCATCGCGCGTCCCGAAGCGACGGGTCGGCGCATACATACCGGTAGGCTGGTAGCCCCAGCTACCGTCGAACGGATGCTCGTTAATCGGCAACAGTTCGAGATGAGTAAAGCCCATCCACTTAGCGTACGGCACTAACTGATCCGCCAGTTCGCGGTAGCTCAGCCAGAAGTTGTTATCGGTATGACGACGCCATGAGCCCAGGTGCACTTCATAGATAGAGATCGGTGCATCAAACTGGTTGGCTTTTTTGCGCGCCTCGCTTTGCACTACTTTTTCCGGCAGACCACAGATAAGCGACGCGGTTTCCGGACGCATTTGCGCTTCGAAGGCGTAAGGGTCCGCTTTGATTCGCAGCTTACCGTTGGCATCGATCATCTCGTATTTATACAGCTGACCATGCTGCGCGCCGGGGATAAACAGCTCCCAGATACCGCTTTCTTTGCGCAGGCGCATTGGGTGGCGACGACCATCCCAGTAGTTGAACTGCCCAACCACTGACACGCGTTGAGCGTTAGGCGCCCAGACTGAGAAGCGCGTACCGGTTACGCCATCCATGGTATCCGCATGCGCACCCAGCGTTTCGTAAGGTCGCAGATGCGTACCTTCAGATAACAGCCAGGCATCCATATCCTGGATCAGCGGGCCAAAACGATAAGGGTCATCAATCAGATTCTGCTGTCCATGCCAGACAACGGCCAACTGATAGCGAAAGAAATTTTTACGGCGGGGAAGTACTGCACAGAAAAAACCGCGAGAGTCGAGGCAATCCAGCTTGCCGACTTTGCGTCCGGTTTTGGGTTCGATTACCCACACTTCGGTGGCGTCAGGTAATAGGGCGCGGACTTCAAGTCCAGCATCAGTTTGGTGCATACCGAGTACGGAAAAAGGATCCGCAAAATGGCCTGCAATTAGCGCATTAATCACGTCTCTATCGATACGAACGGACATGGTTGTCATCCTGTTTTATGGCGTCACCCCTTCCAACTGATTTTCGACATCAGGTAGTGACACTTTTTTTGACCTGAACGGCGCAGCACAATTGTGCATCCTCTCTGCGTCGTCCCACCTTCAGGCAACAACTTAATACCTCCGGTACTAAGTCACCCTTAAAGAATAGCCAATGCTTTATCTTACTCCTGGTAAAAAATGAAACATCTGCGCTTACTCCTGTATTACGCAAAAAAAGGGGTGATTCCTCACCCCTTGATCGTTAACAAACTATTACGCCAATTGGCGCAGCATACGGCGCAATGGCTCCGCAGCCCCCCACAGCAACTGGTCGCCCACAGTAAAGGCTGACAGGAACTCCGGTCCCATGTTCAGCTTACGCAGACGGCCTACTGGCGTGGTCAGCGTGCCGGTAACGGCCGCCGGGGTTAACTCACGCATGGTGATATCCCGATCGTTTGGTACAACTTTGGCCCACGGATTGTGCGCCGCCAGCAGTTCTTCCACGGTCGGAATAGACACATCTTTTTTCAGTTTAATGGTGAACGCCTGGCTGTGGCAGCGCAGCGCGCCGACGCGCACGCACAGACCATCAACCGGGATCACGGAAGACGTGTTGAGAATTTTGTTGGTTTCCGCCTGTCCCTTCCACTCTTCGCGGCTCTGACCGTTATCGAGCTGTTTGTCGATCCACGGAATCAGGCTACCGGCCAGCGGTACGCCAAAGTTATCAACCGGCAGTTCGCCGCTGCGGGACAGGGTCGTTACTTTACGTTCGATGTCGAGAATAGCAGAGGAAGGGGTCGCCAGTTCCTCGGCCACATGGCCATACAGATGACCCATCTGAGACAGCAGTTCACGCATATGGCGCGCGCCGCCGCCGGAAGCCGCCTGATAGGTCGCTACGGAAACCCAGTCAATCAGGTCATTGGCAAACAGGCCACCGAGGGACATCAGCATCAGGCTAACGGTACAGTTGCCGCCGACAAAGGTCTTAATGCCTTTGTTCAGGCCGTCGGTGATGACATCCTGGTTAACCGGATCGAGAATAATGATGGCATCGTCTTTCATACGCAGCGAAGAGGCTGCGTCAATCCAGTAACCCTGCCAACCGCTTTCACGAAGCTTTGGATAGATTTCGTTGGTATAATCGCCGCCCTGACAGGTCACGATGATATCGAGCGCCTTCAGCGCATCCAGATCAAAAGCGTCCTGAAGTGTGCCGGTCGCGGTGCCACCGAACGTCGGTGCCGCCTGCCCAAGCTGGGAAGTAGAAAAGAAAACAGGGCGAATGGCGTCGAAGTCACGCTCCTCAACCATGCGTTGCATGAGAACAGAGCCGACCATACCGCGCCAGCCGATAAAACCAACATTTTTCATAGCGTTTTTTCCTGCAGAGATGTGTGCTGTGTATGCTAACCAGTATCCTACTGGCCTATCCTTCACCATACAAAAAGCAGCCAAAGTCGCAAGTGAAATTAATCAATGATAGCGAAGCCATCAGTAATGCGACTTATCCCGCTGCGCAAGCAAGCAGAAAGTCCGCGGTAATTATCAGGGAATTTGAGTTATGAATGAAATCATTTCAGCGGCAGTTTTATTGATCCTGATTATGGATCCACTCGGAAACCTGCCCATTTTCATGTCCGTATTGAAACATACCGAACCAAAACGTCGCCGCGCGATTATGATTCGCGAGCTGTTTATTGCGCTGTTGGTGATGCTGATATTCCTGTTTGCGGGCGAGAAAATTCTGGCATTTCTTAACCTGCGTGCAGAAACCGTATCGATCTCCGGGGGCATCATTCTGTTCCTGATCGCCATTAAGATGATTTTCCCCAGCGCCACCGGGAATAGCACCGGGCTTCCGGCTGGTGAAGAGCCATTTATCGTACCGCTGGCGATTCCGCTGGTCGCCGGTCCGACAATCCTGGCCTCATTAATGCTGTTGTCGCATCAGTATCCAAACCAGATGGGGCATCTGGTGATTGCGCTGCTGATCGCCTGGGGCGGTACATTCGTGATTTTGCTGCAGTCTTCGCTGTTTTTACGTCTGCTGGGAGAGAAAGGGGTTAACGCGCTGGAGCGCCTGATGGGGCTGATTCTGGTGATGATGGCAACCCAGATGTTCCTCGACGGCGTGCGGATGTGGATGAAGGGGTAACCGTTTTGAAGCTGGAGAGCATGGCATTTCAGAGAACGATTCCGTTCACGTTATGTTCATTGCTTCTCTGAGATCTCGTCACCAGTGAACGTGTTAAGGGGGCTACGCAGCCCCCTTAACAATCCCGGCTCCCGGCAGGAAAATTGCCACTTCGTGGTTCCCTCCACTTATTCCTCCAGGCTTCCGGGCCGGGCGCGAGGCAGCGTCCATGCAAAACGCGCCCTGAACCCGCATCCCTGCGGGTTCTCCCGGCCTTACGGAAAGGCGTCGGCAATTTTCAGCCGGACCAGCCCACACCTGACCACCTGACCACCTGAGCTTTTACTTGAATACCTGTGAACAGCAAAACGGATATAGCTGAAAGCCAGAGCGCTGAAGCGACACCCTGGTCCGGCTGAAAATCGATGAGGTGTTGACGGCTGACCGGGTCTGCCCGCAGGGATGCGGGCAGAGGGGACGGCCTGCATGGATGCAGGCTCGGCCCCGGCCCGACAGGCAGACGGAATAAGACGAATAACTCGCGCAGCGACGATTTTCCCGCCGGGAGCCTGGGTTGCAAGGGAGGCGGCGGTGAGCCTCCCTTGCACGTTCACGGGCATCAGCGCTTCAGAGAAATGACACCACTGAGGTGAACGGAACCCTGAGCAATAATCACATGTTCACCCTACATGCTTAACTGAACGGCATTGCACTGTAATACCAGGTATTCCTTATGCTTTTAAACCGCTGAGAAAACGTATTTTCATTTCTGCGAAGCGCCTTCCGGAATACCCTCTTGTCAGCATCGCAGATTAGCATTATCTTCTCGCTGCACCTGCAAAATCAGGTGCCAGGATTGGTCCCCTGATTACCTCATTCGCGATTAAATTCACTTTTGTCGTGCGACCAGCTACACCTCAATGGTGGGCTGGACGGTGGCGTCACAAGACGCACCGGTATCCAATGAGGCCGGTAGGACCAACTCCGTTCAGCCCGCCACCCAAAGGTTGGTCCCTTCGGTGGCGGTAAATTTCACTCATTGGAGGCTGCCCTATGGCTACTACCCCTCTCTTTTCATACTCTTTATTTACCCTTCCCTTTAGCCATGCCACGGACTTCACCGAACTGGCGGATAACTGTGAGCGTTTTGTCGAAGGGCTTGTTGAATGTCATGACCCTGTTGAAAAACTGGCGATTTGTGCGCGCCTGTCGGCCTGTCTGGCACTACTGCAACCAACCTTAACGGAACCTGTACCGCAGCATCTGCAGGCCAGCCTGACGGTAGAAACCTTACCGACCCGCTCTCCCCTCTTTGAACCCGAACCAGATCAGATGGGGCGTTACTGCCAGCTTTTAACGCATTTGCTGATGAGCAAAACGCTTTCTGATGATATGGAGCGGGTGGCGGGTGATTTGCTGCAGGATTTGGTGGATTATTTCGCCGATACGCTAAAAGCGCCGCGATGGTTGAAAACCGAGGATGGGGTGATGGTGCTGTAAAAAAGCCGGGTGGCGGCTTCGCCTTACCCGGCCTACGGTGTCGATATGTGCTCGTTTCCAGGCCCGGTAAGCGCTAGCGCCACCGGGCAATGCCATCAGCTCAACAGCTGAAAAGCAATCATACCGACAATCGCGCCGACCGTACCGAGGATGGTTTCCATCATCGTCCAGGTCTTCAGCGTTTGCGCTTCAGTCGCGCCGGTAAATTTACCGAACAACCAAAAACCAGCGTCGTTAACGTGGCTGACCACGATAGAGCCGCCCGCGATACAGATAGACAGCGCCGCCATCTGGGCACCGGAGTAGTTCAGTTGCTCAATCACCGGCATCACCAGACCGACCGCCGTTAAGCAGGCCACTGTCGCGGACCCCTGAATGATACGCACCGCCGCCGCCAGCACGAAGCAGGTGATAGCGATCGGCAAGCCCATACCGGTTAACGCTTCGCCCAGTGCAGGACCAACGCCGGAATCTACCAGTACCTGTTTGAACACGCCGCCAGCACCAATCACCAGCAGAATAATCCCCGCTGGCTGCAGTGCATGGCCGCAGATTTCCATCACGCGGTCTTTTGGCATGCCCTGGCGCACCGCCAGACCGTAAATCGCCACCAGACAGGCAACCAGAATCGCGGTAAACGGATGACCGATAAACTCGAACCATTCGTAGGTTGAAGAACCGACCGGAACAAAGCGTGCGGCGATGGTTTTCAGACCAACCAGCACCAGCGGCAGCAGGATCAGCGATAAGCTGAAGCCAAAGGAGGGCATTTTGCCTTCGCCCAGATGCGGCTCGGTAATGTCTTCCGGTACGTGCAGCTCAACGTAACGGCTGATGAAGTTACCCCACAGCGGCCCGGCGATAATCATGCCCGGGATCGCGGCGCACAGGCCAATCAGGATCATCCAGCCAAAGTCGGCGTGCATCTGAGAGGCCAGCAGCATCGGCGCAGGCCCCGGCAGCAGGAACGCTGCGGCAGCCGCCACGCCCGCAAACAGCGGAATGACCAACTTAACCAGGTTAGTACCGGTATGGCGCGCCATTGAGAACGCTACGCTAATCAGCAGCACAATCGCCACCTCAAAGAACAGCGGCAGCGCGCAAATCAGACCGGCCAGGCCAATCGCGTAATGTGCGCGGCTATGACCGAAGGATTTCAGCATTTTGACGGCAATCTGATCGACCGCGCCGGTCTCATGCAAAATCTTGCCGAACATCGCCCCCAGCGCCACCACAATCGCCAGGAAACCGAGCGTGCCTCCCATCCCTTTTTCCATGGTCGCCGCGATTTTATCGAGCGGCATACCGGAAAAGAGACCTGCACCAATGGATACCACCATCAAAGCAACGAAGGCGTGCATACGCGCCTTCATCACTAAAAACAGCAGTAATAAAACGGACCCTACTGCTGTTAAAACAAGCGTTAATGTGCTCACTACTTACTGCCTTGGTTAATAACCTCAATGGTGCTGGCGACCACACCGTCCAGTGGTTGATCGATATCGACCACCAGTACATCGTTTTCATTCGCACCCGGTTCTTCCAGCGCTTCAAACTGGGTAACCAGCATCTGCGTTTTGAAGAAGTGGCCTTTACGCGCCTTCAGACGGCTTTCGATAACGTCAAAATCCCCTTTCAGATAAATGAAAGAGAGGTTCGGGTTACCGTCGCGCAACTGGTCGCGGTAGACTTTTTTCAAGGCAGAACAGACGATCAGCGAAACCTTGTTGGTACGCTGCATCGCAAAAGCGGCGTCATTCAGCGCCTGTAGCCACGGTTTACGGTCGTCATCGTTGAGTGGCTCACCGGAAGCCATTTTCATGATGTTGCTGCGCGGATGGAGAAAATCGCCATCAAGAAACGCGGCCTGCAGTTGATGCGCCACTTCGCTGGCGACAGCAGATTTACCGCTGCCCGATACGCCCATCAGAACGTAAACGTGGTGATCATGATTAGTCGTGCTCAAAGCGTTGCCCCCACTGGTACAAGAATCAGGAAATTGTTACGGGTAACTGTTATCGGTAACATTGTCCAGCCGGATAAATAGAGAAGCAATATCCATTCGTGCTCGAAGTGTATAAGTGTGAGCTACTTCAAACTTGTTGGCTTAAATAGATCCGCCCGGTGACAAGGTGAAACCTAAATCTAACATTTTAGGCGTGACTGCTTCACCACGAATGCGCGCCAGCAGGCGTTCTGCGCCAATGCTGCCCATCCGTTCACGTGGCGTGAGCACACTCGCCAGACGCGGCTCCATCACCTGCCCGATGTCGTGACCGTGGAATCCGGCAATCGCCATGTCATCCGGGATTTTCAGCCCTAAACGCTGGCATTCGAAGGCCGCCCCTACCGCCAGGTCATCGTTGGTACAGAAAACGCCGTCGAGCTGCGGGTATTCACGCCGCGCCTGACGGATGAGTTCAATACCGGAGGAGTAGGAAGAAGACTGTTCCACCATCACGCTGTACGGCACCAGGTTGGCATCGCGCATTGCCTGCTCGTAGCCTCTCTGTTTGATGATAGTACGTTCATCAAGACGAGCGCCAAGATAGGCTACATGACGGTGCCCGCGGGCGATAATAGCGGCAGTCATCTGACGCGCGGCTTCGAAGTTGTCGAAACCGACGGCGATATCCAGACACGGAGACTGGCTATCCATCAGCTCAACCACCGGGATACCGGCAACTTCAATCATTTTCAGCGTACGGGGCGTGTGGCTACGTTCGGTGAGGATCAGGCCATCGATATTCCACGACAGCATCGATTCCAGGCGCTCTTGTTCCATCTCAGGCTTATAGCCGTAGTGCGCGAGCATCGTTTGATAACCATGGGCGTCGGTGACAGCCTCAATGCCGCGTAGCACTTCAGCAAAAACCTGGTTAGTGAGAGACGGTAACAGCACGCCGATAGCGCGGCTGGTAGCGTTAGAAAGGATATCAGGAGCGCGATTGGGAATATAACCCAGCTCATCAAGTGCAGCGGCAATTTTGCCCCGCAGCGCCACGGAGACCTGCTCCGGGTTACGCAAAAAGCGACTGACCGTCATTTTGGTCACGCCCACGCGGTCGGCTACATCCTGAAGTACGGGTCTTTTCTTTTTCATCGTCCTGAAGCGTTAAAAAGGGATAGATTCTCCCAGTTTACCACGGACGTGCGTGAACCTTTGCAGAGAAAAAAAGGAGTTTTTATTGTGATAAATACACAAAATCATTCGAGTTGCATCAAGGCGGCGACGCAGTGAATCCCCGGGAGCGTACATTAAGTACGCGACCGGGGTGAGCGACAAATCTGCCGGGAGCAGATTTGAACGCTGCATACAGCGGCCCCGAAGGGGCGAGGCCTATGGATGGGCCGAGTAATAAAGCCAACACAGATGCGGCTTGAAGGATGACGTGTATTTTTAGACTGGCGGCAGGTCAAACAGTAACACTTCACTGTCGCTGTCGGCATGAATAGAAATTGCCTGTTCATCCCAGATTGCCAGACCGTCGCTGGTGGTCGCTTTGGTGCCGTTAATCGTCACGTTGCCTTTTACCACCTGGATCCAGACGCGGCGTTCCGCGGCAATCTGATGCACCGACTGCTCATCTTTGACCAGCGCCCAACGGTACAGCTCCATATCCTGGTACACTTTCAGTGAACCATCACGGGCATCCGGCGACAGCACCAGTTGTTTACCCTGAGCGGCATCGAAACGACGCTGTTCATAGCGCGGAGTAATACCGTTCTCCTGCGGCATGATCCAGATCTGATACAGATGCAGCTTCTCAGTATTGCTCGGGTTGTACTCCGAGTGACGGATCCCCGTCCCGGCGCTCATAATCTGAAACTCACCGGCCGGAACCTGCTCTTTGTTGCCCATGCTGTCCTGATGCTCTACCGCGCCTTCCAGCACGTAGGTCAGGATTTCCATGTCTTTATGGGGATGAGTACCAAATCCCTGACCTGCATCGATCACGTCATCGTTAATCACGCGCAGTGCCGAGAACCCCATAAAGTTCGGGTCATAGTAGTTGGCAAAAGAGAAGGTATGCCAGGAATCAAGCCAGCCATGATTAGCGTGGCCACGGTCGTTAGCTTTGCGTAAGTAGATCATTGTGTTCACCCCCAGATGTTTTCGATGGAGTAAGTGTGGACTCAATCTGCCTGGGATCATAGAGGGTGAAAATTGACTCCTCTGTTCAAAAAATATGAACAAGCCCAGAGGAGTCTGTGCAGGCTATTTGGCGAGGGTTATCGTGGCAGGCGTTGCCTGTTCAAAGGCGCGTTCGAGGATCTCCAGGTTGGTAAGAACTTCAGATTCCTTGACGTAATTAGGCGTACCGGTGGTCAGCGTCTGGTACAGCGCGTCATACACGCGACCGTAATCCCCCACTTCCGGCTTTACCTCTTCTTTTACCGTGATGCCGTCATCGTTGACGTACTCCAGCATCCCAATGGAATCATCAGCAGCGAAACCTGGCTCACCCGGCATGATATTAGCCTTCAGGCTGGTTTCCTGCTGGTCGATGCCGTACTTCACAAACGAGCCTTTGGTGCCATGGACGATAAACTTCGGATAGTCGATTTTCACCAGATGACTGGTTTTAACAATGGCTTTCAGGTCGCCGTAAAACAGCTGCGCTTCAAAGGTATCGTCCGGGTTCGCTTTGTTGCGCAGGCTGCGGATGTCATAGGCCACATGATCGGGACGTCCGAACAGCGAGATAATCTGATCCATGGTGTGTACGCCCAGACCATAAAACGCGCCGTCCTGCGGCAGTCCCGGCTTGGTTTCCGCTTCAGGACGGTAGTAATCGAAATGGCTTTCAACCTCAACAATCTTGCCGAGCTTGCCGCTCTCAATGGCTTTTTTCGCGGTGAGGAAGCAGGAGTCAAAACGGCGATTCTGATACGGCGTAACGGTCAGTCCTTTGCTTCGCGCCAGTTCGAACAGCTCTTTTGCTTGCGCAAGCGTCGGCGTGAAGGGTTTCTCAACCAGCACATTTTTACCCGCTTCCAGCGCGCGTTTAGCATATTCAAAATGGCTGTCAGCATGGGTACAGACGATCACCAGTTTCACCTGCGGATCGTTTAAGATCTCGTCGAGGTCGCTGGTGAAGTGAATATGCGAATACTGCGGCGCCTGCTCTTCCGGCCTGGCGTTGCGGCGGAAAATGTGCGCGACGTGCCAGCTATTTTTGCGGTTGAGGACGTACGGCAAATGGTAGCGGGTGGTGCTTTTACCAAAACCAATAAATGCGCAGTGTAAGGTCATGAGACGATCCTTTTGAAGGTGATTGTCTACACCATAGCGCAAAGCGGCTGGAGACTGAATCCATCCTGTCATCGTGCCGGATGCGGCGTTGCCTTATCCGGCCTACCGCATTATACAGCCAAAAGATCGGGCGTAAGTGGCGTAGGCAGATTATTCACGGCCTGCGCGCAGCAACCGGAGCGTACACAGAGTACGTGAGGATTGCGAGCACAGCCCGGGATTAAGCTGGCAAGCAAACTAGCCCGAAACCCAGCCAAAAAAAAAGCCAGCAAAAGCTGGCTAAAGTAATACTGGAAGCAATGTGAGCAATGTCGTGCTTTCAGGTTCTCCGTAGGGGTTCCCCTGAACGCAGAGCAATAATAATCATTCTCATTCGCACTTGTCTACTTCTTTTTGCAAAAAAATGCAGTTGACGGATTTTTCTTTCTCAGCGAGTGTAAATGCACAATTAACCCTGCAGGAGATAAGGAATGAGTGAGATAGTGATACGCCACGCTGAACCGAAAGATTACGACGCAATTCGTCAGATCCACGCCCAGCCGGAGGTGTACCACAACACGCTACAGGTTCCTCATCCTTCTCTCGAAATGTGGCAAGCGCGGCTAACCGAGCAAGCCGGTGTCAAACAGCTGGTTGCCTGCATTGACGATATCGTCGTGGGGCATCTCTGTATTGAGGTCGCGCAGCGCCCGCGCCGCAGCCACGTGGCCGATTTTGGTATCTGCGTGGATGGCAGGTGGCACAATCGTGGCGTTGCCAGCGCGCTGATTCGTACGATGATCGACATGTGCGACAACTGGCTGCGCGTCGAGCGCATTGAGCTGACAGTATTTGTTGATAATGAGCCTGCTGTAGCAGTCTATAAGAAGTACGGCTTTGAAATCGAAGGCACCGGTAAGAAATACGGCCTGCGCAACGGTGAGTATGTTGATGCCTACTTTATGGCGCGCGTGAAATAAATTTAAGGGCGAGCCTTATCGCCCTGCTTATTGAAAGGACGCAATAGTGAAAAAGTTTCTTCCCCTGGTTTTGCTGGCCTCGCTCTCCCCTGCTTTTGCCACTACCGTACAAAATCTCGATTCCGTAGCCAGTGCCATCCAACATCCTGAAGGTAAACAGATTTTTGCTGAGCAAATGGCAGGAGCAACCCCTGCGAAAGGATTTGGTGAGCTTCCTCAGGGCTTATCTGAAAAGCAGTGGATTGCCTGGGTTGCACCGAATGAAGATCCTGACAACCTGATCCTGACCGGTGCTAAATCTTGGGGAAAAGACGGTAAATATATTGGCATTGCTTGTTTTGCCGATAATAAGGCTGACGCCGAGCAAGCAAAAAAATACGCGGATAACACCTGCCCGGAAAACTACAGCAACGGGCGCGCTAATAAATTATATCTCGGCGTTTTTTCCTGGCAGAATCCACAGCTAACGCCGATTGCACGCTCGGAAAAACCGTTAAACCAGCTCTCAGAGTGGAATAAAGCCGCTGAAAAAGAGAGCGATGATGAGTCCGTCAGACCGCTGGCTTATTATACAAAGCTGGATCTGGCACCGTATCGGATAGCACCCGATACCCTGGCATTCGGGGTGCGGGGTGGATACTCTGATGCGTATTCCGGCGGCGGCGCATTTTATGAAGTGCTGGAACTCTACACCATCAAAGACAGCAAGATAATCAACGTGTTTTCTGACCTTGTTTATTACTATTCGGACATTGCTGGAGACTGGAATAAAGACGGCACAAGGCAGCACGACATCAGCGAAAGTAAGTACATTCTCAAAATGCGCTCGGCAAAGACGCACGGATTTTATGACTTAGAGCGCGTTAGCCTACAGGATAAAAGCAGCCAAATATTCCGCTGGTCCGAATCACTGCAGCGATATGCGCCATAACCTACCGGTCAGGCCTACATCGTTCAGAACGCTGTAGGCCGTTGATATGGATTAATAAACATCAATAAAAATCCCATCAATAATCCTCCATTATAAAATAAATAAAAATTACGCCCTTAGCTATTTATATTCAGATTCCCCTCAAGAAAATTCATTTAAAGTGAAACGTTTTATTTCTGCTATATACGAACGCCATCAGAAAGCGTAATAAAAACAAAAATCAATTTACCGTTTTTATGACAGCACGCAATAAAAGGATAAGGATGTCATGAGTGATATCGTCTATCTGATGGTTTCAGGGCAGCAGCAGGGTGCTATTTCTGACGGATGTGGAACCATTGCATCCGTGGGTAACCGCTGGCAAATAGGGCACGAAGACGAAATTTTTACTTTTTCGCTCTCTAATAGTATAACCAGTACTGGCAGAGGTTCACATTTTCACGGACTGCAATTTTGCAAACTGATAGATAAAAGCACCCCATTGTTTGTAAATGCTATTAACAACAACGAGCAGTTGTATATGGAATTTTATTTCTACCGCATCAATAGGTTCGGTAGATGGGAGAAATATTATTATATTCAACTGCGGGGAGCATTTCTATCAGCCATTCAACACCAATTCATCGAGAATAATTTAGACACAGAAACAATAACCATCAACTATGAATATATCCTCTGCAAACATCTTATTGCCAACACTGAGTTCAGCTACCTGGCGTTGCCCGAAAACTACAACCGCCTGTTTATCCCCCGACCAAAAACCCCCGCAGACAACGGCCTCAAAACGTTAAACAGCAAAGGGGTTGGCAGACTGCTTGCCGCTGGAGGGATCTACAACGGGAATATCGACGGCTTCAGGGAAACGGCGGAAAAATTGGGGGGCGATGCTCCTGCAGGCTACGAGCAGGTACTTAACGAAAAAACAATTGGATTAGGTATTATTGCTGCATCCCTCCTTTTTTCAAGGAATGCTTCTAAGATTCAAAATTTTAATAGATTCAGGGGTGTAACAAGAAAATTTAACGATAAATCAGCTGGAACCATCCGAAATGTTAATCCCGGATATCCCAAAACAGGGCATACCCATAATTGCGTTAACTGCGCGATCGCTACAGATGCTACCTTGGCAGGACATCCAGCATCAGCATTACCAGTCAACTCAACAAAAGGTGTCCCTCTCTCAGTCTTAGAAAAGTTTTATAGTGGAAAATTCAAACCAATGTCATCTGTTGATGAAATAATTCACATAATGAGTAATGCTAATTCGGGTGCAAGGGGAATTGTTTATGGTTCGTATGGACCGGGACAGCCAGGACATGTCTTTAATGTTGCAAATCAGAATAATACAATCAGATTTTTGGACGGACAAACGGGGAATGGCGCTGATCTTAATCAATTCAAATCATTTCAACTATTGAGGACAAACTAGTGATCACTTATGAAGAAGCTATAAACAAAGCCAATAAATATCTTTACGATGAGGATGCTCCTGTCGTTATCACACTCCATGGAAGGTTTGCAGAAGGTTGGTTTTTTTGCTTCGAGTCTAGGGAATACCTTGAAACCGGAGACAACGTTGCCCGTCTGGCAGGAAACGCTCCATTCATCATCGATAAAGATAGTGGTGAAATCTTTGATTTAGGCACTGCCTGGCCGCTGGAGAAATATTTAAAAGACTACGAAGAAAGCAAAAAAACACGAAGCTAAGCTTACTCGGATGCGATTAACTATGATAACTGAAACAGAGCTTAACGTACTGAAAGTTATGGCTGAAAAAGATATTGACTGGAACTGGATAGCTTTGGATCGTGCTCTTTATACGAGAGGCGTTTCTGGATTTGGTAATGTTGCGAATATCGTAACGAGCCTTGTCAATAGCGGATTGGTTGATGTCGTATATGGCGAAGATAAATCAAGACCACGCTACAAAGTAGCCCAAAATGGCTTTAACTTGATCAAAGAGCAACAGCATCTTTTTTAGTTTAAAATATTATGCTCGTTAAAAATTGAGCCTTCCAAGTAAGCCCTCTCCCATCGAAGAGGGCCGTCATCCTTAGTACCCCGCCGTTAAGTCATCCACGGAACGCGGGTCAGAAGCACCATACAGTGCGCCATCCGGTCCAACCATAATACTCTGCGTGCTACCCATCGCCTCTTTCAGCGCGACTTTCTGTCCTTTTTGCTCCAGCAGCTTGATGGTATCCGGGCTGAAGCCCTTCTCGATGCGCAGTTCATCCGGTAACCACTGATGATGGAAACGCGGCGCGTTGGTCGCTTCGGCGACGTTCATCCCGAAATCAATGCTGTTGACCACCATTTGCAGTACGGTAGTGATGATTCGGCTTCCACCTGGGCTGCCGGTAACCAGCCAGGTTTTCCCGTCTTTTACCACGATAGTCGGCGACATCGATGACAGCGGACGCTTCTTCGGCCCAACCGCGTTAGCATCACCGCCCACCAGTCCATAAACGTTCGGCACGCCTGGCTTAGCGGAGAAATCATCCATTTCGTTATTCAGCAGAATACCGGTGTTACCCGCCACGATGCCGGTCCCGAAGGTGGTATTCAGGGTATACGTTACCGCCACGGCATTGCCGTCTTTATCCACTACCGAGAAGTGCGTAGTCTGGTTGCTTTCATACGGGGCGAGCTTGCCAGGTTTGATCTGGCTGGAAGGCTTAGCCTTGTTGATATCAATCTGATCGGCAAGCGTTTTAGCATAGGCTTTGTTGGTCAGCGCTTGCCACGGCACTTTCACAAAATCCGGGTCGCCCAGATATTCTGAACGGTCGGCGTAAGCATATTTCTCCGCTTCAGCCATAACCTGCATGGCGTCTGCGCTGCCAAATCCGTACTTCTTCATATCGAAGTTTTCGAGAATATTGAGGATCTGCACGATGTGAATACCGCCAGAGGACGGCGGCGGCATGGAGAAGACCTGATACCCGCGATAGTCACCGCCGATCGGCGTGCGCTCCACGGCTTTATAGCTGGCTAAATCCTCTTTGGTCATCAGCCCGCCGTTCTTCTGCATTTCCCCGGCTATCTGATCGGCAATAGCCCCTTTATAAAACGCATCCGGGCCATTCTCGGCAATCATTTCCAGGCTTTTCGCCAGATTCTTTTGCACCAGCTTGTCGCCCTTTTTCAGCGGCTCGCCGTCCTTCCAGAAAATGGCTTTGCTGTTCTCGTGATGAGGGAGCACTTCGCTGCCATAGGTTTTCAGATCGTCGGCCAGCGCGTCATTAACCACAAAGCCCTCTTCCGCCAGCTTCATCGCCGGGCGCACCACTTTGTTCAGCGGCATCGTGCCGTATTTCTCCAGCGCCAGCGAGAAACCCGCCACTGTACCCGGCGTACCGGATGCCAGATGCGACGTCAGCGACTTTTTCGCATCGGCGTTGCCCTGCTCATCGAGGAACATGTCACGGGTCGCGCCAGCAGGCGCCATTTCACGAAAATCGATCGCGGTGGTGTTACCGTCTTTGGTACGCAGCAGCATAAAACCACCGCCGCCCAGATTGCCCGCCTGGGGATGCGTCACCGCCAGCGCATAGCCAACGGCCACGGCGGCATCAACAGCATTCCCGCCCTGTTTAAGAATGTCCACACCAACCTGGGTAGCTAAAGCATCCACAGAGGCCACCATCCCTTGCTTAGCACGTACGGGATGGAACACATCTTCCTCGACTCCGTAAGATACCGGCGGTGGCGCAGCCGGCGCGGCAGCAACGCTAAAACAACTTCCTGAGAGCAGAGCAGCAATGGCTACCCGGCGTAAAAACGTCGGTTTTATCATCGTTATTCTCCAGATGTATGGGGGTCTGCCCCCACTAAGCCTGGTGCATAACTCTGAAATAATCATCGTAACGGCGAGAAAGGAGTAAACTTAAGAGATCCCCGAGAGGAGAAAAGCGATGAAACGACTCTTACTTTTAGCCATGCTGTTGCCGTTTGCAGGCTTTACACAGCCCATCAACACCATGAATAACCCGAACCAACCCGGTTATCAGATCCCGAGTCAGCAGCGTATGCAAACCCAAATGCAAACGCAGCAAATTCAGCAGAAAGGGATGCTCAACCAACAGTTGCAAACGCAGACGCGTATGCAGCAACAGCATCTGGAAAACCAAATTAACACCAACTCCCAGCGGGTCCTTCAGTCTCAGCCAGGCGAGTTGAATCCCAGCCAGCAGCAAATGCTGCCCAACAGCAACGGTGGGATGTTGAGTGGAACCCGTAACCCGGACAGCTCTCTGAATAAGCAACATATGCTGTCAGAGAAAAAGAACGGCGACATGCTGAAGCCCTCCAGCACGCCGCAGCCTAACGTTCCGTTAAAAACGATTGGGCCTTAAAAAGGTTGGAAATCCGGACCAATCGTATCAATGGCATCGGTACAGATGCAGTCCACGCCCCAGCGCAGCAGTTCCGCCGCGCGCTGGGGTCGGTTGACGGTATATACCAGAATACGTAGCCCCGCATCGCGCAGCGCATCCACACGCGCTTCATCCAGCAGTTTGTGATTAAGATGAATAGAGACGCAGCCAAGCCGCGTGGTCAGCTCGCGCCAGTCCTCGCGCCATTCATCAAGCAGCAAGCCTCTCGGCAGTTCAGGTACCGCCAGCTGCGCCGCTTCAAGTGCATCAATTTCAAAGGATGACAATAGTGGCGGCGTCATTCCCGCCCACAGCTCCCGCGCGGCCAGCGCCACGACTTTGCCAGTTAACGTTCCGGTGCCGGTTGTGGGTTTAATTTCAATATTCGCCATCATACCGTGCTGACGGCAGCGCTCGGCCACTTGCGAGAGCAGCGGCAGCGGTTCACCTTTAAACTCACCGCTAAACCAGCCGCCGGCGTCCACGCGCAATAAATCCTGCCAGTTCAGCTCGCCTGCCACGCCCCAGCCGTTGCTGGTTCGCTCCAGGTTGTCATCATGCAGTAAGAAGATCTCACCGTCTTTCGACAATTTAGCGTCAAACTCGATCATGGTATGCCCGTATCGCGCCCCCACGTCGATCGCCGCCAGGGTGTTTTCCGGGGCCAGCTTACCGCCGCCACGATGGGCGACAATATGGGGGTAAGGCCAGTTACTCATACGCGTTGTCCTGTTTCGCCATCAAAAAGATGCAGATGATTTTCCGGCAGATGCAGCCACAGCGTGCTGCCTGCCGTTGGGCGATGCTGATGCGCCAGTCGCACCACCAGCTTTTGCTCGCCCCAGCGTCCGTGTGCCAGGTTATCTGCGCCCAGCATTTCCAGTGTATCAACAACCAACGGCACGCCGCCTTCGGCCTGCGAGCTTAGCGCAATATGCTCTGGGCGGATACCCAACGTCATTTTACGCCCAATAGACTCTCTCGCGCTTCTGCCGATGGGTAGCGTCATGCCGCCCTCCAGTTCAAAATGGGTGCCCGAGGTACTGATGCACCCGTCCAGCAGGTTCATCGCCGGGCTGCCGATAAAACTCGCCACAAAGCGGCTGGCAGGCTTTTCATACACCTCAACCGGTGTACCTATCTGCTCGGCAATGCCTTTGTTCATCACCATCACCCGTTGGGCGAGGGTCATCGCTTCAACCTGGTCGTGCGTCACGTATAGCGAAGTGGTTTTCAGGCGGCGATGCAGATGTTGTAACTCCAGACGCATCTGCACGCGCAGCTTGGCATCGAGGTTAGAAAGCGGCTCATCGAACAGGAATACCGCTGGGTCACGCACAATCGCTCGCCCCATCGCTACGCGCTGGCGCTGACCGCCAGAAAGTTCGCGCGGACGACGTTTGAGCAGCTCACCCAGCTCGAGAATACGCGCCGCCTCATTTACCCGTTCAGCAATGTGCTCCTTGCCCATCCCGCGGATTTTCAGCCCCCAGGCCATGTTTTCTTCCACGCTCATATGCGGGTAGAGCGCGTAGTTTTGAAAGACCATCGCAATGCCGCGATCCTTCGGCTCCATCTCGGTGACGCGTTTATTATCAATCCAGATATCGCCACCGCTCACCCGCTCCAGCCCAGCCACCATCCGCAGCAGCGTAGACTTTCCGCAGCCGGATGGGCCAACCATCACGATAAATTCCCCGTCCGCGACGTCCAGCGTCAGCGGTTTAATCACCTGGGTTTTGCCGTCCCAGCTTTTGGTTACTGCCTGTAGTTTTAAACCAGCCATTTTTATTTCTCACTATCGACCAGACCGCGTACGAAGGCACGCTGCATGGCTAACACGATGATTACCGGAGGGATAAGCGTCAGCAGCATGGCAGCCATTACCTGGTTCCACTGCGTGGTGCCTTCACCGGTGGCGATCATGCCTTTGATACCCGCCACCGCAGTGCCCAAATTGACGTCGGTAATAATTAACAACGGCCACAAATACTGGTTCCAACCGTAGATAAAGGTGATAACGAACAGCGCCGCCAGATTGGTTTTTGACAGTGGTAGTACGATATCGCGGAAAAAACGCATCGGTGACGCACCGTCAATTCGCGCGGCCTCAACCAGCTCATCCGGCAGGGTCATAAAGAACTGTCGGAACAGGAAGGTCGCAGTAGCCGATGCCATCAACGGCAGCGTCAGACCCGCATAGCTGTCGAGCATTTTCAGGTTGGCGATAACCTCCACGGTGGGGAAGATTCGTACCTCAACCGGCAGCATCAGGGTGATAAAAATCATCCAGAAGAACAGGTTGCGCAGCGGAAAACGGAACCAGACGATGGCGAATGCGGAGAGCATGGAGACGGTGATTTTCCCTACCGTAATACTGAACGCCATGATGAAGCTGTTAAGCATCATCAACCAGAACGGCGCGCTGTTGACGCCCACACCGTTGACCCAGATGTATTTCATGTTCTCCAGCAACTGCGTGCCGGGAACCAGCGTCATCGGCGTTTCAAACACCGCTTTGTTGTCCAGCGTCGCCGCGACAAACGCGACGTACAGCGGAAACAGGATCACCATGATCCCCATAATCAACATGGCATGGCTGAATATTGTCAGCCCACGACGGTTCTCAATCATTGGTAACGCACCTTACTTTCCACATAGCGGAACTGCACCACCGTCAAAATAATGACCAGGAACATCAGCACCACCGATTGCGCGGCCGAGGCGGAGAGATCCAGCCCGACAAAGCCTTCGCGATAGATCTTATAAATCAACGTCGTGGTCGCCTGTACCGGTCCACCCGCCGTGGCGGCATCGATAACCGGGAAGGTATCAAAGAAGGCATAAACCAGATTCACCACCAGCAGAAAGAAGCTGACCGGGGCTATCAACGGCAGCGCCAGCTTAAAGAAGCGGCGAACCGGCCCTGCGCCATCAATCGCAGCAGCTTCGATCAGCGATCGCGGGATAGACTGCAGTGCGGCAAAGAAGAACAGGAAGTTGTAACTAATCTGCTTCCAGACCGATGCAAACACCACCAGGAACATCGCCTGACCGCTGTTTTGCGCATGGTTCCAGTCATAGCCAAACTCACCGAGAAAATGGGTAATCAGCCCACGTCCTGGGTTAAACAGGAAGATCCACAATACGGCGGCGACGGCAGGCGCGACGGCGTATGGCAACAGCATCAGCGTCTGGTAAAAACGGCTGCCGCGCACCACGTAATTCACCAGCGCCGCAAAAAATAACGACACCAGCAGACCACTTACCGTGACTAACGTACTGAACTTAATGGTGGTCCAGAATGAGTCGAGGTAGTACGGGTCATGAAACAGCGCGACAAAGTTTTCCAGTCCGACAAACTGGCTGGAAAGACCAAACGGATCAACGGATTGTAGCGAGTACCACAACGCTTCACCGGCGGGCCAGATAAAGAAAATAACGGTGATAACCAGCTGCGGAGCCACCAATAAATAGGGAAGCCAACGCGAGCGGAATACCGGACGGGATGAAGACATGTAGGTTCTTTTCCTGGAAGGTGCCGGATGGCGGTGCAAGCACCTTATCCGGCCTACAAACTACAAACTTGTAGGCCTGATAAGCACAGCGCCATCAGGCACTTATACACTTAAGACTTGGTCGATTGCTCAAAGCGGCGCAGTAACTGATTGCCACGCTCAACGGCGGCATCCAGTGCCTGCTGCGGGGTTTTCTTCCCAGTCCAGACGCTTTCCAGCTCTTCATCCACAATAGTGCGGATCTGCGGCATATTGCCCAAACGCAGCCCTTTGGTGAACGGCAACGGCGGCTTGTTCAGCATCTGGCGGGTGGCGATATCAGCCCCAGGGTTCTTCTCATAGAAGCCCTGTTCACGGGTCAGGTCGTAGGCAGCGGTGGTGATCGGTAGATAGCCGGTCTTCTGGTGCCATTCAGCAGCAATTTCAGGCTTCGCCAGGAAGTTGAGGAACTGCGCCACGCCTTCGTAGGTTGCTTTGTCTTTACCCTGCATCACCCACAGGCTGGCCCCACCGATAATCGCATTCTGCGGCGCGCCCTTCACGTCGGCATCGTACGGCATCATCCCGACGCCATAATTGAATTTAGCGTAGTGGCGGATGTCGGCCAGCGAACCGGAAGAGGCGGTGGTAATGGCACAATCCCCGTTGTAGAACTTCTCAGTGGATTCGTCCTTACGCCCGAAGTAGCTGAAATCACCTTTTTTGTTCAACTCTTCCAGCAGAGCGATGTGTTTCACCTGTTCCGGTTTATTGAACTCCAGCACCGCGTCGGTACCGTCAAAGCCATTGTTTTTGGTTGCTACCGGCAGACCGTTCCAGGCGCTGAAGTTTTCAATCTGAATCCATCCCTGCCAGCCGCTGGCGTAACCGCACTTCATGCCTGCGGCTTTCAGCTTCGCGGTGTACTCCGCCAGATCCTGCCAGGTTTTCGGCGGCTGCTCCGGGTCTAAACCGGCTTTTTTGAAGGCATCTTTGTTGTAGTACAGCACCGGAGTGGAGCTGTTAAACGGCTGGGAGAGCAAGTGTCCGCTTTTAGAGTCGGTGTAGTAACCGGAAACGGTCGGTACGAACTGAGACTCATCGAAGTTAATGCCAGCCTCTTTGAATACTTCATAGACCGGTTTAATGGCTTTTGAGGCCATCATGGTTGCCGTACCCACTTCATAAACCTGCAGCAGCGCAGGCGCGTTTCCGGTACGGAAAGCAGCAATTCCTGCACTCAGGCTCTGCTCGTAGTTGCCTTTGTACTGCGGAACAATTTTGTAGTCGGGATTGGCTGCATTAAAACGTTGCGCCAGTGAATCAACTTCTTTACCCAGTTCGCCTTCCATTGAGTGCCAGAACGGGATAGTGGTGACCGCCAGTGCCTGACCTGCAAATGCCAGGCTAAGTGCCAGTCCTAAAGCTGTATGTCGTAACGATATCATCGGTTATCTCTCTTGTTGTGCCGGATGCGCGATATCACGCGTTTTATGCTCGCGGGGGTAACATGACATGCTCGAATGACAGAAAAATAACTTTTTTATTACAAAAAAAAGATAGTAAGGCGACAAACAGATGGCAAGGCGGTGAAAGCGTAGTGACAGGAAAATGCGGGGTGGTGCACAACAAAGCCGGATATCGCTATACCTTCTCCGGCCTGGATGGCGTTATCTGCTGCTCCAGCAAGGAAGATTAATCCCGACGCCAGCGTCGCTCATATTCATTCTGTAAACGCTGCTGCTCTCGCCGCTCACGTTCACGTTGGATATCCGATTTATCATCATCCCAGCCAGGGCATACCGAGCTGGTAAATACTTCGCAGGGCGAGTCGGATTGCGCTAACGGGTTGTCCGGTTTCTCTTCCCAGATAGCGGGATCGCGCGGGTCAAACGCTGGCGGTGTTGAGGCCAGGGTAGTTAATGAAAGCGTCAAAAACAAACTGCCAATCATCATGCAGGTACCTGAACGAATCATCCTTTCTCCATGTTCATTTTTATTATTGATAACTATTCTCAATAATAACATAGAGCAATAAAAAGGGGCCACAGCGGGCCCCTTGTCTATTCAGAGAATGATTAACCGCCCAGATACGCGCTACGCACCGCTTCGTTAGCCAGTAACGCATCACCGGTGTCTTCCAGCACCACATGACCGTTTTCCAGCACGTAGCCGCGATCGGCGAGCTTCAGCGCCTGGTTGGCGTTCTGTTCGACGAGGAAGATGGTCATCCCCTGCTCGCGCAGTTGTTCGATAGTATTAAAAATCTGCTGGATGATAATCGGCGCCAGACCCAGCGACGGTTCATCAAGCAGCAGCAGCCTCGGCTGGCTCATCAGCGCGCGGCCTATCGCCAGCATCTGCTGTTCACCGCCGGACATCGTTCCCGCACGCTGAATACGACGCTCATGCAGACGGGGAAACAGGTCATACACCCATTTGATGCGTTCCTGAAACTGGTCCTTTTCGGCAAAGAAGCCGCCCATCGCCAGGTTCTCTTCCACCGTCATGCGGGAAAACACGCGACGCCCTTCCGGCACAATCGCTACCGCTTCGCGCATGATTTTCGCCGTCTGCCAGTCGGTAATGTCTTTACCATCAAAGACGATTCGCCCACTGGTCGCTCGCGGGTCGCCACACAATGTGCCGAGCAGCGTGGTTTTTCCCGCGCCGTTAGCACCAATCAGAGTAACGATTTCACCCTGGTTGATATACAAGCTGACGTCGTGCAGGGCCTGTATCTTGCCGTAGTGGGCGTTGACTTTGTCGAACGATAACATCGCCTTATCCATATTAATCCTCGCCCCCATTATGCTTCACCTAAATAGGCGCGGATAACATCCGGGTTATTACGAATCTGTTCCGGCGTCCCATTCGCCAGCGGCGTGCCCTGGTTCACCACGTAAATACGGTCAGAAATCCCCATCACCAGCTTCATGTCGTGCTCAATCAACAAAATGGTGGTGTTGTGATGGTTACGCAGTTCAGCAATCAGCTCGTCCAGCTCCTTGGTCTCTTTCGGGTTGAGTCCAGCAGCGGGTTCGTCGAGCATCAGGATTTCCGGCTGGGTCACCATGCAGCGGGCTATTTCCAGACGGCGCTGGTCGCCGTAGGCCAGGTTACTGGCCTGACGGTTGGCATGCTCCAGCAAGCCAATACGCGCAAGCCAGGTGGCAGCGCGATCCAACGCTTCACTCTGCGCGCGACGGAACGACGGGGTTTTCAACAGGCCGGAGAAGACGCCGGTTTTCAGTTGCTGATGTTGCGCCACCAGCAGGTTTTCAATCACCGTCATTTCGCGAAACAGACGCACGTGCTGGAAAGTACGTACCACGCCCATACGCGCGATTTGCTGACCCGGCAACCCTTCCAGGTGCTGGTCGCGCAGCATAATCGTCCCGCCGGTCGGCTTATAAAAACCGGTCAGACAGTTAAAGACCGTGGTTTTCCCCGCACCGTTCGGGCCGATTAACGAGACAATCTCCTGCGGTCGCAGTTCCAGTTCAACGTTGTTTACCGCCAGCAGACCGCCGAAGCGCATCATCAGGCCGTTAACGGATAATAATGGCTGACTCATGCCTGCTCTCCTTTTGCTTCCCCGTTTTTCAGCTTCAACTGTGGACGGGTCATCGGCAACAAGCCCTGCGGACGCCAGATCATCATCAGTACCATTAAACCACCCAGCATTAACATGCTGTATTCGTTGAAATCACGCATCAGCTCGCGTGACACCACCAGCAGGATAGCTGCGAGGATGACCGCAAACTGCGAGCCCATTCCGCCCAGTACCACAATCGCCAGCACAAAGGCCGACTCGGCAAAGGTGAAGGATTCCGGGCTGACGAAGCCCTGGCGCGCGGCAAACAGCGTACCGGCAAAACCGGCAAACGCGGCGCTGATGGTAAAGGCTGTCAGCTTAATGCGCGTAGGGTTTAAGCCCAGCGAGCGACAGGCAATTTCATCTTCACGCAGCGCTTCCCACGCACGACCCAGCGGCATACGCAGCAAACGGTTAATAACAAACAGCGAGAAGACCACCAGCAGCAGCGCCACCAGATAGAGGAAAATGACGCGGTCAGACGGATCGTACTTGACGTTAAAGAAGTTGCTGAAGGTATCCCAGCCGCCTTCACGGGCGGTACGGCTGAACTCCAGACCGAAAAAGGTCGGTTTCGGGATCTGGCTAATACCGTTTGGACCGCCGGTTACTTCGGTGTTGTTGAGCAGCAGGATGCGGACGATTTCGCCGAAGCCTAAGGTCACAATCGCCAGATAATCACCGCGCAGGCGCAGTACCGGGAAGCCGAGCAGGAAGCCCGCAGCAGCGGAAACCAGTCCCGCCAGCGGCAGACAGGTCCAGAAGCCGAGTCCGTAATAGTGGTTCAGCAGCGCGAAGGTGTAAGCGCCGATGGCATAGAAGCCGCCGTAGCCCAGCACCAGCAGGCCGGAAAGCCCCACCACCACGTTTAAGCCGAGGCCGAGGATGATATAAATCATCGTCAGCGTGGCGATATCCACCGTACCGCGCGAGACCATAAACGGCCACGCCACGGCAATCACCAGCAGCGCCACCAGGAACAGTTTCTGTTTAACGGTGGAGCCGTCAATCGCCGGCAGAATAAATTTCGGTCCGGAGACGCTCTTCAGGCCTTTCTGGAAGGCTGGACGCAGCAGTTGGAAGAGAAAGACCACGCCAGTGCCGATAAACACCCACTGCCAGCGGATATCCGCAGCGGTATCGACCACCAGCTTGGTACCGTCCAGCTCTAACTGAACGCCCATAAAAACGCCCGCCAGGACGAAGAACATAGCGGCAGAGAGCAGCGCCATTGCAAAATGCATCGGTTTCATACTTTCTCTACCTCCGGGCGACCCAGAATACCGGTCGGCATCACCAGCAGCACCAGAATCAGCAGCGCGAATGAAACAACGTCTTTGTATTCAGTACTCAGATAAGCAGAGGAGAGCGCTTCCGCAACGCCCAGAATCAGGCCGCCGATCATCGCGCCAGGAATACTGCCAATACCGCCCAGTACCGCCGCGGTAAAGGCTTTCATCCCGGCCATAAAGCCGATGTAAGGGTTAATTACGCCATAGAACTGACCGAGCAGCACGCCCGCAACCGCCGCCATTGCCGCGCCAATCACAAAGGTCAGCGCAATCACGCGATCGGTGTTAATGCCGAGCAGGCTGGCCATCTTCAGGTCTTCTGCACAGGCACGGCAGGCGCGGCCCATACGGGAGTAACGGATAAACAGCGTCAGCGCCAGCATCGCCAGGAAGGTTACGATCCAGATAACCAACTGCATGGTGGTGATGGAAGCAGAGAAGTTATCGCTACTGCCGACAGTCCACTGGCCATTAAACAGGCTGGGCAGCGCCACGTCGCGCGAACCTTCCGTCAGGCTGACGTAGTTTTGCAGGAAGATGGACATCCCGATAGCGGAAATCAGCGCGATCAGGCGCTTGGAGCTGCGCACGGGCCGATACGCCACGCGTTCAATGCTCCAGCCATAGGCGCTGGCAATCACAATCGCGCCGACGAAGCCCGCCGCGACCAGTAGCCAGCTGGAATCGATGCCCATCATCATTAGCGCTGCGATGATCATAAAGGAGACATAGCTGCCGATCATATATACCTCGCCGTGGGCGAAGTTGATCATGCCGATAATGCCGTACACCATCGTGTAACCGATGGCGATCAGCGCGTAGGTGCTTCCCAGCGTGACGCCGTTAAACATCTGCTGCAAGAAATAGAGGAACTGCTCGGACATAAGGTAACCTTTTTAAACCCGCCTGTTTTGCACGGGCGGTGGGATAACTCGTCTTCAGGTATTACTTCGCGACGGTCGAAGAACCGTCTGCATGCCACTGGAAGACACCAAACTCAAATCCCTTCAAATCGCCTTTTTCGTCCCATTTCAGCGGCCCAATCACGGTATCAGCCCCGTGTGCTTTCAGATCTTTCACCAGGTCCAGCGGCTCTTTACTACCGCTGCGATCCATTGCTGTCGCCAATGACTGGACGGCTGCATAAGTGATCCACACGTATGGTCCGGTTGGATCTTTCTTGTCAGCTTTGAGCGCATCGACGATAGCCTTATTCGCCGGATCCTGGTCATAGCGTTTTGGCATGGTTACCAGCATGCCTTCAGCAGCATCACCGGCGATGTTAGACAGCGACGCATTGCCGACGCCCTCAGGTCCCATAAACTGGGTTTTCAGCCCGACGGAACGCGCCTGGCGCAGCATTTGCCCCATTTCCGGGTAGTAGCCGCCGTAATAAACAAAGTCGATATTTTCTTTTTTCAGGCGAGCGATCAGCGCAGAAAAATCTTTTTCCCCGGCGGTGATACCGTCAAAGAAAACGATATTGGCTTTGCCCGCTTTCAGGCTGTCCTGCACCGAACGCGCTAGGCCTTCACCGTATTGCTGTTTATCGTGAATGATGGCGATACGCTGTGGCTTCACCTTCTCCAGAATGTATTTCGCGGCGGTCGGCCCCTGAGAGGAGTCCAGGCCCGCTGTACGCATAATGTGAGCGTAACCGCGCTGGGTCAGTTCCGGGTTTGTGGCACCCGGAGAAATCATCAGAATGCCTTCATCTTCATAGATATCTGATGCGGGTTGCGTGGAGGATGAGCACAGATGTCCAATAACGTACTGAATGCCGTCATTGACGATTTTGTTCGCTACCGCAACGGCCTGTTTCGGATCGCAGGCGTCGTCATATTCCACAGCAACCAGTTTGTCGCCTTTGACCCCGCCTTTGGCATTGATATCTTTAATGGCTTGACGTGCGCCATTAAATTCCATATCGCCCCACTGCGCGACCGGACCTGACATCGCGCCGACAACAGCGACCTTGATATCTTCCGCCATGACCGCGTGTGACATTGCCAGTGCTATCACCCCTGCGATGATTGTTTTCGCATTCCGTTTCATTACCTGAATCCCCATTCGTGACGTAATTAATATTTTGTATTTATGTGGTTAAAAAGCAGTCTGTGCTTTTATTGAACTGCACTATTTTTACCAGTCTCATTAATGGTTTAGCGCAGTTTTTTAAGCAAAATCAGGCTAAAATCTCTATTTTTCAGTCGATTAAGAAAAGATAATATTCTGCTTTTCACTATAGATAAACAAAAAAAAGCACGTTTGTCAGCATAAAATAACGGCACAAAGAGCCGAATAAAATGCTGCATTCCAGGGTATTATTCTGCCTGTTTTTCAATCTCTACGGTTTCAAACTGTCATTACCGTTGTTACAAAATTATTAATCTGGTTATTCACATAAAAAAGAGAAAGCATCCGGGCGAATTATTTCGGTACACTCATTCCATCTTTTGTGATTTGGACATGCTGTTAATGAAGCTGACCATCGTTCGTTTAGATAACTTTAGCGACCAGGACCAGATTGATCTGGGCAAAATCTGGCCGGAATATTCCGCCTCATCGTTAAGCGTAGATGAAACGCACCGGATCTACGCCGCACGCTTTAACGAGCGTCTGTTAGGCGCAGTTCGCGTAACCCTGAGCGGCACGCAAGGTGCATTAGATTCATTGCGCGTACGCGATATCACCCGCCGTCGCGGCGTCGGGCAGTATTTGATCGAAGAAGTCATCCGGGAAAACCCTGACGTGAGTTCATGGTGGATGGCCGACGTCGGCGTTGAAGACCGCAGCGTGATGGCCGCGTTTATGCAGGCGTTAGGATTTACAGCCCAGGAGAATGGCTGGGAAAAAAGATAAAAAAGCCGGATGGCGCTAACGCTTATCCGGCCTACATGCTGGGAGCAAAAAATAAAAAACCATCTCGCAATTTTCCAAGAATTTCACGTTGCAGGAAGGCGGCAAGTTATGAAGTCCCCGGGAGCTTACATAAGTAAGTGACCGGGGTTGAATAACGTAGCCAACGCATCTGCAGCGCGAAAGGCGCCAGGAAAATTATTTGGCGTCGGTCGCCGTCCCGTTTGCATGCCAGTCAAACACGCCGAATTCGAAGCCTTTCAGATCGCCCTTCGCATCCCATGACAGCGGCCCCATTACGGTTTCCACTGAGTTTGCTTTCAGGTATTTGGCAATTTCAGCCGGGTCGTCAGACTGGTTCAGACCTGCCTGCAAGGATTGCAGCGCGGCGTAGGTGGTCCATACGAATGCGCCGCTCGGATCCTGTTTCTTGGCTTTGATCGCGTCCACGATCGGTTTGTTCGCCGGAACCTGATCGTAGTTCTTCGGTTTCGTTACCAGTAAGCCTTCTGCAGACTCACCCGCGATGTTAGACAACGACACGTTCGCTACCCCTTCTGGTCCCATAAACTGGGTTTTCAGACCCGCAGCGCGTGCCTGGCGCAGAATCTGTCCCATTTCCGGGTGGTAACCACCGTAGTAAACGAAATCGATATTCTCTTTCTTCAGACGCGCCACCAGCGTAGAGAAATCTTTCTCGCCAGCGGTGATCCCGTCGAAGAACACCACGTCAGCGTTGGCTTTCTTGAGGTTGTCCTGCACGGAACGCGCCAGGCCTTCGCCGTACTGTTGTTTGTCGTGAACGATCGCAATGCGCTTCGGCTTCACTTTTTCAACGATATATTTGGCAGCGGTTGGTCCCTGATCGGAATCCAGACCGGTGGTACGCATCACCAGGTTATAACCGCGCGCGGTCAGCTCAGGCGCCGTTGCCGCTGGGGTGATCATCAGAATGCCTTCGTCTTCATAGATATCTGACGCAGGCTGAGTGGAAGACGAGCACAGGTGGCCGATAACATATTTAATCCCGTCGTTGACCACTTTGTTAGCTACCGCTACCGCTTGTTTCGGGTCACAGGCATCGTCATATTTCACCATGACCAGTTTGTCGCCTTTCACGCCGCCTTTGGCGTTGATATCTGCAATCGCCTGCTCTGCGCCAGTAAATTCCTGATCGCCATACTGCGCTACCGGACCGGACATCGCGCCGACGACGGCAACTTTAATATCCTTAGCAAACGCCATATTGCTCAAAGACAGGGCGATACATCCTGCCAATAACGCTTTACCCTTCATATTCATCCTGACAATCCCCATTATTGTGGTTATTACGTGTGTTGTGATGTTGTTGTTCAGCACTTTATTTCGATTATTGGATAGCCACCCGTGCTTTAGCAGCATACTCTGCTAAAACATACCCGATTTTTATTATTTTGGAATAGCTAAATTTACATCCAGATAACAAATTCGTATCTGGGGAGGGGAGGAAAGGTCGTAGGCCCGATAAGCAAAGCGCCATCGGGCAAAGGTGTTGCCGGATGGCAGCGTAAACGCCTTATCCGGCCTACAAAAAACAAAACCCCCGAATTCACATTCGAGGGTTCATTGGCAATGCGCGAAGATTACGCTTCGATCGCCGCGCGCAGTTTTTTCATGGCGTTCTTTTCAAGCTGACGAACACGTTCAGCGGAAACGCCGTAGCGATCGGCCAGTTCCTGCAACGTCGACTTGTTGTCTTCGTCCAGCCAACGGGCACGAATGATGTCCTGGCTACGCTCGTCCAGACCTTCCATTGCGTGAGTCAGTTTGTTCGCGGCCTGATCTTCCCAGTTATCTTCTTCAATGCCGTCGGCAAAGTTAGAAGATTTATCCTGCAGATACAGCACCGGGGCCATCGGCTGGCTGTCAGACTCGTCGTCTGAAGACATGTCAAACGTCATGTCCTGCGCCGCCATACGGGATTCCATTTCGCGCACGTCTTTGCTGGAAACACCCAGCTCGCGAGCAACCATTTCAACTTCGTCCTGGTTAAACCAGCCCAGACGCTGTTTGGTTTTACGCAGGTTAAAGAACAGCTTACGCTGTGCTTTGGTGGTCGCGACTTTAACGATACGCCAGTTACGCAGAACGTATTCGTGGATCTCAGCTTTGATCCAATGCACGGCGAAGGAAACCAGGCGCACACCCACTTCCGGGTTGAAACGGCGCACAGCTTTCATCAGGCCGATATTACCTTCCTGAATCAGATCCGCCTGCGGCAGGCCATAGCCCGCATAATTACGAGCAACATGAACAACAAAGCGCAGGTGAGACAGGATCAGCGTTTTAGCTGCTTCCAGATCGCCCTGGTAATGCAGCTTTTCAGCCAGTGCCCGCTCCTCGTCAGCCGACAACATCGGCCACGCGTTCGCAGCCCGGATGTAAGATTCCAGGTTACCAACAGGGGCTAAAGCTAAATTTTGCATTTCTTTGGTCATTCAAATCCTCTCAATCTTTTCATCTGGCGCATTGGCTAAAAACTAATTAACAAAAACCAGTAGCAACAACCATGCCAGAGCTTATGAGCAACGAGAATATCATTCAATCTTTTATCAGACAGTGATTTTATCCACAAGTTCCATGTCGTAATGTGTATAGATTACGCACAAAATGTGACATCACAATGAATACGCCGGGAAGAGATCACAGGGACTCTTTCCCTGCAGAGCGAACTACTCAGTGCAGGGAAAGATTATACCAGAGATTTTTTAATCGGGGGTAAAGTGGCGTAAATGTTGAACCGTGGCAAGCCAGGCTGCCACCCAGCCAATCATTGAGCACACCAGCAGCAATAACAGGCACTCATCGAATGATAAGCCATTGATATCAAACTTGGTTCCAAATACCTGTGCCACCTCAGTCACCGCTGACGACAAACGCATCACCAAAATTTCTGACAAAATCAGTGAAAGAAATGCACCGGAAAAACCGAGCAGTGCACCGCCGTAGAGGAACGGACGCAGGATAAATCCATCCGTCGCGCCAATCAGTTTTTGCACGTTAATGGTATCGCGACGCGCAAAAATACTCAGCCGCACGCTGTTACCGATGACGAGGAAGACCGCCGCCACCATCAGCACGCCGATCATCGCGGAAACGCGCCCGACAAGGCCCGTCAGCGCCGCCAGGCGAGCGAACCAGCTGTCATCCATTCGCACTTCATCAATACCGTTGATTTGTGCGATGCGGTCACGCAGCGTGTTCAGCGACTCCGTCCCCTGGAAGTCCAGTTTCGGGATAACAACTGCCACGGCCGGAAGCGGGTTCTCTTCCAGCATATCCAGCGCGCCGCCAAAGCCAGACCAGTTGCGGAATTCACCCAGCGCGTCGTCACGGGAAAGATAATTCACTTTCTCCACGCCCTGCTCGGCCTGCAACTGACCAACCACCCGCGCCGCCGCATCATCATCCAGCGTTTTTTGCAGGTAAACGGTGATCTGCGGAGACGGATAATACTGGCTTGCCGCATGGTTTACGTTCTTATAAACCATGTAGCACACGCTTGGCAGCGTCAGGGAGATGGCAATGACCATCACCGTCAGAAACGTCGCCAGCGGCTTGCTTTTCAGGTCCTGTAACGCGCCCTGAAACGCATAACGTACCTGCTCGTTAAAGACATTAGTTTTACGCGAGTTCGGCTTTGGCGCGGCTTTCGCACGCTTTGGCGCGTTGCGACCGCCGTCACCCGGCGCACCGCCCGATTTACGAAAGCGATCCAGTCGGCCACCGAACTGTTTGATTTGGTTAATAGCGTCACGTCTATTCATGCGCCAGGCCTCCATGCAGATGTCCATCGCTCAGAACCATTTGGCGATAGGAGCGACGGGAGATCAGGCCAATATCGTGCGTGGCCATTAATACCGTGACCCCGACGCGGTTAAACTCTTCGAACAGGCGAAGGATCCCTTCTGACAGCGCGTCATCCAGGTTCCCCGTTGGTTCATCCGCCAGCAGCACCGCAGGTTTGTTCACCACCGCGCGGGCGATGCCGACGCGTTGTTGTTCACCGCCGGAGAGCTGAATCGGGAAGTTTTTCGCTTTGTCCAACAGCCCGACCTTATCCAGCGCCGCTGACACGCGACGACGAATATCGTCCCCGCTGGCGCCCGCGATGATCAGCGGGATTGCCACATTGTCAAACACGGTTCTGTCCATCAACAGGTGGTGATCCTGAAAAATCATGCCAATCTGGCGACGCAGAAACGGCACTTCACGGTTTTTCAAACGGCTGATGTCATGCCCGCTAAAGTAGATTTTCCCGGCGCTGGGCCGTTCAATTCCACAAATCAGCTTCAGCAGGGTACTTTTCCCCGCGCCGGAGTGGCCGGTCAGAAACGCCATCTCGCCAGGCTGCATATGGAAAGTCACTCCCTGCAGCGCTTGCCTCCCACCGAGATAGGCCTTGCTGACATGTTCAAAGCGAATCATTGTTAATCCTCTCGGGCAAAAAGTGCCTCTATAAAATCGTCCGCTTTAAACGGACGTAAATCCTCGATACGTTCGCCCACACCGATATAGCGGATAGGGATGCCAAACTGATCGGCTACCGAGAAGATAACCCCGCCCTTCGCCGTACCGTCCAGCTTGGTCAGGGTGATACCGGTTAAGCCCACCGCTTCATGGAACAGTTTGGCCTGGCTTATCGCATTCTGCCCGGTGCTGGCGTCGATAGTCAGCATAACTTCATGCGGCGCATCTTCGTCCAGCTTCTTCATGACGCGAACGATTTTTTTCAATTCTTCCATCAGGTGCGATTTATTCTGCAAACGCCCTGCGGTATCAGCGATCAGCACGTCTACGTTACGCGCCTTCGCCGCCTGGATGGCATCAAAGATAACGGACGCGGAATCCGCGCCAGTATGCTGAGCAATCACCGGGATGTTGTTACGCTGACCCCAAACCTGCAGCTGTTCTACCGCCGCCGCACGGAAAGTATCACCTGCCGCCAGCATTACCGATTTACCCTGCTGCTCAAACTGACGCGCCAGCTTACCAATAGTGGTGGTTTTGCCCACGCCGTTGACGCCAACCATTAAGATAACAAATGGTGTTTTGCCATCAACGTTCAGCGGTTCGTCAACCTTCGCCAGAATCTCGCCCATCTCTTCTTTCAACAGACCGTACAGCGCTTCCGCATCTTTAAGCTGCTTACGGCTGGCGCCTTCCGTCAGATTCGCAATGATCTTGCGGGTCGTTTCTACACCCACATCAGCGATCAGCAGCTGCTCTTCCAGCTCTTCAAACAGATCATCGTCGATTTTTTTACCACGGAACAGACTGATAAATCCGGAACCGAGGTTTTCTTTTGTTTTCAGCAGGCTGCGTTTCAGACGCGCAAAGAAACCTTCTTTGGTTGGTTTTTCCTGCTCCTGGACCACCTCTTCTTCTACCGGTTCTTCTACAGCAGGTTCTTCTACCGGCACCACCATAACCGCTTCTTCAGCAGCCTCAGCGGCCAGCGCCTGTGCTTCCAGCTCTTCGTCGGTCAGTTGCGGTTCGTTTTCAGCTTCTTCTTCAGCCGCCTCAACGATTTCCACGGTTTCCGCTTCGGCCTGCCATTCTTCGGCAGAAACTTCTTCAGTTTTCACCTCTTCCGGCAGCGGCAATTCTTCGCGTTCGATAACCACCGCTGCTGGCGTTTCCACTACAGTTTCAGCAACGGGTTCAGCAACCGGCTCAATCTCCGGCTGCGCTTGTTCGGCGACAGGTTCTTCTTCCGGCTGCAGTTTTTCGATTTCCGCAACCTGTTCAGTTACTTCAACGACTTCAGCTGCAAAGGCTTGCGTTTCAGCCTCGCTACGGGTTTCCTCGACGTGCGGCTGTTCGTCAACGACGGTAGTTTCTTCAGCAACCGGTTGTTGTTCTTCATTTTTTACTTCTGTCTCGTTTTCCGGTGCCTGCTCTTTTTGACCAAAGCCCAGCCAGGAAAAAAAGCCACGTTTTTTCTCTTTCGCCATTTGCGACTACACTCCCCCGCTGTTGCTTCATGGCACAGCGTCAACGCTATGTACATAGCAGCTAAAAAAATGATGAAATAGTCTATCACTTAACTTAACTCACATCACCGCCTGGAATGACATGCTATAGGCGGATTGAGCAATAATAGAAATGAAAAAACCGAATCACTCTGGTAGCGGCCAGATCCGCATTATTGGCGGGCAATGGCGTGGCCGTAAACTCCCGGTTCCGGACAGCCCCGGCTTACGTCCGACCACCGACCGTGTGCGCGAAACGTTGTTTAACTGGCTGGCCCCGGTAATGGTCGATGCTCACTGTCTGGACTGCTTCGCCGGCAGCGGCGCGCTGGGGCTGGAAGCCCTCTCTCGCTATGCGGCAAATGCGACGCTTCTGGAGATGGATCGCGCGGTATCTCAGCAGCTACAAAAGAATCTCGCCACGCTAAAAGCCTCCCATGCCCGCGTCGTCAATACCAATACGCTGACATTTTTGGCTCAGGCAGGTACGCCGCATAACGTGGTATTTGTTGACCCGCCGTTTCGCAAAGGATTACTGGAAGAAACATTAACTCTTCTGGAAACTCATGGCTGGCTGGCAAATGAAGCGTATATTTACGTTGAAAGCGAAGTAGAAAACGGCTTACCGCCGGTTCCGGTGAACTGGTCGCTATACCGTGAGAAAGTCGCCGGACAGGTCGCCTATCGCCTGTACCAACGTGAAGCACGAGGAGAACACGATGCTGATTAACCTGGGACGCCTGCTGATGCTGTGCGTCTGGGCATTTTTACTACTGAATATTTTCCAACCCTTTCCACGCCCGCTTAACATCTTCGTTAACGTCGCACTGATATTTATGGTGCTGATGCATGGCATGCAGCTGGCGCTGCTAAAAAGCACCATGCCTAAAGATGGCCCGCAGATGACCAACGGAGAGAAAATCCGTATTTTTCTGTTCGGCGTCTTTGAGCTACTGGTGTGGCAGAAGAAGATTAAAGATCAGTTGAAGAAGTAGCTGTGATCTTTTCGCCCGGCGGCACGTTGCGGGCCGGGGCGAAAAATCTGTAGGCCGGATAAGGCGTAAGCCGCCATCCGGCATCAGTCAGATGACACCTTAGCGTTCAAGCGTAAAATCAACAAATCGCGAACCTTTGTAACTCAGCGTGCCTTTATCCCCGACCGTTAATGCGTGGTACTGCTGCGCATCCAGACGAAACGTCTGCTCCATCCCCCCGTTTTGTGGCTTAAAGCTGGCTTCATAGCGCATGCTGGTTCCTGCCGGGCTCACTTCCTGCTGACGGGATCGCCGATCGTTTAGCGGTTTTTCCCGTTTGTTACTTACCACCACCTGCTTTTGCACCAGCGGCGCCGCATCATTATCGGCTTTTTCTCGCCGCTGCTGAACAAAGCGAAACGACGCAGCGACAACGATTAAGACAATGATAACAATGAAAAAAAGTGGTGGTTTGCTCATATTATTAACCCATCAGAAAATGCGGAAATAAGCATACATCGCCTGTTATGGTGTTGTCATCTGGCTGTGTCGACCTCTACACTGGACAGTAGAGCCGTGAGCACCCCGCTTACGAAAAAATAACGAATTCAAGGAACTAAGATGCTTTGGTCGTTTATCGCTGTCTGTCTTTCCGCATGGTTGTTCGTGGATGCTTCCTATCGTGGACCTGCCTGGCAACGCTGGGTCTTTAAGCCCCTGACGTTACTCCTGCTGGCACTGCTGGCCTGGCAGGCGCCAATGTTTAACGCTATCAGCTATCTGGTGCTGGCTGGCCTGCTTGCCTCGCTGCTGGGCGATGCGCTGACGCTGTTACCGCGCCAACGCCTGCTGTACGCCGTGGGGGCATTCTTCCTGTCGCATCTGCTGTATACCATTTACTTCGCCAGCCAAATGACGCTGTCGTTCTTCTGGCCTTTGCCGTTGGTGCTGGTAGTGCTGGGGGCGTTGCTGATCGCCGTGATCTGGACGCGTCTGGAAGAGCTGCGTGTCGCTATCTGCACCTTTATCGGCATCACGCTGATGATGGTCTGGATGGCCGGTGAACTGTGGTTCTTTCGACCGACCGCCCCGGCGCTGTCGGCATTTATGGGCGCATCCCTCCTGTTCATCGGCAACATTGTCTGGCTGGGTAGCCATTACCGTCGCCGCTTCCGCGCTGATAACGCCATTGCCGCCGCCTGCTACTTCGCCGGACATTTCCTGATTGTTCGTTCGTTGTATCTTTAAAACGCTTGACTCTGGAGTCGACTCCAGAGTGTATCCTCCGGTTAATACGAAATGATTATCAACCGGAGGATGCCATGTCGACACCCGATACCCGTGGCAAAAAAGTCCCACAATTCTCTTCTTTCAAGCCAGCGCCTGCACCACAAAAGGCGGATGACTGCTGCTGCGAAGGAAGCTGCTCCACTACACCAACCGTATCCGATACCGTAATAGGTACCCGCTATTCCTGGAAAGTGGCAGGCATGGACTGCGCAGCTTGCGCCCGCAAAGTAGAGAATGCGGTCCGCCAGGTCAGCGGCGTCAACCAGGTCCAGGTTCTGTTCGCCACTGAAAAACTGGTGGTCGATGCCGGTTCCGATATCCGCCAGCAAGTTGAAAACGCGGTGCAAAAAGCAGGCTATACCCTGCGCGATGAGCACGCGACGGACGCCGCCCCCGAGTCACGTTTTAAAGAAAACCTGCCGCTGATTTCGCTGATTATTATGATGGCGATTAGCTGGGGGCTGGAGCAGTTCAATCATCCTTTCGGTCAGATAGCGTTTATCGCCACCACGCTGGTCGGACTGTATCCCATTGCCCGTCAGGCCCTGCGTCTGATGAAAACCGGCAGCTACTTTGCCATTGAAACGTTGATGAGCGTCGCCGCTATTGGCGCACTGTTTATCGGCGCGACGGCGGAAGCCGCCATGGTGCTGCTGCTGTTTTTAATTGGCGAACGCCTGGAAGGATGGGCCGCCAGCCGCGCCCGTAAAGGGGTCAGCGCTCTGATGGCGCTCAAACCGGAAACCGCCACACGCCTGCGTAACGGCGAGCGCGAAGAGGTGGCTATCAATACCCTCCGGCCTGGCGATGTTATTGAGGTTGCCGCGGGTGGGCGTTTAGCTGCCGACGGCAAACTGGTCTCCGGCTTTGCCAGCTTTGATGAGAGCGCCCTGACCGGCGAATCGATCCCGGTTGAACGCGCCACCGGCGAGAAAGTCCCGGCGGGTGCCACCAGCGTGGATCGTCTGGTTACGCTGGAAGTGCTCTCAGAACCGGGTGCCAGCGCGATTGACCGTATTCTGAAGCTGATTGAAGAAGCGGAAGAACGCCGCGCTCCCATTGAGCGCTTTATTGACCGTTTCAGCCGAATTTATACCCCAGCTATTATGGCGGTTGCGCTGCTGGTCACCCTCGTACCACCACTGCTGTTTGCCGCATCCTGGCAGGAGTGGATTTATAAAGGGCTGACGCTGCTGCTGATTGGCTGCCCTTGTGCATTGGTGATTTCAACGCCCGCAGCCATTACCTCTGGTCTGGCCGCCGCGGCACGTCGTGGCGCGTTAATCAAAGGCGGGGCCGCGCTGGAACAGTTGGGTAGAGTCACGCAGGTGGCGTTTGATAAAACCGGCACCCTGACCGTCGGTAAACCACGCGTCACGGCGATTCATCCGGCAAGCGGTATTGGTGAGGCTGAACTGCTGGCACTGGCGGCAGCGGTAGAGCAAGGCGCGACACACCCGCTGGCACAAGCAATTGTTCGGGAAGCACAAACGCGCGAGCTGACTATTCCTGTCGCAAAAGAGCAACGGGCGCTGGTTGGCTCTGGAATTGAAGCGCTGGTCAACGGCGAACGCGTACTGATTTGCGCCGCTGGTAAGCAGCCTGCCGACGCCTTTGCCGGGCAGATTAGCGAGCTGGAAAGCGCGGGCCAAACGGTGGTGTTGGTGCTGCGTAACGATACCGTTCTCGGCGTACTGGCCCTACAGGACACGCTGCGCGATGACGCTCGCAGCGCCATCAGCGAGCTTAATCAGATAGGTGTGAAAGGCGTGATCCTGACCGGTGATAACCCGCGAGCGGCCGCCGCCATTGCCGGTGAACTGGGTCTCGAATTCAAAGCGGGACTCTTGCCGGAAGATAAGGTGCAGGCCGTTACCCATCTTAACCAACAGTCGCCGCTGGCGATGGTCGGCGACGGCATCAACGACGCTCCGGCAATGAAAGCGGCCACAATTGGTATTGCGATGGGAAGCGGGACCGACGTCGCGCTGGAGACCGCCGATGCCGCTCTGACCCACAACCGTCTGCGTGGTCTGGTGCAAATGATTCAGCTGGCGCGGGCCACCCACGCCAATATTCGCCAGAACATTGCGATTGCGCTGGGCCTGAAGGGGATTTTCCTCGTCACCACGCTGCTCGGGATAACCGGATTGTGGCTGGCAGTGCTGGCGGATACGGGGGCAACGGTACTGGTGACCGCGAACGCGCTGCGGTTGTTGCGTAAAGGGTAATGCCTGTTTCTCGCCTGATGGCGCTTCGCTTATCAGGCCTACAGGTTACTCAGTCTTTATAGGCCGGATAAGCGTTAGCGCCATCCGGCATAACAAGATTACTGGCCTTTGCGCACCAGATAGCGGTACGGCAGCGAGTCGGTCTCTTTGGCCACCAGCTCATGTTCCATAAAGGTACAGAAGCCAGGAATATCGCGGGTTGTTGCCGGATCGTCGGCGACAATCAGCAGCGTTTCACCGGCCTGCATGCCGCGTACGGTTTTACGCACCATCATTACCGGTTCCGGGCAGCGCAGCCCCTGGGCATCAAGAGTATGGTCGGGGGAAGTAAACAGGTCGCTCATCGTCGTCTCATTCATACAAAAACGGCGTTATTTTACGCTCTGTTGTGGCGTAAGCCAATCAGGTTAACGATTGCGTGAAAAACAACCATTGCAATGTGCTCTTAAAGCAGTATCATGCGACGGTTTTTTATTGGGTTCCCTCACCCCATCCAACAAAAAGGTCACAATATGACTCCGTTTACACAAACTCAGCGCGTAAAAGCGTTGTTCTGGCTATCGCTATTTCATCTGCTGGTGATCACCTCCAGCAACTATCTGGTGCAGCTTCCAATCTCCATTTTTGGTTTCCATACCACATGGGGCGCGTTTAGCTTTCCGTTTATTTTCCTCGCGACCGACCTGACCGTGCGTATTTTTGGCGCGCCGCTGGCTCGACGTATCATCTTTGCGGTTATGATCCCCGCGCTGCTGATCTCCTACGTCGTTTCATCACTGTTCTATATGGGATCGTGGCAAGGATTCGGCGCGCTGCTGCACTTTAATCTGTTTGTCGCCCGTATCGCCGCCGCCAGCTTTATGGCCTACGCGCTGGGACAAATTCTGGATGTGCATGTCTTTAACCGCCTGCGTCAGAATCGTCGCTGGTGGCTGGCACCGACGGCGTCCACGCTGTTTGGCAATATCAGCGATACGTTGGCCTTCTTCTTTATCGCTTTCTGGCGTAGCCCGGATGCCTTTATGGCCGAGCACTGGATGGAAATCGCATTGGTCGATTACTGCTTCAAAGTGCTGATCAGCATTATTTTCTTCCTGCCAATGTATGGCGTGTTGCTGAATATGTTACTGAAAAGGCTGGCAGATAAATCTGAAATCTCTGCATTGCAGACGAGTTAAAGGTTCATTTTCCGAGTTGTGATAAGATGGACGAATGAGCCGTTATGGCCGTTTATCGAAAGGAAGAAGTCAATGCGCAATCTGGTTAAATATGTCGGTATTGGCCTGCTGGTTATGGGGCTTGCGGCCTGTGATAATAGCGATACAAAAGCGCCAGCCGAGGGTGCTGCCGCAGAAAGTAACGCCACCGGACAACCGGTCAGCCTGCTGGACGGCAAACTCAGTTTTTCCCTGCCAGCGGATATGACCGATCAGAGCGGCAAGCTGGGCACCCAGGCGAACAATATGCACGTATATTCTGACGCAACCGGCCAGAAAGCGGTGATTGTGATTGTTGGCGACAACACCAACGAAGATCTGGCCGTGCTGGCAAAACGTCTGGAAGATCAGCAGCGTAGCCGTGACCCGCAGCTGCAGGTCGTCACCAATAAATCTATTGAGCTGAAAGGCCACACGCTGCAGCAGTTAGACAGCATCATCTCGGCCAAAGGCCAGACCGCATACTCTTCCGTGGTGTTGGGTAAAGTGGACAACCAACTGCTGACGCTGCAAATCACGCTGCCTGCTGACGATCAGCAAAAAGCGCAGACTACCGCAGAAAACATCATTAACACGCTGGTTATCCAGTAACGGTTAAGACGATGACGCGGCCTCCGGTGACACCACCTGAGGCCGTTTTTTTAACCGCCAGGTCAGCAATAACGCCACCGCTACCAGCCCTGACGCTGCCAGATAGATAACCGGCACACCCGCCCACGTCATGACCAGCCCGGCCAGCGGCCCGGTAACCCCCAGCGATAAATCCATAAACACCGTGTAGGTCGCCAGCGCAGCACCCTGATTTTGCTGAGGAACGGCTTTTACCGCCACCACGCCCAGCGCCGGGAAAACCAGTGAGAACCCAGCCCCGGCCAGCAGAACGCCGATTTTCGCCATCCACGGCATCGAAGCCATCCCGACCAGTAACAGCCCGACAATCTCGACGCTAAAGCAGATCATCGCCACATTCAGCCCGCCTAAACGGTTGATACCATTTGGGAACAACAAACGAGTACCGACAAACGTGCAGCTAAAAAGCGTCAGCGCGAATGCGGCGCCATCCCAGCCTTTGGCATCATAGAACAAGGTAATGAAGGTAGCGATTACCCCAAATCCAGCGGAGGCCAGGGCCAGCGCCATGCCATACAACCAGACGCGCCCAAGCACCGCGCGAAATGGCAACGGTTTGCCTTTGCTGGCCTTCACCGCCGGACGAGGGAGCGCCAGCAGGATTGCCAACAGTGCCACGCCCATCACGGTCAGCGCCAGCCCCTGTAAGCCACCCCAGGCATAAAACAGAACACCCAGCGGCGCGCCTATCGCCATCGCGCCATAGGTCACGATACCATTCCAGGAAATCACCCGTCCGATGTGCATTGAGCCAACCACCCCCACGCCCCACAGCGTAGAGCCGGTCCCGGCAAAGCTTTGCCCGATCCCTAGAATCACGCGCCCCAGACAAAGCAGCAGCAGACTGGCCAACGGCCAGCCGTTCGTTGATCCCGCCAGTAAATAGCCCAGGCCACTTAAAAAGCAGCCGCACAGCCCAAATACCACAATCTTCTTTGGCCCCAGCAGATCGGCATAACGACCGGCATGCGGACGGCTCAGCAGCGTAGCGAAATATTGCAGGCTGATGACCAGCCCAGCCCAGAAAGCGCTAAATCCCATTACATCATGGACGTAGCCAGGCAACACCGCGAGCGGCAGGCCGATGGTCAGGTAGCTGGCGAAGTTAAACATCACCACAGAAACAATACGCAGGTTCAGGCGTAAACCGCTAAGCGTCGGTTCAGCGACGGGTTCGGGCATGGAGGGTCACCACGTTTTCACAACAGTGTTTCATTTCTACCATGTTGCAGAGCAGAAATCAGTAGCCAGTTTAGGAATATCAGTCGCAAGCCAGCCGCTACACTTAATGCAAAAACGCAAACAGGAAGAAGACATGATAACCACCCAGCCCGATAAAACGGGTTTGCACATTTTGCTCAAACTGGCCGCTCTGGTGGTGATCCTCGCAGGTATCCATGCTGCGGCGGATATCATTGTGCAGCTGCTGCTGGCCCTCTTTTTTGCCATTGTATTGAATCCACTTGTCACCTGGTTTATCCGCCGGGGAGTCGGTCGCCCAATCGCTATTACCTTAGTCGTGGTGGTGATGCTGATCGTTCTTACGGCGTTGGTTGGCGTGCTGGCGTCGTCAATCACTGAATTCATGGACCTGCTGCCAAAATACAATAAGGAGCTAACGCGCAAGGTTCTGTATTTGCAAGAGATGGTGCCTTTTCTGAATCTGCATATGTCCCCGGAGCGCATGCTGCAACGCATGGACTCTGACAAGCTGATGACCTTCACAACCACGTTGATGACGAGTCTTTCTGGTGCCATGGCCAGCGTCTTTCTGCTGGTGATGACGGTAGTTTTTATGCTGTTTGAGGTGCGTCATGTCCCCTATAAGATGCGTTTTGCGTTGAATAATCCGCAAATCCACATTGCGGGGCTACATCGAGCGCTGAAGGGTGTGTCACATTATCTGGCGCTGAAAACGCTGCTCAGCTTATGGACCGGTGCCATAATCTGGCTGGGACTGGCGCTGATGGGGATTCAGTTTGCTCTGATGTGGGGCGTACTGGCATTCCTGTTAAACTACGTGCCCAACATTGGCTCGGTCATTTCCGCCGTCCCGCCAATGATCCAGGCACTGCTATTTAATGGCATTTACGAATGTCTGTTGGTTGGCGCACTGTTTCTGGTGGTGCATATGGTGATTGGCAATATTCTCGAACCCCGAATGATGGGGCATCGGCTGGGATTATCGACGCTAATCGTCTTCCTCTCTCTGTTGGTATGGGGATGGCTGCTCGGTCCGGTCGGCATGTTGCTCTCCGTGCCGTTAACCAGCGTATGTAAAATCTGGATGGAAACCACCACAGGCGGCAGCAAACTGGCGATTTTGCTGGGGCCCGGCAGGCCCAAAAGCCGGCTTCCCTGAAAAACTACCAACCGAGGTAGTTTTTATATTTTTATATGACCGTTAAAATGACGCTAACGCAGTTATATATAGAAGCTTATCTTAAATAAAGAGTGAAAGGGATTTCATTTTTTATAAAGAAAATACATAAGTCAAGATGATGGTTTCTTTACCAAAACGCATAAAAATAATGAATACCCCCCAAAGCATTTAACTTAAGCTATCTACTTAGCTTTAAAGGTTATTTTATTTGATACATTTTCTCTAAAAATCTATACTTCTCGCCAATGATGATGCTGAAAAATTTCCGTTGAAGAAAGTCTTGGGATATTACTATCCGGTCATCTCATTACCTTGCTACCAACTATATGAAATAAAATGCTAATTTAGCTTAAATATAATCATAGGCAATACAAGGTGCCCATGATTTCGGAGTTTATTATTTAACACGTATAAACGGTACTTTGATAGGGAGCTTTAATGAAACAGTATATTAAGTGGTTTGCGGCCATTGCCGTTGTCGGTGCTCTGGCGGGTTGTGCACGTACTGCGCCGATTGATCAAGTTCACACCAGTGTGAGCGCGGGGCATACTCAGGACCAGGTTAAAACCGCAATCCTGAAAGCCGGTATTCAACGCCAATGGGTCATGTCTGAAGTCGGACCAGGTGTTATTAAAGCTCGCCAACAAACCCGCGATCATGTAGCTGAAGTCCGTATCACTTATACCGCCACCAGCTATGACATCAAATACGACAGCAGCCTTAACCTGCAGGCATCTGGTGGAAAAATTCACAAAAACTATAACCGCTGGGTACGCAATCTGGATAAAGACATCCAGCTTAATCTGTCAGCCGGCGCCAATCTGTAATTATGCCTAAAGTCGGGCCAAAAAGGCCCGATACTCTTATTATCTGCCATTTAACAGGTTGTCCCCACATGTACGAACAGGATTCGCTTAGCGCACTGGATGCCATTACTGAAGCACAACGTATCGCCTTTGCCCCTATGCTTTTTCAAACCGCGTTGTGTCTGCGAAATGCGGGAGTACTCACCTGGCTAGACAAGCAAGGTAAACGCGGCGCCACGCTCGACGAAATTACCGAAAACAGCACCATCAACGAATATGCCGCCAGCATCCTGTTGGATATGGGGTTAAGTGGGCGAATCATTACCCACAAAGAAGGATATTATTACCTCGCTAAAGTCGGTCATTTTCTTTTACATGACACCATGACGCGCGTGAATATGGACTTCACTCAGGATGTTTGCTACCAAGGATTGTTCTATCTTGAAAATGCGTTGAAAGATGGAAAACCCGCGGGACTAAAAATTTTTGGCGACTGGCCAACAATCTATCCTGCGCTATCACAATTACCGCTGGCTGCGCGTGAAAGTTGGTTTGCTTTTGATCATTACTATTCAGATGGCGCATTTGATGCCGCATTGCCATATGTATTCGCCAGCGCCCCTGCAACCCTGTACGATGTCGGTGGAAATACCGGAAAATGGGCATTACGTTGTTGTCAGCATGATGACAATATTACAGTCACCCTCTTAGATTTGCCGCAACAAATTGCACTTGCCCGCGAAAATATAGAAAATGCAGGATTATCTCATCGCATAAATTTCCATGCTGTGGATATGCTTAGCGACTCGCCTTTACCTGACGGCGCTGATATCTGGTGGATGAGCCAATTCCTGGACTGTTTTTCCCCGGAACAAATTATCGCTATGCTAAGCAACGTTGCTCGGGTGATGAAACCGGGCGCGAAGCTGTGCATTATGGAGCTGTTTTGGGATGCCCAAAAATTTGAGGCGGCCTCATTTAGCCTGAATGCGTCTTCGCTTTATTTTACCTGTATGGCGAATGGCAACAGCCGTTTCTACAGCGTAGAGAAGTTTTATCACTATCTGAATCAGGCAGGTTTTCAGGTAGATGAACGCCACGACAACTTAGGTGTTGGGCATACTTTATTGATATGTCAGAAGAAAAAATAAGAAACAATCGGAACAACCGATTTACCGCGGATACGCGTTGATGAAATTTGCTTTCAACATTATTGACTGGCAGGCCAAGGCACCAGGGTTAAGCGAAACAGAACAGTGGCATGAATGGTCACGGCTTTCGCACGCCATCGATCCCACCGCGCCGTTGGCTAAGCTCCATGAGTTACCGATGATGACAGCTCGCCGCCTCAGTTCCGGCAGCAAACTGGCCGTCGATTGCGGTCTGGCGATGCTTCGCCGTCATGATATCAATGCCGTTTTGTATACCAGCCGCCATGGTGAACTGGAGCGTAACTACAGGATCCTACACGCTCTTGCGACTGAGCAAGCGCTCTCACCGACCGATTTTGCCCTTTCTGTCCATAACTCTGCTGTGGGTAACTTGACCATCGCCGCAAAAAAACCGATTGTCTCCTCCTCGCTTTCTGCTGGCAGGGATACATTCCAGCAGGGGTTATGCGAAGTCATCGGGCTGTTGCAGGCGGGATATCAGCGCGTATTGATGGTCGATTTCGACGGTTTTCTGCCCGAGTTTTATCACCCACAGTTACCACCAGACATGCCAACGTGGCCGTTTGCCGTCGCGCTGGTTATTGAATCCGGTGATAGCTGGCAATGTGAAACCCGTCCACACAGCGCACAGGACGAGACAACGTTGCCGCAAAGCCTGTTGTTTTTACAACATTACTTACAAGATGCCAGGGCGTTTACCCTGCCTGGCGAACGCGTACAGTGGCAGTGGAGTCAGTGATGAACACGATGATCCTGCGGCTTAACCGGGTATGGCGACTGGTGATGACCGGTTTTTGCTTTGCCCTGTTTGGCCTCGGCGGGCTCCTCCTATCTACGATTTGGTTTAACGTCCTGCTGATCGCGGTATGGGATAAAGCCCGACGTCGGCGTATCGCCAGACGCAGTATCGCCGCCAGTTTTCGCCTCTTCTTAACCGTGGCGAAGCGGCTTGGCGTGCTGGATTACCAGATTGAAGGGCGAGACATTTTACGCAACGAACAAGGGTGTCTTGTCGTCGCCAACCACCCGACGCTGATCGACTATGTCCTACTGGCCTCGGTCATGCCAGAAACCGACTGTCTGGTGAAAAGTGCACTACTAAAAAATCCTTTTCTCGGCGGCGTAGTCCGGGCCGCAGATTATCTGATTAACAGCCAGGCTGATGCGCTATTGCCCGCTTGCCAGCAACGTCTGGAGCAAGGCGATACCATTTTAATTTTCCCCGAGGGAACCCGTACACGCCCCGGAGAAGCAATGACGTTACAGCGTGGTGCGGCGAATATCGCCGTGCGCTGCAGCAGTGATTTACGCATAGTGACTATTAACTGCAGCGAACAAATGCTGGATAAAGAAAGCCAATGGTACAACGTCCCATCTGTAAAACCGATGTTTACCATTTCAGTACACGAACGGGTTAAGATCGACCAATTTTACGACGCAAACTCACAAGAACCGGCGCTGGCCGCAAGGCAGTTGAACCGGCATCTTTTGCTTCAATTACAACCAGGTACTTTACCTCTTTCAGGAATTAATGATGCAAGCGCTTTATCTTGAAATCAAAAATCTCATTATAACGACATTGAATCTCGACGAACTGACAGCTGATGATATTGAAACCGAAGCGGCACTCTTTGGCGATGGCTTAGGTCTGGACTCAATCGATGCCCTGGAGCTGGGTCTGGCGGTGAAAAACGAGTATGGCGTGATCCTCTCAGCAGAGAGCGAAGAAATGCGTCAGCACTTCTTCTCCGTCGCCACGCTGGCATCTTTCATTCACGCGCAACGTGCCTGAGGATAGTCCGTTATGACCGAACAAAAAGCCATTTACGCAGAAGTCTCCTCGCTGCTGGTCAAGCTGTTTGAAGTTGACCCGCAAGATATCAAGCCTGAGGCGCGCCTGTACGAAGATTTGGAACTCGATAGCATCGATGCCGTCGACATGATCGTGCATCTGCAAAAGAAAACCGGTAAGAAAATCAAGCCGGAAGAGTTCAAAGCAGTACGCACCGTACAAGATGTCGTCGATGCGGTAGAACGCCTTCTCAAAGAAGCGTAATTCTCCGTGTCGGGCACACGCTCGTTGCCAGTCGTACAACTGCTGACAGGTCTACTGTTGCTGGCCTGGCCGTTTTTGATCTGGTTTGGCCTGGCGCATAACAGTCTGCACTGGTTGCTACCGTTGATGGCGCTACTCCTTTTTTTACGCTTTCGCCAGACCCGGCGACAGGCGGGGCCGCTGCGCGTCGTGACACAGGTAGTGGCGGTCGCGGGTATCACCTTGTGCATTGCCAGTTATCTGCTCAAAACGCACCAGCTGCTGCTGTTTTATCCGGTAGTGGTAAACGCCGTTATGCTGTCGGTTTTTGGTGGATCGTTATGGTCAGCAATGCCCATTGTTGAACGTCTGGCACGACTGCGCGACCCAAATCTGCCCGATGCGGGCGTGCGCTATACGCGCCGTGTGACACAAATCTGGTGCGCCTTTTTCATCATCAATGGCAGCGTTGCGCTCTTTACCGCACTGAATGGCGATATGACCCTGTGGACCACCTGGAACGGCATGGTTTCCTATCTGCTAATGGGAACATTGATGGTAGGCGAGTGGTTAATTCGCCAACTGGTGATAAAACGAGATACCCAATGAAGCAGCCCCTCACACTCGCTCAATGGCTCTGTGCCCCACGTCCGGACGACGTTCCTGTTGCGTGGCAGGAAGAGCATACCTGGACGCTTGGCCATCTGCGCCATGATGTGGCCCAGTTGATAACATATCTGCGACAGCAGGAAGGTGAACGCTGGGCATTGTGCTTCGAGAACAGCTATTTATTCATCGTCGCGCTGCTGGCAACGCTCCATGCCGGCAAAACACCGGTGATCCCAGGACATTGTCGCGTTTCGTTGTTAAACGAGCAGCACTTGCTGTTTGACGGCGTACTGAGCGATAAAGCGATGGACTGGCAGGGAACGCTGCGGGTGGTCAGCTCCGCCATGACATCCGTGGCTCACGACATCACGTTCCCAGCAATACGCAGTGACGCCTTTGTGGAGCTATTCACTTCCGGTTCGACCGGCCAGCCGAAACGCGTGATCAAACCGATCGCTCGTCTGGATAGCGAAGCGGCATTGCTCGCTACACGCTTTGCCGATCGTCTGGCAGGTTGCCGGGTGGTCGCGTCAGTGGTACCGCAACATCTGTATGGCCTGACGTTCCGTATCTTTTTGCCGATGGCCTTAGGTCTGCCGCTGCACGCGGCGATGCTTTGGTATGCCGAACAACTAGCGGCGCTGAGCGCTGAGCATCGGTATGCGTTTATCAGCAGCCCGGCGTTTCTGAAACGCCTCGACCACAACCTGACACCGCCGCCGGTCGAACTGATTTTGTCTGCGGGCGGCATGCTGCCCTGGCAGGACGTCGCGCAGGCTGCTGACTGGCTAAATGTCTGGCCCGATGAGATCTACGGCAGCACTGAGACCGGGATCCTTGCGTGGCGCTATCGCCATCAGGATGATGTGGCATGGCTGCCCTTTCCCGGCGTCAGATTCCAGTCAGAAGACGACGCATTTCGTGTGTTTTCACCGCTAATTAACGCTGATGATGGCCTGTTACTCGATGACGTTCTGCAGTTTATCGAAAATGGACAGTTCCGCCTGATGGGCAGACGCGGGCGGGTGGTCAAAATTGAAGAGAAACGTATTTCACTCAGCGAAGTGGAACAACGTTTACTGGCACTGGATGGTATCTGTGAAGTCGCGGCATTGCCGGTCTCACGTGGAGGACGTCAGGGCGTTGGCGTCCTGCTGGTACTGGATGACGAAGCCCGGCAACGCTGGCTTGAGTGCGGTGGTAAACCGCAAGAACTGACCTGGCGACGTTCGCTGCTGCCCTGGCTGGAGCCTGTCGCGGTTCCCCGCTACTGGCGGGTGATTGATGAGATTCCGGTCAACAGTATGAACAAGCGTGTCTATGCGCAATTACAGGAGTTATTTCATGAAACCCCATGAAATCGAGCGCCATCAGGCACTGCCTCACCAGGCTGAGATTGTTTTACAACTAGACCCTTCTCTGTTTTGGTTCAGCGGGCATTTTAGCGTGCAGCCACTGCTGCCGGGCGTTGCACAGCTGAACTGGGCGATGGATTACGCCACCACGCTGCTGGCCCCTGGCTGGCGTTTTCACAGTATTCAAAACGTGAAGTTCCAGTCGCCGTTATTGCCAGAGGCCACCGTCACCCTGAGTCTGAGCTGGCAGGAAGCGCGTCAGATGCTCTCTTTTAGCTACCAGCGCCACGACGTTGACGTGCGCCATACCGCCAGCAGCGGGAAGATTCGGTTATGCCGCTAACCTTTTCCCCGTGCGTGTTGATCCCCTGCTACAACCACGGCGCGATGATGTCGGACGTGTTGGATCGTCTTCAGCCGTTCAATCTCCCCTGCATTGTGGTAGACGATGGCAGTGACGAGACTACACGAGATGAACTGGCACGCCTGGCGGCAGAATACAGCAATCTGACGTTAATTCGCCTGCCCATCAACGCAGGCAAAGGCGCGGCGGTTATTCGCGGAATGCAGACGGCGGCAGATGCCGGGTTCAGTCATGCCGTGCAAGTCGATGCCGACGGGCAACATGCCATTGAAGATATTCCCAGGCTGCTTGCATTGGCAAAAGAACATCCGACAGCACTGATTTCCGGGCAACCGATTTACGATGATTCGGTTCCTCGCTCGCGCCTGTACGGTCGTTGGGTAACCCATATCTGGGTGTGGATAGAAACGCTCTCGTTGCAGATCAAAGACAGTATGTGCGGCTTCCGGGTGTATCCGGTGGCCCCCACGCTGCAACTGGCACAGCGCGTAACGCTCGGCAAACGGATGGATTTTGATACTGAAGTGATGGTGCGCCTCTACTGGCAAGGCAACACCAGCTATTTTATCCCCACGCGAGTCACCTATCCGCAGGACGGGCTATCCCATTTCGACGCGCTTAAAGACAATTTGCACATTTCATTGATGCACACTCGCCTGTTCTTTGGCATGTTGCCACGCATCCCCTCCCTGCTTTGTCGTCGTTCATCGACACACTGGGCGCAGCAACAGGAAGTCAAAGGGTTGTGGGGAATGCGCCTGATGCTACTGGTCTGGCGTGTACTGGGTCACAAAGCCTTCTCCCTGCTACTGTATCCGGTCGTCGGCGTATACTGGCTCAGCGCTTCAACTGCCCGAAAAGCCTCTCAACGCTGGATTAGCCGCGTAAGGGCGCAACTGATCACACGGCGGATGCCAGTACCGCCAAACCTGACCAGTTATCAGCATTTCCTGCGTTTTGGCGGCGCGATGCTGGATAAGATCGCCAGCTGGCGTGGTGAGCTGCACTTCGGTCGCGATGTGATTTTTGCACCAGGTGCAGAAACGACGCTGAATATCAGCGATCCTCGGGGAAAACTACTACTGGCTTCACATCTTGGCGATGTCGAAGCCTGTCGGGCACTGGCCCAGCTACAGGGCAGTAAAACAATCAATGCGCTGGTATTTAGCGATAACGCCCAACGCTTTAAACAAATCATGCAAGAGATGGCCCCGCAGGCTGGATTAAATCTGCTCCCGGTGAACAGTATTGGTCCAGATACTGCCATTCTGCTCAAAGAGAAATTGGAGCGCGGTGAATGGGTAGCCATCGTAGGCGATCGCATCGCAGTCAATCCCCAACGCGGCGGCGAGTGGCGCGTGTGCTGGAGCCGCTTTATGGGGCAAAACGCGCCATTCCCTCAGGGCCCGTTTATTCTCGCGTCTATTTTACGCTGCCCTGTAGATCTGATTTTTGCCCTGCGCCAGCAGGAGAAACTCCACATCTACTGCGAACCGTTTGCCGACCCGCTGCTCTTACCGCGTGCCACACGACAACAGGCATTACAGAATACTGTCGATCGCTACGCCGAACGCCTTGAGCACTATGCGCTTCAGTCGCCCCTAGACTGGTTTAACTTTTTCGATTTCTGGCAACTGCCGGATACCAATGACAAGGAGTAAAGGGTGCTTAACGATCCCCGCTTTACGGCTGAAGTCGAGCTAACTATTCCGTTTCACGACGTCGATATGATGGGCGTAGCGTGGCATGGTAACTACTTCCGTTACTTCGAGATTGCCCGTGAGGCACTGCTGAACCAATTCGATTATGGCTATCGGCAGATGAAAGAATCCGGCTATCTGTGGCCCGTGGTCGACACTCGGGTGAAGTATCGCAATGCGCTGACTTTCGAGCAGCGTATCCGTGTACGCGCCCAAATTAAAGAGTACGAAAATCGCCTGCATATCGGCTACGAAATTTTTGATGCCGAAACAGGTAAACGCGCCACAACAGGCTACACCATCCAGGTCGCCGTCGACGAAAAAAGCCGTGAACTGTGCTTTGTCAGCCCGGATATTCTGTTTGAACGGATGGGAGTGACACCATGAAATTATGGCCATTGCTCGTGCTGCTCGTCAGCCCTTTCGTCAGTGCCCTGACGCTCGACTCCCTACAACAGCGTTTTACCGAACAACCGGTGGTTCGCGCCCACTTCGATCAAACCCGGACGATAAAGGATCTGCCGCAGCCGCTGCGATCTCAGGGCAATATGTTGATCGCCCGCGACCAGGGGTTGCTGTGGGATCAAACGTCCCCGTTCCCCATGCAACTGCTGCTGGACGACAAACGGATGGTTCAGGCAATTAACGGTCAACCACCGCAGACCATTACCGCTGAGAATAACCCGCAAATGTTCCAGTTTAATCATCTGCTACGGGCGTTATTCCAGGCGGATCGTAAAGTGCTGGAACAAAACTTCCGCGTGGAGTTTGCAGACTTAGGAGAAGGTCGCTGGACGCTACGCCTGACGCCAATCACCACACCACTGGATAAGATTTTTGCGACGATTGATTTAGCAGGAAAGACCTACCTGGAGAGCATTCAGCTCAATGATAAGCAGGGTGATCGCACCGATATCGCGCTTTCCCAACACCAACTAACGCCAGCGCAACTGACCGATGACGAACGCCAACGCTTTGCCGCCCAGTAAACGCCCCGCGCTGTTATGGGGAGTCGTCTGCCTGCTTCTGCTGGGCATCTTTCTGACGCTGCTACCTCAGGCCCGCCTTAACAGCAGCGTGCTGGCCATGTTGCCAAAGCAGACGCTGGGCGCTTTACCTCCGGGTCTTAACGAGGGATTTATGCAGCGCCTTGACCGTCAGGTGGTCTGGCTAGTGAGCCCCGGTAAGCAACCGGACCCAGCTATAGCCCGGGACTGGCTGGCTTTACTGCAAAAATCGCACGCGCTAGCCCAGGTAAAAGGTCCAATGGATGCCGACAGCCAGCAAGCCTGGGGGGCATTCTTCTGGCAACATCGTAACGGCCTGATAGATAACGAGACCCGCGCCCGGCTGCAAAACGGCGGCGAAGCGCAGGGCCAGTGGATCCTGTCCCAACTTTACTCCGCATTCTCCGGCGTCAGTGGCAAAGAGCTACAAAACGATCCCTTCATGCTGATGCGAGGCTCGCAGCTGGCCATGGCCAAAACCGGGCAGCGTCTGCGCCTGATGGACGGCTGGCTTGTCACCCAGGATGAGCAAGGCAACTATTGGTATCTGTTACATGGCGAGTTGACCGGCTCATCGTTTGATATGCAACAGACGCATCAATTGGTCACCACGCTGAATACGCTGGAGGGTGAGCTCAAAGCCCACTATCCACAGGCTCAACTGCTGTCTCGCGGGACGCTGTTCTATAGCGATTACGCCAGCCAGCAGGCGAAACAAGATATCTCTACCCTCGGCATAGCCACTGTGCTCGGGGTGATCCTGCTCATCGTGGCTGTATTTCGTTCGCTGCGTCCGCTGCTGCTGTGCCTGATTTCGATTGGCATTGGTGCGCTGGCGGGGACCGTCGTCACGCTGCTGATTTTTGGCGAGCTCCATCTGATGACGCTGGTGATGAGCATGAGCATCATCGGTATTTCCGCCGACTATACGCTCTACTATTTGACCGAACGGATGGTGCACGGTGCGGAAACATCGCCATGGCAAAGCCTTGCCAAAGTGCGCAATGCCCTGCTCCTGGCTCTACTCACCACCGTAGCGGCTTATCTGATTATGATGCTGGCCCCCTTCCCCGGTATTCGCCAGATGGCGGTATTCGCGGCGGTAGGTCTGAGCGCCTCCTGCCTGACGGTCATTTTCTGGCACCCGTGGCTGTGTCGTCGGTTGCCGGTACGCCCGGTGCCGGCAATGGTACTCATGCTACGCTGGCTTGCTGCATGGCGGCGGAATAAGAAATTATCCGTTGGCCTGCCGGTGGCGCTGGCGTTGTTCTCGTTGGCAGGTATGGCGACGCTACGCGTAGATGATGATATCTCCCAGTTACAGGCGCTGCCGCAGGGTATTCTTGCTCAGGAAAAAGCGATTACCGCCCTGACCGGGCAAAGCGTCGACCAGAAGTGGTTTGTGGTGTACGGCAAATCCGCTCAGCAAACGCTGGAGCGGCTGGAGACCTTTATCCCCGCGCTGGAACAGGCAAAAAAAGATGGTTTACTCAGCGGATATCGCACCATTCCGCTCAATTCACTCGCCCGGCAACAGCAGGATCTGTCTCTGCTAAAAGATGCCGCGCCCGCCATCACGAAAGCCTTAAACAACGCCGGTCTGGCAACGGTGAACCCCGATCTTAGCGCCATGCCCGTAACCGTCGATGCCTGGCTTGCCAGCCCGGCCAGTGAAGGCTGGCGCTTGCTATGGTTGTCTCTGGCTGATGGCGAAAGCAGCGTACTGGTTCCCGTTGAAGGGGTGAAACAAAGTGATGCATTAAATACGCTCAGCGCGAAATATTCCGGCGTGGCGTGGGTGGATCGTAAGAGCAGCTTTGACAACCTGTTTGCCCTTTATCGCCATATTCTGACCGGTCTGCTGTGCATTGCGCTGGCGGTGATTGCCTGTGGCGCCGTCATTCGGCTTGGCTGGCGTAAGGGCTTAATTAGCCTGGTCCCCTCAGTGCTGTCTTTAGGTTGCGGTCTGGCGGTACTGGCCCTGAGCGGTCATGCGCTCAACCTGTTCTCGCTGCTGGCACTGGTGCTGGTACTGGGAATTGGCATTAACTACACGCTGTTTTTCAGTAATCCACGCGGTACGCCACTGACATCGCTGCTGGCTATCACGCTGGCAATGATGACCACGCTCCTGACGCTCGGCATGCTGGTCTTTAGCGCCACTCAGGCAATCAGCAGTTTTGGCATTGTGCTAGTGAGCGGTATTTTCACCGCCTTCCTGCTGTCACCGCTGGCGATGCCAGGAAAAAAAGAGAAAAAAAGAAGATGATTAAACAGACATTTTGGCGCACCGCTGCGCTCGTCGCCACGTTGCTGCTGGCCAGTTGCAGCCACTCGCAGCCGGAACAGAAAGGCCGCCCGCAAGCCTGGTTAGAGCCGGGGACTCGTGTAACGCTACCTGCCCCGGGGATTTCTCCCGCGGTGAATTCACAACAGCTACTAACCGGAAGTTTTAACGGCAAAACTCAGTCACTGTTGGTCATGCTCAATGCTGATGACAAGAAAATCACACTTGCCGGGCTGTCATCAGTCGGCATTCGCCTGTTCCTCGTGACTTACGATGAAAAAGGACTGCACACCGAGCAATCGATCATCGTTCCACAATTGCCGCCAGCCAGCCAGGTGCTGGCTGACGTGATGCTAAGTCATTGGCCGATTAGCGCCTGGCAACCGCAATTACCCACAGGCTGGACGCTCGTCGATACGGGTGACACGCGTGAGCTGCGCAATGCCCGCGGCAAAGTGGTCACGGAAATCACGTATCTGAATCGAAAAGGAAAACGCGAACCGATCAGCATTGAACAGCACGTTTTTAAATACCACATCACCATTCAATACCTGGGTGACTGAGATGATCTACATTTCTGCCGTTGGCATGATTAATGCGTTGGGCAATAACACTGATGAAATCGCAGCCAATCTCACTCGTGGCATAGCGCCGGGAATGCGCCCGCGCACGGGCTGGCTGCAAGGACACCCATCCGCCGTGTTAGCAGGCGTTGACGGTGAGCTGCCCGCTATTCCTCAGCACTTTAGCGCTCATCGTTCGCGCAACAACCAGCTATTGCTGGCAGCCCTGATGCAAATCCAGCCGCAGGTGGACGACGCTATCGCCCGATTTGGTCGCGATCGTATTGCTGTTGTTCTCGGCACCAGCACCTCCGGCCTGGATGAGGGTGACGTTCACGTAGATTTGATACTCAACGGCAAAGAGAGCACTGACTGGCGCTATCCGCAACAGGAACTGGGCGATCCGTCGCGTTTTCTTAGCCACTGGCTGGCGCTGGATGGCCCGGCCTTTACGCTCTCAACCGCCTGCTCGTCCAGTGCAAGAGCTATCATGAGCGGACGTCGTTTGATCGAATCTGGTCTGGTCGATATCGCCATCGTCGGCGGTGCGGATACGCTAAGCCGAATGCCAATCAACGGATTCCACAGTCTGGAATCACTCTCCCCAACGCTGTGTCAGCCGTTTGGCCGCAACCGTTGTGGGATCACCATTGGCGAAGGCGCCGCATTGATGGTATTAACCCGCGAGCCACAGCCTATCGCGCTCCTTGGCGTCGGCGAATCCAGCGACGCGTACCATATTTCGGCTCCCCATCCACAGGGGGAAGGTGCCATTCGCGCCATCGGCCAGGCGCTTAACGACGCAGGAATGACGCCGGAACATGTGGGCTATATCAATCTGCACGGTACCGCCACACCGTTAAACGATCAGATTGAGTCCAACGTCGTGAGCGCGCTATTTGGCGAAACGGTCCCGTGCAGTTCAACCAAACACCTGACCGGGCACACGCTGGGCGCTGCGGGGATCACCGAAGCAGCGATCAGTATGCTGATTCTGCAACGCGAGCTGCCGCTGCCGCCGCAGGATTTTAGCCAGTCGCCACGCGATGAAACATTGCCACCCTGCGGCATCATTGAACAGCCGCAGCCGCTAACTCGCCCGGTTATCTTGTCTAATTCGTTTGCCTTCGGTGGCAATAATGCCAGCATCCTGCTCGGGAGAACCTCATGAGCCACTTTTTACCACCGGGTGATTATTTACCGCATGATGCGCCGATGCTGCTTCTTGAAGAGGTCGTCAGTGTGGCGGACGAAACCGCCACCTGCCACGTGATGGTATCAGCAAACAGCGTACTGGCCCCTTTTCTCGACCTTGATGGCAATCTGCCTGGTTGGTTCGCACTGGAACTGATGGCGCAGACCATTGGCGTCTGGTCTGGCTGGCACCGCCAGCAACAAGGTCAGGCGAGTACTACGTTAGGTATGGTACTGGGCGCACGTGAGTTAGTCTGTGCTACAGGTGTTCTGCCTGCCGGGAAGACGCTGAGCATCCATGTCAAATTGCTGATGCAGGATGCACGATTCGGTAGCTTTGAATGTGCCATCCAGGCAGACAACGAGACGCTGGCAACCGGTCGAGTCAACACCTTCCAGCCGACATCAGAAGAAATTAACACGCTATTTCAACAAGGAGCGTCCACATGAGCCGTTCAGTTTTAGTTACGGGTGCCAGCAAAGGTATCGGTCGCGCCATCGCCAGACAACTGGCCGCGGACGGTTTTGTGGTCGGCGTACACTATCATCGCGATGTGCAAGGAGCACAAGAAACGCTGGATGCTATCCTCGCCGCTGGCGGCGCAGGGCGCCTGTTGACATTTGACGTTGCCAATCGCGAGCAGTGCCGTGAAATACTGTCGCAAGATATTGAGGCAAACGGCGCATGGTACGGTATTGTCAGCAACGCTGGAGTCACTCGGGATGCCGCTTTCCCTGCGCTCAGTGATAACGACTGGGATTCGGTGATCCATACCAACCTCGACAGCTTTTACAACGTCATTCATCCGTGCATTATGCCGATGATCAGCGCACGCCAGGGGGGCCGTATCATCACATTGTCTTCGGTTTCGGGCGTGATGGGCAACCGCGGTCAGGTCAATTACAGTGCGTCAAAAGCCGGAATTATTGGTGCCACCAAAGCGCTGGCTATCGAACTGGCAAAACGCAAAATTACCGTAAACTGCATTGCACCGGGACTCATTGATACCGGGATGATCGAGATGGAAGAAGCCGCATTGAAAGAGGCGATGTCGATGATTCCCATGAAACGAATAGGTCAGGCTGAAGAAGTGGCCGGGCTTGCCAGTTATTTAATGTCGGATGTGGCGGGCTATGTAACTCGCCAGGTGATTTCCATCAATGGAGGGATGTTATGACACGTCGTGTCGTGATTACAGGCATGGGCGGCGTCACCGCCTTTGGGGAAAACTGGCAGGCTGTCTCCGCCAGGTTATTGGCATATGAAAATGCGGTACGCAAAATGCCGGAGTGGCAGGTTTATGACGGACTGCACACACTGCTGGGAGCGCCGATCGACGACTTCACTCTGCCGGAACACTATACCCGCAAGCGAATTCGCGCCATGGGGCGCGTATCGCTGATGTCCACCCGCGCAACAGAGCTGGCGCTTGAGCAGGCCGGGCTGATTGGCGATCGGGTACTGACTAACGGTGAAACCGGGATCGCTTATGGTTCATCAACCGGTAGTACCGGTCCAGTGAGCGAGTTCGCGACCATGCTGACCGAGAAACACACCAATAACATCACCGGCACGACCTACGTGCAAATGATGCCGCATACCACTGCCGTTAACACCGGATTGTTTTTCGGTCTGCGTGGGCGAGTCATCCCGACATCCAGCGCCTGCACATCCGGTAGCCAGGCAATTGGTTACGCATGGGAAGCCATTCGACACGGCTATCAAACGGTGATGGTCGCCGGCGGCGCAGAAGAACTGTGTCCTTCCGAAGCCGCCGTGTTTGATACGTTATTCGCAACCAGCCAGCGCAACGACGAGCCGAAAACCACCCCATCCCCGTTCGATGAAAAACGCGATGGTCTGGTCATCGGAGAAGGTGCAGGTACGCTAGTGCTGGAAGAGCTGGAACACGCTAAAGCGCGCGGAGCAACGATTTATGGTGAAATCGTTGGCTTTGCCACTAACTGCGATGCAGCCCATATCACCCAGCCGCAGCGCGAAACAATGCAGATTTGCATGGAAAAATCACTGAATATGGCAGGTATTAGTGCCCGGGATATCGGCTATATTTCAGCGCACGGAACCGCAACCGATCGTGGTGATGTTGCAGAAAGTCAGGCAACCTCTGCAATTTATGGTGATAATGTTCCGCTATCCTCGCTTAAAAGCTATTTTGGACATACCCTTGGCGCTTGTGGCGCACTAGAGGCCTGGATGAGTCTGCAAATGATGCGTGAAGGCTGGTTTGCGCCTACGCTAAATTTGAGCCAGCCAGATGCCAATTGTGGCGCGCTGGATTACATTATGGGTGAAGCCCGCAAGATTGATTGCGAGTTTTTGCAGAGCAACAACTTTGCGTTTGGCGGCATAAATACTTCTATCATCATTAAACGTTGGCCGTGATATGTACCGGATCGTTCTTGGGAAAGTTTCTGTTTTAAGCGCAGGTGCATTGCCTGCCGCACTGAGTGAGCAAGCGCCGCAAGGTGCTCGCCGTGCGCGCTGGCTGGCCGGTCGCGTGCTGCTTTCCCATACCCTTTCGCCATTGCCGGACATCATCTATGGCGAGCAAGGAAAACCGACCTTTTCTGCTGACACGCCGCTGTGGTTCAATCTCAGCCACAGCGGTGATGATATCGCCCTGCTGCTCAGCGACGAAGGGGAAGTCGGCTGCGATATAGAAGTCGTTCGCCCGCGCGATAACTGGCAAACGCTGGCAAATACGGTATTCAGTCTTGGTGAACATGCCGAAGTCGAGGCCGAACGCCCGGAACAACAGTTGGCGGCGTTCTGGCGCATCTGGACGCGTAAAGAAGCTATCGTGAAGCAGCGCGGCGGCAGTGCCTGGCAAATCGTCAGCGTCGACAGTACCGCGCTAACTTCCTCACTCTCAGTCAGCCAGTGCCAGCTCGATACCCTGAGCCTGGCGGTGTGCACCCCCACGCCGTTTACCCTGACAGCAGACGCCGTGCAGCGACTGGAAGCCTTAGCGTAAATTTTCCGGGAAGTTTTTCGGCAGCTCGCTCGCCGCACAGGCAATAACGTCATCATTGTTCGCGCCGCAGTCACGTACGAAAGTGATGGTCGCGAACTCATCAATCACCTCGGTGGGATACGCCGGGCCGGCATCGCGGTACGACACCATCAGCGGAATATGGTCATTCTGGAAGCAGACCGTTTTTTCCGGATTATTGATCACCCAGCGAGGGAAAAAGATGGTGCCGTGAAAGAGTTTGTCACCCAGATTTACGATCAGGCTGACGTCGGTCCCGGTCGGTTCGGTCCACGAAATTTTATAAACGCTCTCCCCCACCCGCACAATATAGGCCCGCTGATCTTTCACCCAACGATTCCCCACAATACCGCTGTGAATGCGGTAATCCAGCGTAGTGTCGTTTTTCACGTAGATCTCGTAATTCCAGCCATTATCGTAGGTATAGACCAGATGTTTGCCGACAAATCCGCTTAAATCATGTTTATCAAACGCACTCATATTCGTTCTCCTCTTACTTGATGCGAGGATCTTAACGCTTCAAAAATTGGATGAATAACGCTATGTTTGCATCAAATTCATTCAATTATTAGATGAGTTATGCACAAAACAACCCTCGAGCAGTGGGCCCTATTGGAGAAAGTGGTGGAGCTGGGAAGCTTCGCTAAAGCGGCGGAAGAGACCAACCGTAGCCAGTCTTCGGTAAGCTACAATCTGGCACTGTTACAGGAGCGACTTGGCGTAACGCTGCTGACCCCGGAAGGGCGCAGGGCTGTCCTGACCCCGGCCGGAGGGCTATTGCTCAATCAGGTCAAACCGCTACTGAAGGCCTTTTTATGGGTGGAAACCCGGGCCGCAACGTTACAAAACGGTACGCGAACGCGGCTGGATTTGATGGTAGATAGCATCTTCCCACGCAAACGCCTGTTTGCCATTCTCAAACAGTTTCAGCAGGCCTGGCCGCAAACGCAGGTGCGTCTGACCGAAGTCCTGGAGAATGGCGATGCTCGACTGGCAGCACATGCCGATGCGGACGTAATGGTCCTGACCCGGCGTCAGGATGTCACCGGACGCGGCGAATGGCTGATGAATATTGACTTCGTGGCCGTGGCCCACCGCGATCACCCACTCTGCATGCTGGATGCGCCGCTGAATGAAGACGCATTACGCGCCTGGCCGCTGATTCGCATTGCCGATCGCGACAACCCACAACAACCGGTGCGCGATGCCTGGACCTTCTCGACCATTGATGCCGCGATTGATGCGGTGATGTATCAGGTCGGTTACGGCTGGCTGCCTGAGGAACGTATTCAGACGCAGCTTGATCAGGGGCTTTTACGCCCACTGCCGTTAAGCCATGGTGCTCGCCGCGCCACGCCTTTGCATCTGATCGTTAAAGATACGCTTGCCCCGCTGGATGAACAGGTCAGTACTCTGCTGCGTTTATTGCGAGAGCATTAACCTTTTCCCCGGATGCCGGACGTGTGTTACAAAATACGCTATTCCCCTTACTCCCTGTGCGCCAACGCGCCACATGAAAGGTTAACTGCAGATGCAACGAGTCACCATTACCCTCGATGACGATTTACTGGAAACGCTCGACGGCCTGAGTCAGCGCCGTGGCTACAACAACCGTTCCGAAGCGATCCGCGATATTCTGCGTGGCGCGCTGGCGCAGGAAACTACCCTTGAACACGGCACTCAGGGCTTCGCGGTGCTCTCGTATGTTTATGAGCATGAGAAGCGTGATCTGGCCAGCCGTATTGTTTCTACCCAACACCACCACCACGATTTATCGGTCGCCACGCTGCACGTGCACATCAACCACGACGACTGTCTGGAAATCGCCGTGCTAAAAGGCGACATGGGCGATGTGCAGCATTTTGCCGATGACGTGATTTCCCAGCGCGGCGTGCGCCACGGCCATTTACAGTGCCTGCCGAAAGAAGAGTAATTGCCTGTTTCGTTGCGGGATGCCGGATGGCGGCTACGCCTTATCCGGCCTACGTCCGTTACCGTTTGTAGGCCAGGCAAGCGAAGCGCCCCCGGCAATAATGATTACGCCATCGTACCAATCGTCTTTCTGAAACGCAGCAGTGCTATCAGGAAGAACGCGCTGCCAATCGCCAGCAGCGTCAGAAACTGCGGCCAGACAATGCTAAACCCGGCGCCGCGATAAAGTATCGCCTGCGCGAGACTGACGAAATGGGTAGTCGGCATGGTCAGCATAATGTCCTGCACCGCCTGCGGCATGCTTTCACGCGGTGTGGAGCCACCTGAGAGCATCTGTAACGGCAGCAGCACCAGAATCATCAGCAGCCCCAACTGCGGCATGGAGCGCGCCAGCGTGCCCATAAAAATGCCGATCGAGGTGGTGGCGAACAGGCTCAGCGCCACGCCCAGCATAAACAACGGTATCGAACCTTCAATCGGCACCCCGAGCACGCCTTTTACCATCAGCATCAGCGACAGACCGGAAACCACCAGCACCACCAGCCCCATCGACCAGATTTTTGCCATCATGATCTCAAACGGCGTCACCGGCATCACCAGCAGATGTTCAATGGTCCCGTGCTCGCGTTCGCGGATCAGCGCCGAACCGGTCAGCACAATCGCCAACATGGTGATGTTGTTGATAATCGCCATCACCGCACCAAAGCGGGCGGGTTCCAGATTAGGGTTAAAGCGCATGCGCATTTCCAGCGCCACCGGCGGCTCATTGTTATCGCGGTAACGCGCCACAAAGCTGTTCACCTCGCCGCTGATGATATTCTGGATATAGCTGTTGCCGGTAAACGCCTGGCTCATCCGCGTGGCATCGACGTTAACCTGTATATCCGGTTGTCGTCCGGCCAGCACATCACGCTGAAAATCAGGCGGAATGTTTACGGCGAAGGTATAGCGCCCGGCGTCCAGCCCGGCATCCATTTCATCGGCAGTGATCATCTCCGGCGGTAAAAACCACGGGCGATAAAAGCTGTTCACAATCCGATTCGACAACTGCGACTGGTCCATATCGGCAATAGCAATCGGTGCCAGATGCAGCGAACCCGGCAGGACGGTCGCGGAAGAATAAACCGAAATCGTGAAGGCGAAGACGATCAGCGTCAGCATCGCTTTGTCACCCAACAGGCTGCGCAACTCTTTGATGCCGAGGTTATAAATATTGCGTAATCGGCGCATCACCCCTCCTGTTTTTTCAGCAGTAATACGCTCAGACCAATCACCACCGGAATGGCTACCGCCAGCGGAATAAACAGCTGCCAGAGATCGGTCAGATCCAACGCTTTAGAGAACGTTCCGCGCGTGATGGTCAGAAAATGGCTGGTCGGATAAATTTCACCAATCCACCGACCCGGCCCTTCCAGCGAGGCAACTGGGTCGATCATTCCGGAAAACTGCGTCGCCGGGATCAGCGTAATAATCGCCGTACCAAAAATGGCCGCGATCTGGCTTTTCATAAACGTGGAGATTAACAGCCCCAGCCCGGTGGCAATGGTGACGTACAGCAGCACAGCCAGCGTCAGGGTCACAAAGCTCCCCTTATGCGGAACGCCGAATACAAACACCGACAGCGCGCACAACAGCAGGAAGTTCAGCATGCCCAGCACGATGTACGGCAACTGTTTGCCGAGTAAAAACTCGCTGCGGGTCGTGGGCGTAACGTACAGATTGATAATCGACCCCAGCTCTTTCTCACGCACCACGCTGAGGGCGCTGAGCATGGAAGGGATCATCATCAACAGCAGTGGGATCACTGCCGGAACAATCGCCGGTAGACTCTTCACATCCGGGTTGTAACGATAGCGAGTTTCAATGGTCATCAGCCCGTTTTGCCCGCTGGCATTTGGCTGGCGCGCCATCACATCCTGCAGCCAGGTCTGGTGCATCGCCTGCACGTAACCCCTGACCGTTTCAGCGCGGCTTGGCATTGCGCCATCGACCCAGACGCCAATCTTCACCGGCGTTCCACGCGCGATATCGCGGCCAAAATTTGGCGGAATTTCAATTGCTACCGCAACTTCACCTGAACGCATCCGTTTGTCCAGCTCGTCATAACTGGTGAGCGGCGGTTGCTCGATAAAATAGCGCGATCCCGCCAGATTCAGCGTCCACGCCTGGCTGCTGACGGTCTGGTCGCGATCGAGCACCGAAAAACGCAGGTTTTCCACATCCATGCTGATGCCGTAGCCCATGATAAGCATCAGGATCACTGTGCCCATCAGCGCCAGCGTTGAACGTACCGGGTCACGTCGCAGCTCCAGCGCTTCACGACGGCTGTAGCTGAACAAGCGCCGCAGGCTAAAGCCTTGCCGCGGCGGCTTACTGTTTTCATGCACTGTCTGGACATTGGCTGGCGCTAACTGAGCTTCCGGCGCCGGGCCTGCCGCTTCCTGCAACCAGGAGATAAACGCCTCTTCCAGACTGGCAGCTCCACGCTGTTTCACCAGCTCCTGCGGCGTACCGCTGGCCAGTACTTTTCCGGCGTGCATCAGCGACATGCGGTCGCAGCGCTCCGCTTCGTTCATAAAGTGGGTGGAGATAAAAATGGTCACTTTGTCCTGGCGCGACAGATCAACCATCAGTTGCCAGAACATATCCCTCGCTACCGGATCGACCCCGGAGGTCGGTTCATCAAGAATGAGCATCTCCGGGCGATGGATCACCGCCACCGCCAGCGACAGGCGTTGACGGATCCCCAACGGCAGCGCACCGGGCAGCGCATCTTCGACATCGGTCAGCGAAAAGCGCTCACTCATCTCCTGCACCCGCCCAGGGATTTCTGCTTCGGGGATATGGAACAGCCGCGCATGTAGTTCGAGGTTTTGCCGGACGGTCAGCTCGTTGTAGAGCGAAAATGCCTGCGACATATAGCCTACCCGGCGGCGGGTATCGATATTTTTCGGGTCAACCGCTTGCCCAAACAGCCACGCCTCGCCTTCGCTTGCGGGCAGCAGTCCGGTGAGCATTTTCATGGTGGTGGATTTACCGCAGCCGTTGGAGCCGAGAAAACCGAAGATTTCCCCGCGCGGAATGCGGAAGTTAACGTGGTCCACCGCCACAAATTTACCGAAGCGCATGGTCAGGTTTTTCGCCTCGATGGCAATCTCTTCCTGCTCAGCGTGATACGGCGGGATCACTACCGGTTTATGCGCCTGGCGCTGGGCTTCAGGTAACAGCGCGATAAACGCCTGCTCCAGCGTGTTGCTGTTGGTTTGCTCACGTAGCTGCTGCGCGCTCCCGGTAGCTAACACCTCCCCGGCGTTCATCGCCACCAGCCAGTCAAAGCGCTCGGCTTCTTCCATATAAGCGGTCGCAACCAGCACGCTCATGTTGGTCTGCCGCTGGCGAATGCTGTTAATCAGATCCCAGAACTGGGCGCGGGACAGCGGGTCGACCCCGGTGGTGGGTTCATCGAGAATTAACAGTTCCGGGTCGTGGATTAACGCGCAGCACAGCCCCAGCTTTTGCTTCATCCCGCCCGAGAGTTTCCCGGCAGGACGGTCGCGAAACGGTGCCAGTCCGGTGCTATTCAGCAGCTCGGTAATCCGCGCCTCACGCTCCGCTTTGTCATGCCCAAACAGGCGGGCAAAGAAATCGACGTTCTCATATACCGACAGCGTGTGATACAGGTTTTTCCCCAGCCCCTGCGGCATCCAGGCAATGCGCGGGCAGACATCCCGGCGATGTTTTGGGTCGCGCATATCGCCGCCCAGCACCATCACGTTGCCGTGTTCAATGACCCGAGCGCCGGAGATGAGCGACAGCAGGCTCGATTTTCCGACACCATCCGGGCCAATCAACCCCACCATACAGCGGGCAGGGATATCCAGCGTGATATTGTTCAGCGCTACCGTTTTCCCGTAATGCTGACTCACGCCGTCAAGGTGCGCCACGGGAGGAACGGGAACCAGCGCCAGATGCGTCATTGCGGCAACCTCACCACCAGGTCGTCAGGCCAGGCGCGACTTTCATCAACACGCACCCACGCCATGCCCGGCAGACCGGTTTTCACGTACTCCAGATGCTGCTGCAACAGCTCTGGCGGGATACGCGCTTTGACGCGAAACATCAGTTTCAGCCGTTCATCGCTGGTTTCGACCGTTTTCGGCGTGAACTGCGCGACGCTAGCCACAAAGCTGATGGTCGCCGGAATACGCAGATCCGGCGCAGCATCCAGCACCAGACGCGCTTCTCCGCCAATCTTCAGTAAACCAGCCTGTTCGGTTGGCAAGAAGAACGTCATGTAGACATCGCTGAGATCGACCATATTCAGCACGCGACCGCCCGCGGAAAGCACCTCGCCAGGTTCAGCTACGCGGTACTGTACGCGACCATCCCGCGGGGCTTTCAGCTCGCTGTCATCAATATCAGCCGCAATACGACGTTCGGTAGCCTGCGCGGCTTCTACGCGGGTTTGCGCCTGAATGATACTGGTGCGGGCGGCTTCAATTGCGGCTTTTGCCGCAGAGACCTGCGCCTTTGCGGATTCCAGTGCAGCGCGTGCGCTTTCTGCCGCAGCCCTGTCGTCATCCAGCTGTTGCTCAGACACAGCCCCACGCTGAGATAGCGAACGGGAGCGGACGTGGCGTTTAGAGACCGACTGCAGTTCCGCCTCACGCTGTTTTACCACCGACTGCGCGGCGCGCATTTCACTTTGCCGCTGCTCTAACAGCGCCCGCGCCGCCGCCACCGCACTTTCGGCCTCTTTGATTTGGGCTACCGCTTCCAGCCGCTGCTCCTGCAGCACGCGGGTATCCATTTTCGCCAGCACTTCGCCCTGACGAACAAACTGCCCTTCCGACACGAGGATCGTGTCAATTCGCCCGGCAATTTTGGTGGCAATATCCACTTCAGTGGCTTCAATTCTGCCGTTGCTGGCTGCAAACCCCTCCGGTATTCCCGCAGGACGAAGCATCCACCATGCTATCGCGGCCACCACGACCAGGATGCCCGCCACCCACCACATCATATGACGTTTAAACTTATCCATATTCGACCCGCCGTAATCCCTGTTATCAAACGATGCGTGTCACAAAGCCCACTGAACAGCTATTCAGCGGGGGATTCCATCCGGGATAAGAAGGAATGAGAAACAATGGCCAGAGAGCAGACAGGCATGTAAGCAACCTGCGCCGCGAAGGAAGTGAATGATGAAAATGCTGTGATATCGGGTAGTAATGTTGTCATCATCAGCGTTCCTGGCCGGAAATGAAACACGCATACTCATTACTGCTGTCTATTGAATACTAACACCTGGATTCAATATGTCTATTCGGTTGTAGCAGGTATGTTGCAGGCAAAAAACCGTGCCCGGCAATCCATTTACCGGGCAAATTTCACAAGTGAGCTTTATGTAAAACGCAGCGGGTCCACGCTCAACGTATCGTCTTCGCTTATTCAGATACCAAATCCTGCGCACATGCCCAGGCACTCGACCATGCCCACTGGAAGTTATAGCCTCCCAACCAGCCGGTGACGTCCATCACTTCGCCGATAAAGTAGAGCCCTGGCACTTTGCGGGCTTCCATCGTGCGCGATGACAGCTCGTTGGTATCGACGCCGCCCAACGTGACTTCAGCGGTACGATACCCTTCCGTACCGTTCGGCTGCACCCGCCACTCGGTCAGCGTTTCAACCAGCGTTTGCTGATCGCGCACGTTAAGCTGCTTCAGAGACACGTCAGGAATTTGCCCTAACTGCTGCAGGCATTCCACCAGACGCTTTGGCAACTGCATTGCTAAGGTGTTCTTTAAGCTCTGGTTAGGGTGTGCGCTACGTTGTTCGTCGAGGAAGCTCGCCAGGTCAACATCCGGCAACAAATTAATGCTGACAAATTCGCCTGGCTGCCAAAAACTGGAAATCTGCAAAACAGCTGGGCCCGAAAGTCCTCGGTGTGTAAAGAGCAGATTTTCACGAAATACTGTGCCGTCTTCGGCGGTGATAATGGAGGAGACCGACACGCCAGAGAGCACCTGAAGCTGCTCCAGCAGTGGCTTATGCAACGTAAAGGGCACCAGTCCCGCGCGCGTTGGCAACACCTTCAGACCAAACTGTTCGGCAATTTTATAACCAAACGGCGTTGCCCCCAGACCCGGCATGGAAAGCCCACCGGAAGCGATAACCAGTTTTTTCGTGCCGACCGTCATGCCGTTCAGTTCGAGGGTGAAACCTTCATCATCCTGCACCACGCTCAGGACTTCGCTCCGTAACCGCATAGTTACGTTACCTTTTTCACACTCGTCTACCAGCATATCGACAATTTGCTGAGCGGAATCATCGCAGAACAGCTGACCCAGCGTTTTTTCATGCCAGGCAATACCGTGTTTGCCCACTAGGTCGATAAAATCCCACTGCGTGTAACGCGCCAGTGCCGATTTGCAAAAATGGGGGTTTTGGCTCAAATAGGCGGCCGGTTCGACATAAAGATTGGTAAAGTTGCAGCGTCCCCCGCCAGACATGAGAATCTTGCGTCCTGGCTTTTTACCATTATCAATAAGCAGTACTCGACTACCTGCTTGTCCTGCCTGCGCGGCACAAAACATACCCGCTGCGCCAGCGCCTATAATAACGGTATCAAACCTTTCCACGTTGCGATCCTCTCTAAAAAGCGGGTGTGAATTGTAAAGATTCCTCAGTGGTCGCACCAGCACCAAACTACCGATAAAGGGTATTTAACTGAAATATATAGGATAATTCTTTAGTGGTGTAAAACAAAGCAGGAGACAAATCAAAAAAACTCTATATTTCACTTTGCCCGCGCCGCCAAAGTCACTGATAATGCGCCGCGTTCATGTCCTCAAAATGGCGTAACGTCCTATGCTACATTTGTTTGCTGGCCTGGATTTACATACCGGGCTTTTACTATTGCTTGCTCTGGCTTTTGTGCTGTTCTACGAAGCAATTAACGGCTTCCATGATACAGCCAATGCTGTCGCAACCGTGATCTATACCCGTGCAATGCGTTCGCAATTGGCGGTGGTCATGGCTGCGTTGTTCAACTTCTTTGGTGTTTTGCTGGGTGGTCTCAGCGTGGCGTATGCCATCGTGCATATGCTACCAACGGATCTGCTGCTTAATATGGGATCGTCACATGGCCTTGCCATGGTGTTCTCCATGCTGCTGGCGGCAATTATCTGGAACCTGGGTACCTGGTACTTTGGTTTACCTGCATCCAGCTCCCACACGCTGATTGGCGCCATTATCGGTATTGGTTTAACCAATGCACTGATGACCGGCACCTCGGTGGTGGACGCACTTAACATTCCGAAAGTTATCGGTATTTTTGCTTCGCTTATCATCTCGCCAATTGTTGGTCTGGTGGTTGCAGGCGGTCTTATTTTCATTCTGCGTCGTTACTGGAGCGGTACAAAAAAACGTGCCCGTATCCACCTGACGCCAGCAGAACGTGAAAAGAAAGATGGCAAGAAAAAGCCGCCGTTCTGGACCCGTATCGCACTGATCCTCTCCGCTATCGGCGTAGCGTTCTCTCATGGCGCTAACGACGGGCAGAAAGGCATTGGTCTGGTGATGCTGGTGCTGATTGGCGTAGCCCCTGCAGGCTTCGTGGTGAATATGAATGCTTCCGGTTACGAGATTACCCGTACCCGTGATGCAATCAATAACGTCGAAGTCTTCTTCCAGCAGCGCCCTGACCTGCTTAAACAGGCCACAGGCGTAGACCAGCTGATTCCGTCCCCGACGGACGCGGCACCCGCGACGACGACAGAGTTCCATTGCCACCCGGCGAATACCATCAACGCGCTGGAACGTGCGAAAGGTATGCTGGCGAACCTGGAAACCTACGACAAATTAAGCGTCGAACAGCGTGGTCAGCTGCGCCGTATTATGCTGTGCATCTCTGATACCACCGATAAAGTGGTTAAGCTGCCTGGCGTAAGCGCTGACGATCAGCGTCTGCTGAAAAAACTGAAAGCTGACATGCTGAGCACCATTGAGTACGCGCCTATCTGGATCATTATGGCCGTCGCACTGGCGCTGGGTATTGGTACGATGATTGGCTGGCGTCGTGTTGCCACCACCATCGGCGAGAAAATCGGTAAGAAAGGCATGACTTATGCCCAGGGGATGTCGGCTCAGATGACCGCCGCAGTCTCTATCGGTCTCGCCAGCTACACCGGTATGCCCGTTTCCACCACCCACGTTCTCTCCTCTTCCGTTGCGGGGACGATGGTTGTTGATGGCGGCGGATTGCAGCGTAAAACGGTAACCAGCATTCTGATGGCCTGGGTCTTCACCCTGCCAGCTGCGATTATTCTTTCCGGGGTGCTGTACTGGCTCTCCCTGAAGCTTATCTAAGCGAATGCACGGTAAAAAAGCGGGTCAGGAAGCTGATCCGCTTTTTTTGTATCTGTTGTTGGCATCAGTGCCAGATAATCAGCGCAACCATGCTGATTAGCACCAGGCCGCATAGCGCGCTGGTGAGAATGAACTGACCGCGAACCCGCTCACAGCGGCGAATAAATTCATCATCATGATGATCGCGGTAACGCTGAGCGTAGATATACCACACCAGACGCATCTGCTTGTTCGGTTGCCCATGCGAGGTAAAAAAGCCCCCTCCATCTACATACTGGTAAAGTAATGGATCGCAACCACGAAGTACCACTAACAGTGCGCGTAGCGAAGAAAAATAGCGCGCCATATTAACAATGCAAACGACACATAAAGCCCAGAATAATGCAATGGTGCTTATCATACCTCCTCCCCGGCGACCCGCCCACGGAACTCCTTTCCGGGACTACCGCTCCCCGATACCCTGCCAAACCATTCAATGAAGAGTGCAGCCGAAACCGTTCGTGTTAGTATCACGCATCCGAACGCCTCTTTAGATAGTGTAGGAGATTAGTTAATTTTTTTGCCATAAGGTTAATCGCTATCAATGCAATTAACTAAAAAATTTGTTTAACTATTTGGCAAGCAAGGCGGATTGACGGATTATCCTGGTCGCTATAATGTAAGGATAGTCCTTATATGGTACGTTTTTTACGACTGGGCTAGCCCCGCGCACAAGGTTCGCAGGACGCGGATGACGCGGCGGCATATAACGCCAGCAGGCTAGTCATCGACAACTTATGGAAGGAGTAACACTATGGCTTATAAACACATTCTTATCGCGGTTGATCTTTCTCCGGAAAGCAAAGTTCTGGTTGAAAAAGCGGTTTCTATGGCGCGACCTTACAATGCTAAAGTCTCCCTTATCCACGTTGACGTAAACTATTCCGACCTGTACACCGGGCTCATCGACGTGAATCTGGGCGACATGCAGAAACGCATTTCTGAAGAAACCCACCACGCGTTAACCGAGCTGTCCACCAATGCAGGCTACCCTATCACCGAAACCCTGAGCGGTAGCGGCGACCTGGGTCAGGTTCTGGTTGATGCCATCAAAAAATACGACATGGATCTGGTCGTCTGTGGTCACCACCAGGATTTCTGGAGCAAACTGATGTCCTCCGCGCGCCAACTGATCAACACCGTCCACGTCGACATGTTGATTGTTCCGCTGCGTGACGACGAAGAAGCATAAAATGCTTGCCGCCGGAAGTTAACCCGGCCCACTGCAAGTCGTTAAGCCTGTAAACGCCCGCCTTCGCGGGCGTTTTTGTTTTTATCATTCGGTCACAATTAGTACATCAATCCAACAAACAAATCATAATTAGTGTGATCAACTAATTGGATCGAAAACTATCTCTATAATACTCTACCCTTGCGGCCAATAACCGCAGTCTATAACAAAATAAGACTTTTTCGGCGCGTTTAAGCATACGCGTTCATACTTTTCGGGATGGCTTTGAAAGGCGATGGAATATGAATAAAACTGCACCTACGGGCTTGCTGCAGCAACCTCGTCCGTTCTTCATGATCTTCTTTGTGGAATTATGGGAACGATTTGGCTATTACGGCGTACAGGGCATCCTGGCGGTATTTTTTGTTAAGCAGCTCGGATTTTCACAAGAACAGGCATTTGTCACCTTTGGTGCCTTTGCCGCACTGGTTTACGGCCTGATCTCGATCGGCGGCTACGTCGGCGACCACCTGTTAGGCACCAAGCGCACGCTGGTACTCGGTGCCATTGTGCTGGCAATCGGCTACTTCATGACCGGGATGTCGCTGCTTAAGCCGGATCTGATCTTTATTGCTTTGGGTACCATTGCCGTTGGTAACGGGCTATTTAAAGCCAACCCGGCAAGCCTGCTGTCAAAATGTTATCCCCCGAAAGACGCCCGTCTGGACGGTGCTTTCACCCTGTTTTATATGTCGATTAACATCGGTTCGCTGCTGTCACTGTCGCTGGCGCCGGTGATTGCCGATAAGTTTGGCTACGCTGTGACTTACAACCTGTGCGGAGCCGGACTAATCGTCGCGCTGTTGGTATACTTTGCCTGCCGCGGAATGGTGAAAAATATCGGCTCTGAGCCAGACCATAAGCCACTGAACTTCCGTAACCTGCTGTACGTGCTGGCCGGTACGGTAGTGATGGTATTTATCTGCGCCTGGCTGATGCACAACGTGCAGATTGCCAACCTGGTGCTGATCGTCCTGTCGATTGCCGTGACCATCATCTTCTTCCGTCAGGCATTCAAACTGGATAAAACCGGGCGCAACAAGATGTTCGTGGCCTTTATCCTGATGCTGGAAGCGGTGGTGTTCTACGTGCTGTACGCGCAGATGCCGACATCGCTAAACTTCTTTGCGATCAATAACGTACACCATGAAATTCTGGGTTTCGCCATCAACCCGGTGAGCTTCCAGGCGCTGAACCCGTTCTGGGTGGTACTGGCGAGTCCGGTACTGGCCGCAATCTATACCCGTCTGGGCAACAAAGGCAAAGACCTGACCATGCCGATGAAATTTACGCTCGGTATGTTCCTGTGCTCATTGGGCTTCCTGACGGCCGCCGCTGCCGGGATGTGGTTTGCCGATGCACAAGGGCTGACGTCGCCGTGGTTTATCGTGCTGGTGTATCTGTTCCAGAGCCTGGGTGAACTGCTGATTAGCGCCCTGGGACTGGCTATGGTCGCCGCTCTCGTGCCACAACACCTGATGGGCTTCATTCTTGGGATGTGGTTCCTGACGCAGGCCGCAGCCTTCCTGATGGGGGGTTATGTCGCTACGTTCACCGCCGTACCAGAGAACATCACCGACCCGCTGCAAACGCAGCCTATCTATACCAACGTCTTCAGTAAGATTGGCCTTGTCACCCTGGCCGTAACGGTCGTGATGGCGATTATGGTGCCATGGCTGAACCGCATGATTAATACGCCGAGCACCGAGCAATAACCTTCAGTGCCTGATGGCGGCTATTGCCCCTATCCGGCCTACATTCAACATGCCCGTTCGCCTTGCGCTATCGGGCATTTTCACTCACTACCCTTTACGCGCGTCTATCCACTCCTGCACTTCCACCACAAAAGTGTCCGGTGCTTTACGGTACATTTTGCGCGCCAAGTCCAGAATCGTATGCTGGCCGAGCGCTTCTTCCATTCGCTGCTGGGCCATGTCCATTACCGAACGCACACCACAAATGCCTTCACAGGCCCACTCGGGTGGATGCTCCTCAAATACCGCCAGCCGCTGGCGAATTTCACGACATTCAAAGATGCGCTTATCGCCATCAATAGCATTCACCACATCCAGCACCGTGATGTGTTCAGCGGGTTTAGCTAACTGGAAACCGCCACCTTTGCCTTCAATGCTGCGCACCAGACCCGCTTTGGACAGACGGGTGAAAATTTTTGCCAGATAGTCATACGGTACGCTTTGCAGTTCGGCTATTTCCCGCACGCTCATATCCCGCGCATCGCCCTTACTGTCGACCATACACATCAGGCTATGAATGCCGTACTCAACTCCCGAACTGTAGAATGCCATTCTCTTATCTCAGCCAAAATGAATCTGAGTTTATTGTAGCTTTTTCATCTCATTCATTCCAGACAGCAAAGTAACCCCTTTTCAAAACAGAACTTTAAATACATATTTATCAAACAGATAATCAAAAAACACCACCCTTTGAGGCAAAAAGGATCTCGATCGCATTGCAATTCATAACTACGACAAATAAAATCCGAGTAAATAATTCGTAGTCACCAGTGAGAAAACCCCAATGCGTAAACAAATTCTGATCGTGGGCGCCGGCTTTGCCGGTATGTGGGCAGCATTAAGCGCCGCACGACTGGCGGATAAACATCAGCAGGCCATTGATATTACAGTAATTGCGCCACAACCGGAGCTGCGTGTCCGCCCACGCTTTTATGAAAGTGCCGTTCATACGCTGGTCGCACCACTGCAACCGTTGTTTGACGTTACCGGCGTCAACTTCCTGCAAGGTCACGTCGAGCAAATCCTCCCGGACTCTAAAGAGGTGAGCTGGAAAGATGCCAACGGTGACACTCATCTGCGTCGCTATGACCGCCTGGTGCTCGCCAGCGGAAGTCACGTAAACCGCGACGCCGTTGCCGGTGCCGCCGAGCACGCGTTTGACCTCGACCAACTCGAGAGCGCCGCCGTACTGGAGCAGCACATTAACAAGCTGGCATTACAACCGGAAAGTGAGGCTCGTAATACCGTGGTGGTCTGTGGTGGTGGTTTCACCGGGATAGAGATGGCGCTGGAATTACCCGGTCGTTTGCGCGAAATATTGGGCACTGATGCTAAGACCAGAGTTGTCGTAGTTGAACGCGGTGCTCAGCCAGGCGGACGCTGGAGCCAGGAATTACGTGACGTGATTATCGAAGCCTCTGCTGAACTGGGCGTCGAGTGGCTGGTCAATGCGGAAGTAGAGTGCGTGGATGCCTCTGGCGTCACGCTGAAAGATGGGCAGGTGATTGCCTCTCAGACGGTTATCTGGACCGTCGGCGTGCAGGCTAATAACCTGACAGCACAGATTAATGCCCCGCGCGATCGCCAGGGCCGTCTGCATGTGAATGCTAATCTGCAGGTTGTGGGTCACGATGATATCTACGCCACTGGCGATGTGGCCTATGCCGCCACCGACGACAAAGGCAACCATGCGTTAATGACCTGTCAGCACGCTATTTTGTTGGGTAAATTTGCCGGTAATAACGCTGCGGCGGACCTGTTGGACGTAACGCCATTGCCATATCGTCAGGAAAACTACGTCACCTGCCTGGATCTTGGTGCCTGGGGTGCGGTGTATAGCGAAGGATGGGATCAACAGGTGAAACTGACGCGCGCAGAAGCGAAGAAGCTGAAGGTGTCGATTGTCAGCGAGCTGATTTACCCACCGAAAGCAGACCGAGCAGTAGCATTTGAGATTGCCGACCCGCTGGCACCGTTTGTTTAATAGGTTATGCCGGATGCGGCTAACGCCTTATCCGGCCTACAAAGACACGCTGTCGTAGGCCTGATAAGCGCAGCACATCAGGCAGCACAGCGCACCAATCCGGATGCGGCTAACGCCTTATCCGGCCTACAAAGACACGCTGCCGTAGGCCTGATAAGCGCAGCACATCAGGCAGCACAGCGCACCAAGCCGGATGCGGCTAACGCCTTATCCGGCCTACAAACCACACGTTGCCGTAGGCCTGATAAGCGCAGCACATCAGGCAGCACAGCGCACAGATCTACAAACTATGCTGTCCCAGCGTAGATATCAAACCGATGCCCTTTCGTGACTACCGCGTTCGGCGTGGCGACATCCGCCAGCGGCGGCGCGTAGTCTGGGCGCTTCACCACCACACGTTTGGTGGCCAACTGACGCGCAGGCTCCAGCAGCCCATCCGCATCTAAATCCGGCCCCACCAGCGACTGAAACACCCGCATCTCTTTTTTCACCAGCGCGCTTTTCTGCTTATGTGGAAACATCGGATCGAGGTACACCACCTGCGGGCGCGGCGTGATATCGGTTAACGCCGTCAGACTCGACGCATGGATCAGCTGTAAACGTTCCTGCAGCCACGGACCGATTTCCGGGTCGGCATAGCCGCGCGCCAGGCCATCATCGAGCAGTGCCGCAACCACCGGATTACGTTCCAGCATTCGTACGCGGCAGCCTACCGAGGCCAGTACAAACGCATCGCGCCCCAGCCCTGCGGTTGCATCGACCACATCCGGCAGGTAATCGCCTTTAATGCCAACCGCCTTCGCCACCGCTTCACCGCGTCCACCGCCAAATTTGCGCCGATGGGCCATCGCACCGCCCACGAAATCCACGAAGATACCGCCGAGTTTGGGTTCATCACGTTTGCGCAGTTCCAGATGTTCCGGCGTCATCACCAGCGCCATCAGGTTATCTTCATCGTGTTCCAGTCCCCAGCGGGCGGCAAGAACAGATAAGGCGCCGTCTCCGGCGCCTGTTTCATCTACTAAGCAGATTTTCACGTGAATAATCAGCCTTTGATCCCGTAATGCTCCAGCATTGCATCCAGCTGTGGCTCGCGGCCACGGAAGCGCTTGAACAGTTCCATCGGCTCTTCAGAACCGCCACGGGTGAGGATGTTATCGAGGAACGATTGTCCGGTTTGACGGTTGAAAATCCCTTCATCTTCGAAGCGAGAGAAGGCATCTGCCGCCAGTACGTCTGCCCACAGATAGCTGTAGTAACCCGCTGCGTAGCCACCAGCAAAAATGTGGCTGAAGGCATGCGGGAAGCGGCCCCACGTTGGGCCCGGCACCACGGCGACCTGTTTTTTAATTTCCGCCAGCGTCTCGAGGATTTTAGCCCCTTGCTGTGGGTTAAACTCCGCGTGCAGACGGAAATCAAACAGACCGAACTCCAGTTGACGCAGAATAAACAGCGCTGCCTGGTAGTTTTTCGCCGCCAGCATTTTATCCAGCAGTTCCTTCGGCAGCGGCTCACCGGTCTCAAAGTGACCAGAGATAAACGCCAACGCTTCCGGCTCCCAACACCAGTTCTCCATAAACTGGCTCGGCAGTTCGACCGCATCCCATGGCACACCGTTGATACCGGAAACGCCCGCGGTTTCGACACGGGTCAGCATATGGTGCAGACCGTGGCCGAACTCGTGGAACAGGGTGATCACTTCATCGTGGGTAAACAGCGCAGGTTTACCGTTCACCGGACGGTTAAAGTTACAGGTCAGGTAAGCGACCGGCTTTTGCAATGTGCCGTCTGTCTTGCGCATCTGGCCGACACAGTCGTCCATCCACGCCCCACCGCGTTTGTGTTCACGGGCATACAGATCAAGATAGAAGCTGCCGCGCAGCTCGTTGTTTTCGTCGTACAGCTCGAAGAAACGAACTTCCGGATGCCAGACGTCAACATCGGTGCGCTCTTTGGCGGTGATGCCATAAATACGTTTAACCACTTCAAACAGACCGTTAACGGCTTTGTTTTCCGGGAAGTAAGGACGCAGCTGCTCGTCGCTGATGCTGTAGAGGTGCTGTTTTTGTTTCTCGCTGTAGTAAGCGATATCCCACGGCTGCAGCTCATCAACACCAAATTCCGCTTTCGCGAAGGCGCGCAGTTGAGCCAGCTCTTTCTCACCCTGCGGACGGGCACGTTTCGCCAGATCAGTCAGGAAGTCGAGTACCTGCTGCGGGTTCTCCGCCATTTTGGTAGCCAGAGATTTAAAGGCGTAGCTTTCAAAGCCCAGCAGTTGTGCCAGTTCGTGGCGCAGCGCGAGGATCTCTTCCATTATCGGGCTGTTGTCCCATTTGCCCGCGTTTGGCCCCTGGTCAGATGCGCGCGTGGAGTATGCGCGATACATCTCTTCACGCAGCCCCTGGTTATCACAGTAGGTCATCACCGGCAGGTAGCTTGGGATATCCAGGGTTAACAGATAGCCTTCCTGCTCTTTGGCTTCAGCCTGCGCTTTTGCGGCGGCCAGCGCGCTTTCCGGCATCCCGGCAAGTTCCGTTTCGTCGGTCACCAGCTTGGTCCAGCCCATCGTAGCATCGAGGACGTTATTGCTGTACAGATTGCCAAGCTCAGACAGGCGGGTGGCAATCTCACCATAGCGCTGCTGTTTTTCCTTCGGCAGACCAATACCAGAAAGCTCAAAATCGCGCAGCGCGTTATCAACCGCTTTTTTCTGTGCGGTGTTCAGGGTGGCGTAATGATCGCCATCACGCAGGTCGCGGTACGCTTTGTACAGGCCTTCATGTTGTCCAACCCAGGTACTGTATTCAGACAGCAGCGGCAGCGTTTGTTCGTAGGCTTCACGCAGTTCCGGGCTGTTTTTCACCGAATTCAGGTGGCTAACAGGAGAGAAAATACGCCCCAGCACATCGTCGACTTCTGCCAACGGCTGGCAGAGATTTTCCCAGGTGTACGGCGCGCCCTGCGCAACCACTCGCTCAACATTTTCACGGCAATCGTTCAGCGCCTTAGTGACGGCAGGCACAACGTGCTCTGGCTGAATTTTAGAAAACGGCGGCAGTTCGAAGGGAGTCAGCAATGGATTGGTCATTAGCGCGGTCCTGTTGAAAAGAGTGAATGAAGCGCGTATCCGGCGCTGTGCATATTAATTTGTACAATGGGGTTAAGTGTAGAGGATTTCAATGCTAACCGTGATGGAAAGACGCCCGGTGGCGCTGCTCTTACCGGGCCTGCGGGTAATCTGTGCCGATCTGCTGTAAACTGTGGCAAATCGTCATTTCAGCGGAATTTCATTACCCATGCTCAGTTATCGCCACAGTTATCACGCAGGCAACCACGCCGACGTCCTTAAACACACCGTTCAGAGCCTGATCATTGAATCGCTCAAAGAGAAAGAAAAACCGTTTCTTTATCTGGACACCCATGCTGGTGCTGGCCGTTATCAGCTGAGCAGTGAGCATGCCGAACGCACCGGTGAATACCTGGAAGGGATCGCGCGTATCTGGCAGCAGGACGATTTGCCTGCCGAGCTGGAACCCTACATTGGCGTGGTGCATCACTTCAACCGTAGCGGTCAGCTGCGCTACTACCCGGGCTCTCCGTTAATTGCTCGCCAGCTGCTGCGCGAACAGGACAGCCTGCAATTAACTGAACTGCACCCGAGCGACTTCCCTCTGCTGCGCGGCGAATTCCAGAAAGATGAGCGCGCTCGCGTGGCCAAAGCCGATGGTTATCAGCAGCTGAAAGCAAAATTACCGCCGGTTTCCCGTCGTGGGTTGATCCTTATCGATCCACCCTACGAAATCAAAAGCGACTACCAGGCAGTAGTGACCGGTATTAACGAAGGCTACAAACGTTTCGCGACCGGCACCTATGCGTTGTGGTATCCAGTGGTTCTGCGCCAACAAATCAAGCGCATGATCCACGAACTGGAAGACACCGGCATCCGCAAAATTCTGCAAATTGAGCTGGCAGTACGCCCGGACAGCGATCAGCGCGGCATGACGGCATCCGGCATGATTGTGATTAACCCACCGTGGAAGCTGGAGCAGCAGATGAACAACGTCCTGCCGTGGTTGCACAGCAAACTGGTTCCGACAGGAACCGGGCATACTTCCGTAAGCTGGATAGTGCCGGAGTAATCACAGCCATCGGTGGAACCTTTTAATATCAGGTATACAATCGCGAATATTTTGGCGGATGGCGTAACGCTTCTCCGCCCTACAATGAACATAAAGGAGCGGTCATGACCAAGCACTATGATTACATCGCTATTGGCGGCGGCAGCGGCGGTATTGCCTCCATTAACCGTGCAGCAATGTACGGTCAAAAATGCGCACTGATTGAAGCCAAAGAGTTAGGCGGCACCTGCGTTAACGTTGGCTGCGTACCGAAGAAAGTGATGTGGCATGCCGCACAGGTCCGCGAAGCGATCCACATGTACGGTCCGGATTACGGTTTCGACACCACCATCAATAAGTTCGACTGGGATAAACTGATCGCCACGCGTACCGCTTATATCGATCGTATTCATACCTCGTACGACAACGTGCTGGGCAAAAATAATGTCGATGTGATCAAAGGCTTTGCGCGCTTCGTTGATGCAAAAACCGTTGAAGTGAATGGTGAAATCATCACTGCCGATCATATTTTGATTGCCACTGGTGGTCGCCCGAGTCGCCCGGCTGTCCCTGGCGCGGAATACGGTATTGATTCTAATGGTTTCTTTGAGCTGCCAGCGTTACCAGAACGCGTGGCGGTTGTTGGTGCAGGCTACATTGCCGTTGAGCTGGCTGGTGTGATTAACGGCCTGGGTGCCCAAACGCACCTGTTCGTACGCAAACACGCGCCGCTGCGTAGCTTTGACCCGATGATTGTCGAGACGCTGGTTGAGGTAATGAACGCCGAAGGCCCGACTCTGCATACTCACGCGATTCCAAAAGCGGTTGTTAAAAACGCTGACGGCAGCCTGACCCTGCAACTGGAAGATGGTCGTAGCGAAACAGTGGACTGCCTGATTTGGGCGATTGGTCGTGAGCCAGAAACGGACAACTTCAATCTGGCTGTTACCGGCGTGAAAACCAACGAAAAAGGCTACATCGTCGTTGATAAATTCCAGAACACCAGCGTGCCGGGTATTTATGCCGTCGGCGACAATACCGGTGCCGTTGAGCTGACGCCGGTTGCCGTTGCCGCGGGCCGTCGCCTGTCCGAGCGTCTGTTTAACAACAAGCCGGACGAGCATCTGGACTACAACAACATCCCGACCGTGGTCTTCAGCCACCCGCCAATTGGCACCGTGGGCCTGACCGAGCAGCAGGCTCGCGAACAGCACGGCGATGACCAGGTGAAAGTGTATAAATCATCATTTACCGCAATGTATACCGCTGTCACCACACACCGTCAGCCATGCCGCATGAAGCTGGTTTGCGTCGGTCCGGAAGAGAAAATTGTCGGTATTCACGGTATTGGTTTTGGCATGGACGAAATGCTGCAAGGCTTCGCGGTCGCGCTGAAAATGGGCGCAACCAAGAAAGACTTTGATAACACCGTTGCGATTCATCCAACGGCGGCAGAAGAATTCGTTACCATGCGTTAAGCAATAAATAAACCGGATGGTACTTTGCCATCCGGTTTTCTCTTATTTACCCTGCATATATGGCGTATACACGCCGTTTAAGCTTTCGAGGAACGCCACGATATCGTCGATATCTTCCTGCGGCAGTTCTTTACCCACCTGATAACGCAGCATCAGTTTTACCGCACCATCGAGCGTAGGCACATCACCGCGATGGAAATAAGGCGCGGTCAGCGCAACGTTACGCAAGCCCGGGACTTTTTGACGCAGCTTGTCACGTAATTCATTAGTGACGTTCATGCGGCCAATATCTGCGGCAGTGACCTCACCGAAATTAAAGTCCTTTTTCAACCCCAATGGCTCAAATGAGCGCCCGCCTAAAATAATACCGCCATGACAGGTCGCACACTTATTATCTTTAAACAATTGATAGCCATGTTTCTGCTGAGCAGTTAACGCCGCTTCATCGCCGCGTAGCCATTTATCAAACGGCGAATTTGGCGTAATTAGCGTTTTCTCAAACTCAGCAATCGCATCGGTAATATTATCCCCGCTGAATCCCTGCGGATAAACCGCAATAAACTCTTGCTTCAATTGCGGATCTTTATCCAGTTTCTGGATAATTTCATCCCAGGATTTAGACGCCATTTCGATAGGGTTCAACGGCGGGCCGCCTGCCTGCGCCTGCAATGTTGGCGCACGACCATCCCAGAATTGTTCAACGTTGAAGACCGAGTTAAACACCGTCGGCGCATTAATCGGGCCAACGGCGCCGCCTACGCCGATCGACGTTTTCCGGCCATCCACGCCGCCTGCATTCAGGGCGTGGCAATGCGCGCAAGAAATCGTGCTGTCACCTGAAATACGCGGGTCGTGGTAAAGCGTAAAGCCAAGCGCTACTTTGCGGGCATCGGTTGGGATGCTTTCCGGTATCGGTTGTACCGGTTCATTACGATGCTGCGCGGCGGTATCGTTACTGGCGTAATACTGCTCACGCTGTTTCGCAATCCAGCCCAGGATCTCGGCTCGCTCCGTATCGCTGACCTTCCCGGCCCAGTGCAGCGCGGTATATCGCGTTGGCGGCATGGTGTCGTACTGCATCACCCATTCAATTTTATTCAGGTCGCTTTGCGAAACGGGTTTATCTGCGACCAGCGCCGCACGAACGGCTTCAAGATTGAATGATTTGTATCCCAGTTGAATATCATAATTCATCAACTGCTTAGCGACAGGAAAAGAAGAATAGAAAGGTAATTCAGCTGAAGGCGTGTGACAATAATCGCATCCTTTTTCGCGTAAAAATCCTAATACCTTATTATTTTCTTCCAGCGTAGAGGCCTGAACATCAGCCTGTTTGCTACGTTGATTATCGTGATACCACACATAACCGGATAATCCAAAATAACAAATCACGATGCCAGCTATGGCAATCGCGGTAAGACGGGTAATGATTTTCATTATTTTACCCTCACCGTTGTGAGTTATTGTGACCCAGAAAAATTAGAATAATTAATGCACAGTCTTTGTCAGACCTGACCATCATAGGAAATAAGGGGATTACTATTTTGATAAGTATCAAGCAATTACATGGAGGAGAACTATCAATAGAATAGCCTGCGCCTATTATAGAGATAAGGCGTTACCTGTCTCTGTTCACACCTCGTTGCAATCGAATGCTCTGAAAATGGAATATATTCAGATCATGCAGAACTTTGAATTATCCATTATTTTCATTGGGATAGTCTGATTCTTTAAATTTTGCTCAGCATTAAAACGTGATCAACCGCACGCTTTACTCACCCGACACCGAAGCGAATGTCTACGCTTAACTGACGACCGGGCAATAGCCTTAATCTTTCAACGTCCATCGGAGGTCTTTCTCATTATGCTCAACCAGAAACTACCCCACGCCCCTTCTGAAGAAATGACGATCGACATCGATCTGCTTTATGAAATGGATCCGTGCGAGTTAAAGCTGGATGAAATGATTGAGGCGGAGCCTGAGCCGGAGATGATTGAAGGACTTCCCGCTTCAGATGCGTTAACCCCTGCCGATCGTTATCTCGAACTGTTCGAACACGTCCAGTCATCCAAACTGTTTGCGGATAGTAAAACCTTCCCAGATTGTGCGCCCAAAATGGACCCGCTCGACATTTTAATTCGCTATCGCAAGGTTAAACGCCATCGGGACTTCGATCTGCGACGCTTCGTCGAGAACCATTTCTGGCTCCCGGAAACGCCCTCCAGTGAATACGTTTCTGACCCGGAAAGTTCGCTGAAAGAACATATCGATCAACTGTGGCCGGTGCTGACGCGCGAGCCGCAGGATCACATTCCCTGGTCCTCGCTGCTGGCGTTACCGCAGTCATACATTGTGCCAGGCGGGCGTTTTAGCGAAACCTACTACTGGGATTCCTACTTTACCATGCTGGGTCTGGCAGAGAGCGGCCGCGAAGATCTGCTGAAATGTATGGCAGATAACTTTGCCTGGATGATTGAAAACTATGGTCACATCCCGAATGGCAACCGTACTTACTATCTGAGTCGCTCACAGCCGCCCGTTTTTGCCCTGATGGTGGAGCTGTTTGAAGAAGATGGCGTACGCGGCGCGCGTCGTTACCTTGATCATCTAAAAATGGAGTACGCGTTCTGGATGGATGGCGCCGATTCCCTGGTACTCAACCAGGCCTACCGCCACGTGATCAGAATGTCGGACGGCTCTCTACTTAACCGCTATTGGGACGATCGTGATACGCCACGCGATGAATCATGGCTTGAAGACGTCGAGACCGCCAAGCATTCGGGTCGCCCGCCCAATGAAGTGTATCGGGATTTACGCGCGGGCGCGGCTTCTGGCTGGGATTATTCATCGCGCTGGCTGCGCGACGCAGGCCGCCTTGCCAGCATACGCACCACGCAGTTCATCCCAATTGACCTGAACGCATTCCTCTACAAGCTGGAAAGCACTATCGCCAATATTTCCGCGCTAAAAGGTGACAAAGAAACGGAAGCACTGTTTCGCCAGAAAGCCAGCGATCGTCGTGATGCGGTAAACCGCTATCTCTGGGACGATGAAAACGGCTGCTATCGCGATTACGACTGGCGGCGCGAACAAATGGCCCTGTTCTCTGCCGCCAGTATTGTGCCGCTGTATGTCGGTATGGCAACGCATGAACAAGCCGATCGGCTTGCTAACGCAGTTCGCAGTCGCCTGCTCACGCCCGGTGGCATTTTAGCCACGGAGCATGAAACCGGTGAGCAATGGGATAAACCCAACGGCTGGGCGCCGCTGCAGTGGATGGCGATCCAGGGCTTCAAACTGTACGGTGACGACCATCTCGGGGATGAAATTGCCCGTAACTGGTTGAAAACGGTGAATCTCTTTTATCAGGAACACCACAAACTTATCGAAAAATACCACATAGCTGACGCCGCGCCGCGCGAAGGCGGCGGAGGGGAATATCCGTTGCAGGACGGCTTTGGCTGGACCAATGGCGTGGTGCGCCGACTCATCGGTTTGTATGGCGAACCCTAGCAGCTGACGGTCTGAGTCATCAGGCTTTTAGTTAATCGCATCGTACAGCTCGGCGTGAATTTTCTGCCATTTCTTGTTCTCAGGGCTTGGCTGGGCGCGAACACGCAGCTCGGCCTGCTCAAGATCATATTGCTGACGCGCAACGACCGCAGGCACGGAACAAAAACTTTGCAGATAACTTTTATGCAGCGAAGTGAGCGATGCCCCATTCGACATCGCATGGCTGAGCGTAGTCATAAACTGTCGGCATGGTTTGCTTTCATCCATCTGCGAAGGGTAACGCAGCAGCAGTCTCAACACCTCTGTATTGCCCGCCGAAAACGCCTGCTCCGTCCACGCCAGCTTCCAGTCCATCCCGCCCTGCAGGAACAGTGACGTCACGCGGGTGTCATTGCGGTCGATAGCCGCCCGCATGTTAAAGGCATCCCAGGTGATGCCCATTCTGGTCACCGCCTCCCGTGCGCTGGGGGCATCGCGTCGCGGTTCCTCCTGCACAATTTCAACGGATTGTCCGGAAGACGCCTGTGGCGCTGGCGAAGTGAATAACCAGAACGCACCCAGCGAAATCGCCAGCACCATCACGCCGACCGCTACCCACAACATACCGGAAATCAGCTGTTCACGTTCTTCCGCAGTGCGCTTGGCCCGCTTTTCCGGCGGATCAATACTGTCTGCGATTTCATGCTTATCGCCTCCCGCTTGCTCGTCTTTTTGCTTTGCTGTTTCCCAAAACTGGCGGACCATGGCCTCATCAGATTCCAGATACGACGCAGGATTAATGCGCGTACGCCGTTCTTCAAATGCCCGTTGCACAGGATGAGTTATCTGTCGGTACTGGTAGTCCAGCAACATCAGTTGTACCGACGTCAGCGGCTGCTGCGCGATAACGCAGTTACGAGCCAGGCGGCAATCATCCAAAAACATGCGTAGCGTGATACGCGGCTCAACAAATGACATGAGCACTGAGGTATCGTTAAAAATCTGCGTAAAGTGGCGAACGAATAATTTCTTATCGACGACCATCAGCGCCAGCTCGCTAAACATCATACCGTCCAGCGCATCTCGTCCTTCGCCCAACTTTAGCCAGCGACGCAGACGTTCACCACCAAAGTGCTGTTTCAGAAAGCTGTTGAGAGGATGTTGATCCGGCCATACCCGTGCAATCAGAGATTTGAGGGTTAATTCTATTGCGCGAAGTTGACGCTGCGCCCGCATCTGAGCATCCGGCTCCACAGGTGCAATTTCGGTTTGATACTTCAGGATGGGCTGTTGCTGGCGTAATTGTTCCAGAGAAGCCACAAAGCGCAGCGCTGAATTCAGCTGGTTTTCACTGACGTCCTGGCCATTTTCATATTGGGGTACACTCTGTTGAAGATGACGTAGCCGCAGAGTGAACTGGCTCAATTGCGCATCATTCATCTGCAACCGTCTGGCGACAGCCCCCCAGCCGCCCAGATTCAGTCGTGCCTGATCCAGTTGTTCGAGAAACCACCGTGGGTCTTTGCCTTCTGCGGCATGTACGCCTAGCAGCAGTAATATTTCTACCGACGCCTGGCGGATAATCCCCAGACAATGTTCAAAGGGTGTACATGTCGCTTGTAACGCGCTATTGGTCATCATCTTCCCTAAAAGGACCCAAAACGTGCGGCCTCACCATGGTATGTAATTATCTTTTTTAAACGCAACGTTGTGCCGATGTAGACTAGAACACATTCATATAGCAAATAAATAAGTTTTACAGTGACTTCCGCACAATCATTGAAAATTATTCTGGAGATAAGCCTGTGCCTGTACTGCAAACATCACGTCTGCTCTGCCGCCCACTGACAGAAAATGACTGGACGTTCTTCTTAACGCTACAGCAGAACCCAGATGTGATGCGCTTTGTCGCTGACGCACGTACTGAAGAGGAAATACGGACAGCCTTCGACTCCCGCCTGCCTGAATGGTATCCCGGCAGCCCACACTGGCTATGTCTGCTCCTGTGCGATAAGACATCGGGAGCACCGCTTGGCGTGACAGGATACATTCAGGAGAGCAATGAGTGTGCCGAGGTTGGCTTTCTGCTCGCCCCACAGGCGCAGGGTAAAGGGTATGGCGCTGAATCTCTGCATGCCGTGTGTGAATACGCATTTGCCAGCGGCGGTCTGCGGCGACTGACCGCCTGTGTCACCGCAGGAAACGAAGCCTCACGGCGTCTGTTGGAAAAGGTCGGGTTCATTCATGAAGGCACGCTACGCGCAAGCTACTGGCTACATCATACCTGGCACGATGACTGGATTTTTGGTCTGTTAAAACAGGAATATCAGCCGCCCACGGCATAGGTCGTTTTGCGGTAAATACTGGCTGTCAGGCAACTAGCGTAACGGCGTGTTTTTTTTAGAATAGGTCTCTTTGCACAGAGACTATTATGCCGCTGCGTTCGACGCATTTCACGCCCGCTTGTATTGCATTTATTAAGCAATGGCAGGGCCTGTCGCTGGAAAAGTATCAGGACAAAAAAGGCATCTGGGTCATTGGCTACGGACACGAAATCACCGCCAATGAATCCTTTGATATCCCAATTACGGTGATGCAGGCAGAAACATTGCTGCTCGCAGATATGAGGATCTGCGAGGCATTCATCCATAAGGAAATGACGCAAATAAAAGACAGGTTTCAGCTGGAAGCATTAATTACGTGGATATTCAGTGTGGGAATTACCCAATTTTGCGCTAAAAATATCTGGCCGGTGTTTATTTCACAGCCAGAAATATTCTGACTGTGAAATATGTTCCTAGTAAATGGTGTTGTTTAACATCATTGCCGCCTGCGTACGGTTTTTTACCTCCAGGCGCTGGTACAACGATTCAAGATGGGCTTTTACCGTTCCGGTACTGATATTTAACAGTCGACCAATTTGTTTATTAGATTCTCCGGCGGCCAGCATGGTCAAAATCTCCCGCTGACGCGCGCTGAGCAATCTGATATTTTGCCCACCGCTTTCGGTAGCGGTTATGCAGTCTCTGGGGATAAACATCATACCCATCGCGACGCTATTGAGGGCCAGCGTAAAGGTTTCCGCGTCAGAATCGCGCGGAACAATGGCCAGCACGTTCAGTTTAGTGACCTCTTGCAGCCATTTTTTACGGCAGTCCGTTGCGGTCACCAGCACCTTCACCATCGCAAAGCGCTCTGCTATCTGTTGCAGCAAGCTACAGCAGAACTCAGCATCAAGGTCGCCATCCAATATAACTAATGCCTCGGGTTTATCTTCCAGCGTCAGCCAAAGTTCATCTGCCTGACTGACACCCTGAACATCCACTCCTGGAATACGTTGCTGCAAACTTACATTCATTCCATGAATAAATATTGACTGCCTGTCAAACATTACTACCTGCATTATTTATCTCCATCCGAATAGGATATTAGCCTTAACATGCGGAAGGGTATTACCCATAGGGTAAAATAAGAAGTCACCATTTGGCGGGGGGCCATTTTACCGATAGACGGAGAAGAAAGAAGCAGAAGTTATGAATAGTTACAGCTCAACCCGAAGGATCATACAAAGGAGCAAAAACAGGTTCGAAAATTAGGGAAAGTCTTAATATTCGACGCTCATGATAAGACAATGAATATTAATTAATATGATTTTATATTTTTAGCTAAAAATAAGATATCTACGACAATGAATAAATCTGTTACAAAATACAATCTAGCATTAAGTGCTTATTCAACGCATGCCGTGACCTGTTGAATAAGCACCTTATGGGTTTACAGGAACATTCCGCCGGATACCTCGATACGCTGTGCCGTCATCCAGGCCAGTTCATCGCTGAGCAGCGCAGCAATGGCATCGCCGATATCATCCGGCAAACCAACGCGTCCCAGCGCCGTTTGCGATGCAATGTACGCATTCAATTGCGCATTATCCCGCACATTTCCGCCGCTAAAATCCGTTTCTATTGCGCCTGGCGCAATAATATTCGCCGTTATGCCGCGCTCTCCCAGCTCTTTTGCCTGATAACGGGTTAACACTTCCATCGCACCTTTCATGGCTGCGTATGCGCTGTAACCCGGTAGCGCAAAGCGGGCAAGCCCGGTCGAGACATTGAGGATGCGACCACCTTTATTCATCAGCGGTAGCAGGCTCTGCGTCAGGAAAAAGGGGCCCTTAAAATGGATGTTCAAAAGTTGGTCAAATTGCGCTTCAGTAAATGCCGGATACGGTGCGTTAATGCCGATTCCGGCATTGTTCAATAAATAATCAAACACGTTACTTTGCCACTGCGTTTGTAACGTTCCCTGCACCTGTTGAACAAACTGAGGGAATGTAGAAATATCACCGACATTCAACGGTAATGCCGCCGCTTTACCGCCAGATTGGCGTATTTCATCCACAACCTGCTGCGCTTCTTTTTCATTGCTGTTCCACGTCAGGATAATACCGATTCCTTTACTCGCTAGCTTCAGCGCCGCGTTTTTACCGAGTCCACGGCCGCCGCCAGTCACCAATGCGATACGTTGCGTCATAAGAAACCTCATTTCAGGTGTTGTGAAGATTGAGACAAAGCTTATTAGGTGATAGAAGAACAATAAATACTGCTAACTGCGCATTACTGTTTCATTTAGAACAACAATAGGGCATGAGAATGGATAAAATTCACGCAATGCAGTTGTTCATCCGCGTCGCAGAACTGGAGAGCTTTTCGCGTGCCGCAGACACCCTCGGACTTCCTAAAGGTAGCGTATCGCGCCAGATCCAGGCTCTGGAAAATCATCTGGGCACGCAGTTGTTGCACCGCACAACACGCCGCGTTCAGCTCACGCAAGACGGCATGATCTATTACGAACGCGCGAAAGATCTGTTGAGTAATCTGGATGAGCTGGATGGGTTGTTCCATCACGATCCGTCCAGCATCAGCGGCAAGCTGCGCGTTGATATGCCGGTCGGTGTAGCAAGAAACCTGGTGATGCCCCGCTTACCGAGCTTTTTGCATCAGTATCCGGGCCTGGAACTCGAACTCAGCAGCAGCGACCGTCTGGTGGATTTGATCCGCGAAGGTTTCGACTGTGTGGTACGCGTGGGTACGCTGAAAGATTCAGGGCTGATTGCGCGCCCGCTGGGGAAACTCACGCAGATTAACTGCGCCAGCCCGCAATACCTCGCCCGCTTTGGTTATCCGGAAAATCTGGAGGATCTTGCCTCGCATGCAGTGGTGCATTACTCGGTCAATTTGGGAACGCGTGCGCAAGGTTTCGAAGTGGCGACAGAAAACGGCACGCAATGGGTTAAAACCGGCGGCATGCTAACGGTAAACAGTACCGAAACCTATCACGCAGCATGCCTTGCCGGTCTGGGCATTATTCAGGTGCCGCGCGTTGGCGTGCGTGATGCCCTGCGCGCCGGTACGCTGGTCGAAGTGTTGCCGCAATATCGCGCCGAGCCAATGCCAGTATCTTTGCTATATCCGCATCGGCGCAACCTCTCCCGCCGGGTACATCTGTTTATGGAATGGCTGACTGGCGTGATGAAAGACTATGTGGATTAGTCCATTTTTCAGGATGCGCCCCTGAGCAGGCTATAATGTCATGAGTGAACAAAATAAGGACAACCGATCGGATGACGCAGGAACAAGACGCAAAACACCCTACGCCAGAACATAAATCAGCCTCCGCCGCGCCGGAGAAAAACGCTAAAGCGAACCAGGCGCTGAAAACCGCGCTGACCTTCGCCGATAAAATTCAACGCCAGCCCATCATCGCCCATCTTATTCGTGCCGCAGAGCGGTTTAACGATCGTATGGGAAATCAGTTTGGCGCCGCCATTACCTACTTCTCGTTTCTGTCGATGATCCCAATCCTGATGGTGTCGTTTGCCGCCGCGGGTTTTATTCTCGCTTCGCACCCTACGCTGTTGCAGGATATCTTCAGCAAGATTCTGCTGAACGTCAGCGATCCGACGCTCGCCTCTACGCTGAAAAACACCATCAATACCGCCGTTCAGCAGCGTACGACCGTAGGTTTGGTTGGGCTGGGTATCGCGCTCTATTCCGGCATTAACTGGATGGGGAACCTGCGCGAAGCGATTCGTGCCCAGTCGCGGGATGTTTGGGAACGTACGCCGCAGGATCAGGAAAAAATTTGGGTCAAATATCTGCGTGATTTTGTTTCCTTGATTGGCTTACTGGTTGCGCTGATTGTTACCCTGTCCATTACCTCTATCGCCGGTTCCGCCCAGCAGATGATTATCTCTGCGCTGTATCTCGACGGTATCGAATGGCTGAAGCCCGCCTGGCGGCTGATCGGCCTGACCATCTCTATTTTCGCCAACTACCTGCTGTTCTTCTGGATTTTTTGGCGGCTACCGCGTCACCGACCGCGTAAGAAAGCGCTCATTCGAGGTACCTTTATCGCGGCGCTGGGGTTTGAAGTCATCAAAATGATCATGACGTATACGCTGCCATCACTGGTGCAGTCGCCGTCGGGCGCGGCATTTGGTTCCGTGCTTGGACTGATGGCGTTCTTCTACTTCTTCGCTCGTCTGACCCTGTTTTGCGCAGCCTGGATTGCCACGGCGGAATACAAAGACGACCCGCGTATGCCGGGGAAAACACACCGCTAATCTTTGTTAACTGGCCGGATGGCGCTGCGCTTATCTGGCCTACGGGAGAGTTTTGTTGGCCGGATAAGCGCAGCGCCATCCGGCAATTATAATGCCGCCTGCTCTCACTGATTTAGTGAATAAATCCAACCCGTAACTTTTATTTAACCAAAAACCAGTTTTATCATCCAAGTTTTAAATTGTGTGAAGCATTTCATGGAAGTGAAATCTCAAGCCTAAAAATTATCCCCTTTTTGCTCTATTTTTGACCGATCTCAAAGTTTGTTACAGATTGAAATGTCTCTTTTGCTGTGCGTAATATGACCTTTCGTTCGGCCAAAAATAAGAAAATATTATGCAAGCAACAGCCACAACACTCGACAACGAACAGGAACACACCCCGGTCAACTCGCGCAATAAAGTTGTCGTCGCCTCGCTCATTGGCACCGCCATTGAGTTCTTCGACTTCTATATTTACGCCACCGCCGCGGTGATCGTGTTCCCGCATATCTTCTTCCCGCAGGGGGATCCGACCGCGGCTACGCTACAGTCCCTCGCCACTTTTGCTATCGCCTTTGTGGCCCGACCAATCGGTTCCGCGGTGTTCGGACATTTCGGCGATCGCGTCGGCCGTAAAGTCACGCTGGTTGCTTCACTGCTTACCATGGGGATCTCGACAGTCGTCATTGGCCTGCTGCCGGGCTATGAAACTATCGGCATTTTCGCCCCACTGCTGCTGGCGCTGGCGCGTTTTGGTCAGGGTTTAGGTCTGGGCGGTGAATGGGGCGGCGCAGCGTTGCTGGCGACGGAAAACGCGCCACCGCGCAAACGAGCGCTGTACGGATCATTTCCGCAGCTGGGCGCGCCTATCGGTTTCTTCTTCGCCAACGGTACCTTTCTGCTGCTCTCCTGGCTGCTGACCGACGAACAGTTCATGAGCTGGGGCTGGCGCGTACCGTTTATCTTCTCCGCGGTGCTGGTGATTATCGGTCTGTACGTCCGCGTTTCGCTGCATGAATCCCCGGTCTTCGCCAAAGTAGCCGCGGCGAAAAAACAGGTGAAAATCCCGCTGGGTACTCTACTGACAAAACATGTTCGCGTGACGATCCTCGGCACGTTCATCATGCTGGCGACCTATACGTTGTTCTATATCATGACCGTCTATTCGATGACGTTCAGTACCGCCGCAGCGCCCGTAGGGCTTGGCCTGCCGCGTAATGAAGTGTTGTGGATGCTGATGATGGCGGTTATTGGTTTTGGCGTCATGGTACCGGTGGCGGGCCTGCTGGCCGATGCGTTTGGTCGCCGCAAGAGCATGCTTATCATCACCACGCTGATCATTCTGTTTGCGCTGTTTGCCTTTAAACCGCTGCTCGGCTCTGGCAATCCGGTGCTGGTGTTCGCCTTCCTGTTGCTGGGCTTAAGCCTGATGGGTCTGACATTTGGCCCGATGGGCGCACTGCTGCCGGAGCTGTTCCCGACCGAAGTGCGCTACACGGGGGCGTCGTTCTCGTACAACGTTTCGTCGATTCTCGGCGCATCGGTTGCCCCATACATCGCTGCATGGTTGCAGGCGAATTATGGTCTGGCGGCTGTTGGTACGTATCTGGCATCGATGGCGGCATTGACGCTGATTGCACTGCTGTTGACCCACGAAACCCGCCATCAGTCGTTGTAATTCTTTTGCCGGATGCGGCATAACCACCTTATCCGGCCTGGGTTGAGCATGAAATCCAGGCCGGATAAACATCCGGCCAGACATCACTTCTTCATCTGCGACAGGATCGTCCTGCACTGATTCGCGTCACCCTCTGACGGCGAAATCAGCGCCAACAAGGCCGCCGCAGGAGTAACTAACGTGGCTAATGCGGCAGCAACCGCACCGCGCGCAATCAGCGGTCCGGCCTTCACGCCAGCCTGCGGATTCTTAAATGTGCCGCGAACATACAGCGGCGAACGCAGAGTAATAATACGAATCCCTTTGCTCTCCGGATCGATGGTTAAATCCAGTTGCTCCGACGCAAAGCTCGCCGTACCAGTGACATTAATGACTGCGTTTTCCGTGTCGAAAGCAAAAATCTGCGGACGCGCCACGCCGTTAACAATATCCAGATTCGCCGCCGCGCAGTTCACCCGCACTTCGTCATCACCAAATATCTGCCCAACAAGATAATTCCCCAGATTCAAGCCCACAATTTCCATCAGATTCCGGCTGATCAAGCCGTCATTCATCAGCAGTTTCAGGTTGCCATTGCTGTTACCCAGCAGCGCCGCTACCGAGTTTCCACTTCCGCTAAACCGGGCGTCCCCGTTCATTTCACCGAGCGTTTTCTGCATCAGTTCCACATCGGGCATCAGCGCTTTTAGCTTCAGCCGCCGCGCCTGAATATCCGCCTGCCCCCGCATCGGCTTTTTATCCCCTTCCAGATGGATGCTGGAAACAATGCTGCCTCCCGCAAGACCAAATTTCAGCGGTTGCAGGCGCAGGTCAGCATTTTTCAGGATGATATGAGTGGAGAGATCGCTGATCGGCAGGCTACTGCCATGCTCAATACGCCGTCCTTTGAAACGCACGTCAGCGTCCATCACGTTCCATTTATCGGTTTCAAAACGGTCATACGGCAAGACCTTGTCCACTGGCTGAACGCTCTTCTCACCTTTGCGCAGTTCAGATTGTTTTGCCCGTTCCGCCCCTTTGCCTGAATCCACCCCGATTAGCGGCCCCAAATCGGCCAGCCTCAGCTGGCGTGATTCCACATCGCCCTTCAGCATGGGTCGCGGCTTACCGGTGGTATAGGCCAGCGTTCCGTGAATATCGCTGTCGCCAATGCGGCCATTGAAATCGCGATAATCAAAAACAGAGGATTTTTCCGGGTCAATTTTCGCCACCAGACGTCCGTCGGTTTCAAACGGCGGCGTATCCGGGAGCAGTACGCCGGTCAAATCGTACAAATCCCCTAGCGAATCTCCCGAGAATTTAAGCCGCAGATCCGCCCCGCCCATATTCATCGGATCGTTTATCGTGCCGATAAACGCTACGCGCGTATTGCCCGAACGGAAATCAGCCTGAATCGGGAAAGGCGTATCTTCGCCACGCAGCGCCAGCATTCCGCCTATTTTTCCGCTACCGCTTAGCGGTTCGCCGTTATATCGCCCTTGCGCTTTCAGCCCAAACACGTAGTCCTCGACGCGGGCGTTGCTCTCTTTACCTTTTGCGCCGGTCACTTCGCTAAAGGGCAACGGTTTACCCAGCGGATCGACCAGGATCTCAATCTCCGACTTCGTCACCTTATCGTTAATGGCGATACGTCCCTGGTCGAACAGAATGTTATCCAGCCGGAAAGACCATGCTGATGGCGGCGCATCAGGATCGCGGTTTTCGTCCCCAGCTAAGTTAAAGGTCCAGTTATTGTTTTTCTCCGACAGGCGGATCAGCCGCGCATCGGGTTTGACCAGCTTGACCCACGGGAGCCAGACGGTTTTTGTCAGCAGTGCCAGCGGGGCGAGCGTAGCTTCAACACGCGGAAGATGCACCATGGTGACGTCGGGAATGTCCGGCGGGTTGCCGAGGATAATATCTTCAGCATGAACATGCGGCCACGGAACCCAGCTACGCCAGCCAGTTTCCTGCTTCTGGCGTTCCCAAACCACGCCCAGGTCACCCCGTATAGCAAAGGGCCGGTTGAGTTCTGTAGAGACTTTCTGGTTGATGGTCGGTTTGAGCCGGTTCCAGTCAAATGTCGCAATCACAATGATGAGTACGACGATCAACAACAAGAAAAACCCTATTACTGAAGTGGTTATTTTACCTGTTCTCGTCATGTCTAACCTCCTTACTTCCTTCCTTGCCTGTCCTAAAGATAGTCCAGCAGGATGAAAAGGAGGTGCACTACGCCCTCATCAAAGCGACAGGATCACCTCTTCAAGCGTATCCAGAGGCACTGGACGAGAGAGAAAATAGCCTTGCGCAGCGAAAGCCGGTGAGTTTTGCACATCGCGCCACTCTTCCAGCGTTTCAACGCCTTCGACAATGACACCGCGGCAATAGCGGTTCATGAGCTGTAATAGTAGTGTGAAGAGATTACGTCCCTCCGGCGTCTTGCGCAGCATGACGAACAGATCCCGCGCCACTTTGATATAGTCATAACTCACTTCACTTAGCGCCGAGAAGTTCGCCATTCCGGTACCAAAGTCATCCAGCCAGAGCGGGCCGAACTCGCACATTGAGGCGAACGACGACCCCTTCGGCAAGCGGATATGTTCCACCAGCTCAAAACGCAGCCACGGCAGGCCTTCAATTATTTTCAGGATTTCGGGATCCTGACGCATCGCAATGAGTGTTGGTCCATCGACATTCACTGAAGCCAGCAGGTTGTTGGCTCTGAAAAAGCCCCCTTTCAGCTCAAGCTGCAGAAGTTGCTCTTTCACTACATCAACACGATGCCGTACAGCCACTTCAGCAAAATAGCGGTCTGGTGCAATACGTTGGGAAGGGTTATCAGGATGGCTCACGACGGTCAGCAGTTCAACGGCCATCAGCCGTCCGTTGGTCTGGTAAATTGGCTGGTAGGTGTAAGCACGCTCGCACTGCAGCCAATAGCGTCTTTCCAGCAAGCTTTCAATACTCGCATCGGGCGTAATGAGCTGCTGGGTAACCTGCTTTATCATCTGAGATGTCCTGTAAATAAGAGTGTGACTGACCGGACTCGTCAAAGGTTATCGGCGCTCAGACGAAGAACTTTACGTTCAGCTGTGCGCAAAAATAAAAACTAAGCGGCAAAAACAACGCAGAACACGTGCTGGCTCAAAAAAATAATGGAACGATGTTTTAATATAGTTGACCACTTAACACCCACAGCGCACACTAACGCTAATTTTTTTCAGAGCAGGTTACGACTATGTCCAGAAAGATTGCCGTGATTGGCGAATGCATGATTGAGCTGTCACAGAAAGGCGCTGACGTTCAGCGCGGATTCGGTGGCGACACGTTGAATACATCCGTTTATATCGCCCGTCAGGTCGATGCGGCGGCACTTTCCGTACACTATGTGACTGCACTGGGTACCGACAGTTTTAGCCAACAAATGCTGGAGTCCTGGCAGGGTGAAAACGTAGACACTTCATTAACCCAGCGCATGGAAAACCGCCTGCCAGGTCTCTACTACATTGAGACCGACAGCACTGGCGAGCGCACCTTCTATTACTGGCGTAATGAAGCCGCCGCAAAATTCTGGCTGGAGAGCGAGCAGTCTGCCGCGATTTGCGAAGAGCTGGCAACATTTGACTACTTGTATCTGAGCGGAATCAGCCTGGCGATTTTAAGCCCGGCAAGCCGTGACAAGCTGCTGTCATTGCTGCGTGAATGCCGTGCCAACGGCGGAAAGGTCATTTTTGACAATAACTACCGCCCACGTCTGTGGAGCAACAAAGAAGAAACCCAGCAGGTGTATCAGCAGATGTTGGAATGCACCAATATCGCATTCCTGACGCTGGACGATGAAGACGCACTGTGGGGTGAAAAACCCGTTGCCGAGGTGATTGCCCGTACTCACGCAGCTGGCGTTCAGGAAGTGGTAGTGAAGCGCGGCGCAGACTCTTGCCTGGTTTCCATTGCAGGCGAAGAACTGATCGACGTTCCGGCCGTTAAATTGCCGAAAGAGAAAGTGATCGATACCACTGCGGCCGGAGACTCCTTCAGCGCCGGGTATCTGGCGGTCCGTCTGACCGGTGGCGATGCCGCCGAAGCCGCAAAACGCGGCCACCTGACGGCAAGCACCGTCATTCAGCATCGTGGGGCGATTATCCCCCGCGACGCCATGCCGCAATAATTTATTGTTCCTGTAGGCCGGATAAGGCGTTAACGCCGCATCCGGCACTGGGTAAGCCGGGAGCGCTTCACTTGCCCGGCTTACAGGTTACGATACCCTTTACTGTACAGGCGGGATATCCGTCACTTCAGGGTGTGATTCATCCGTTTCAACAGACGTTGCCGCTGCGGTAACGGGCGCCATAATGCTATCCCACGTCGCCTGCAGATCCTTCATATTGAATTCAGGTTCACCCTTCGGCTGCAGCAGAATTAACGCCATATCTTGCGACAGCTGCTGACGCAGGTCCTGATTCAGCATCTCAACGCTCAGGCTGTTGAGGAAGCTCTGGCGTAAACGCTGGTACTGTTCAGGCGCAATATCCACCACCTGATTTTGCAGCGAGCGCAAACGCTGGCTGATCAAAATATCGGTATCGGTACGACCATAGGTGGCAAACAGCTTCTGCAGTTCCAGATTCTTTTGCGCTACCAGCGCATTGAACTCTTCTTCCGGCAGTCCCTTATCACGCACTTTCGCCAGCTCACGCGCAACCGTACCCAGATTGGCGTTCAGCTTATCGTTCGGCGACTCAACGTTAATCGCGCACTGCGCGCGCAGGAACAGCACCCGGCAGTCAAATCCGAGGCCAATGTCTTTGGCATTGTTTTTGGTTAGCTCTTGCTGAATGTGCCAGAACAGCGCCTCACGAGCTAAATCAGCGCGCCAGTAACGTAACAGCGCGGCAGATTCACGGATCGGCTGCCACGGCGTATCCCACATAATAGACAGGCGATCCTGGCGTACCGCATCGGTCATAATACTCACGGCTTCAGCTCGCAGCGGAGAGAGCGTGGGAACCGGTGCAGGCGTTTCGCGTTTTCCTTTTAACTCGCCAAAGGTTTTATTGATTTGCTCAGCTACGCTGCGTGCATCAACGTTACCGACGATGATCAGCGTCATCGCGTCCGGGGTATACCATTTCTGGTAGAAAGACTGAATTTTCGACGCGTCTACCGGCGTTTTCAGCGGATCGGCGGGATCGTGCCCCAACAGGGTCGATCCCTTCAGACGGTAACGCCACCACCCTTCTTTGGTATCTGACGGCCAGGTTGCAACCATGTCTTCGCTATTCAGCGCATGATTGACCGTTTCAGAGGTGATGCTCAGTTTACCGGAGATATTTGCCAGATAAGAAAGTGACTCTTTCAGTAGGTCGTTACGGCTGTTAGGCAGACTGAGGTTATACAGCGTTGAATCATAGGAAACGATAACCGGCGGCATGGGACGTTTGGGATCGAACCCCTGCTGCCACAGTGAACGGGCTTGCGTGGCATCGAGGCCACCGCTTTGCGTCAGCGCGATACGCGGGATCGCATGGCTGAAACCACTCTGTTGCGCACTTTCGGTGAGTGAACCGGTATTGACCAGCAGGCGAACCTCAATACGGTCGCTCGGACGCTGGGGAGTGGCTAACACTTGCCACTGTAAACCATTTGCCAGCGTGCCCTGTTGCCACGCTGGATCAGGCTGGAGCGCATCTGCCTGCACATAGCCGGCAGTGGCCATCATCAGCAAGCCGCCCGCTAAAAGTCGAATTTTTGTGCCCTGCATGTGAACCCCTGATCAACTATCCTGGAAATAAAAAGACAGCCCTCGAAAGGACTCTCTGAATATGACGTTAAAAACACTTCGTGTTAGACCGCGAGAACATAAAAATGTCACGGAAGAAGTGAAAAAATCCCGAGCCGCCGAATCGACGGTTTCAGGCACAGGGGGTAATTATGCGCAAACGCCCGCAGTCCTGGAAGGGACTACGGGCATAAGTGACGAGATTAAGAGGATAAATCGTGCGTTTTGCCATCCGGCGCACGATTATTCAGCGTGTCATCCAGCTTTTTGGTATCCAATTCTTTCACCCATTTAGCCACAACGACAGTTGCAACACCGTTACCAATCAGGTTGGTCAGCGCACGGGCTTCAGACATGAAGCGGTCAATACCAAGAATCAGTGCCAGGCCAGCAACCGGTAAATGACCCACCGCAGAGATAGTCGCGGCCAGAACAATGAAGCCACTCCCGGTTACACCCGCTGCACCTTTTGAGGAGAGCAGGAGCACCACCAACAGGGTTATCTGATGGAAGATATCCATGTGGCTGTTGGTCGCCTGAGCGATAAACACCGCCGCCATAGTCAGATAGATTGATGTCCCATCAAGGTTAAACGAGTAGCCCGTGGGTATAACCAATCCGACAACCGACTTCCGACAGCCCAGTTTTTCCATCTTATCGAGCATACGCGGCAGCGCAGACTCGGAAGAAGAAGTACCCAGAACGATCAGCAGCTCTTCTCGGATATAGCGGATGAATTTAAAGATACTGAAGCCGGTTGCGCGCGCAATTGAACCCAGCACCAGCACCACAAACAGAATACAGGTGATGTAGAAGCAGATGATTAGCTGACCCAGTTGCACCAGCGTTCCGACGCCATATTTACCGATGGTAAAGGCCATAGCACCGAAAGCACCGATAGGCGCCAGGCGCATGATCATATTGATGATGCCGAAAATAACCTGCGAGAAACTTTCAATCACGTTGAAAATCATCTGGCCCTTGCTGCCCAGACGATGCAGCGCAAAACCAAACATTACTGCAAACAGCAATACCTGCAGGATGTTACCGCTGGCAAACGCGCCAATGACGCTCGCCGGGATAATATCCATCAGGAAACCTACGATCCCCTGGTCTTTTGCCTGTTCGGCGTAAATCGCAACCGCTTTGGCATCCAGCGTCGCCGGATCGACGTTCATCCCGGCACCGGGTTGCACCACGTTAACAATGATAAGACCGATGATCAGCGCAATCGTACTGACCACTTCAAAATAAAGCAGTGCAACCGCACCGGTGCGGCCTACGGCTTTCATACTTTCCATGCCTGCAATGCCGGTAACGACAGTACAGAAGATGACAGGTGCGATGACCATCTTGATGAGCTTAACGAAGGCATCACCAAGCGGTTTCATTTGGGCGCCTAATTCAGGGTAGTAATGGCCAAGGAGAATACCAATGGCAATCGCTGTCAGGACCTGAAAGTAAAGGCTTTTGAATATAGAGGTTTTCATAGGGTGTCCTTAAAGTAAAAACCACAGGTCTTGTAAGGTTTTGTTTAACCTGCGGCCTTAAAGTAACACCCACACAACTTGACAGAAATGTACCTGGATCATAATTGATACAAAAATGTTAAAAATTTTGAGCTGGCTCGCACAAGCGAGACCTTTTTTAACTTTTGTAATCAGCGCTTTCCGGCGCCAGATAACGTTCTTCGAAGATATTTGCCGGAACCGGTCGGGCAAACAGGAACCCTTGTGCCACTTCCACCCCGGCTTGTGATAGCCATTCACGCTGCGCTTCGGTTTCGACACCTTCGGCGATCATCTGCAAATTAAGGCTGTGAGCCAACTGAATGATGGCGGAGATCATGCTGCAATCCTCAGGTACTCCGTCGACAAACATCTTATCGATTTTGAGGACATCCACCGGTAGCGACTTCATGTGCTGCAGCTGTCGCAGGCCCGCATACCCCATGCCAAAGTCATCCAGTGCGATACGTACTCCCGCATTACGCAATGGGCGCAAAATGGCCACCGCGGCGTGGGGATCATCGATATGTCGGCTTTCAGTCACTTCCAGGATCAACGTACCAGGCTTGATGCGATAGCGGTTTAACAACTCCAGCAGGTCCGAGACCATACTCGGGTGCATCAGCTGTAGTGCGGACAAATTCACCGACAGCGGCAGCATCAGACCCCGTTCCTGCCACGCTGACAGCTGGCGGCACGTCTCTTCCAGCACCCAGTAACCAACCGTCACCATCAGACCACAGGACTCAATCCTGTCGATTAACCCTTCGGGCAGCTCCCAGCTTCCGTCCGGCTGCTGCATCCGCAATAATGCTTCTGCGCTCAATACCTTACCGCTGGACATTTCCACCTGCGGCTGCATCCAAAGCGCGAACTGACGATTATCCAGCGCGGTAAGAATATCGTTCTCTTCCGTCAAACGCTGCTGCGCCTCTTCCATCTGTAACGGATCAAAGAACTGAATTTGATTTTTACCCTTATGGCGCGAGGTTAACACGGCCGACAGGGCGCGGCGGTAAAGCTGTTCTGCGGTCAAATCACCATAAAACATTGCTACCCCAATGTTGCAGGTAGGACGCAGTTGAATACCCTGAATAGGTATTCGCTCGTTAACGATAGTGAGTACTTGCTGACCTAAAGTAATAGCGTGCCAGGGTTCTTTTACGCCATGGGCGATGATGGCGAAGTCATAGCCACTCACCTGGGAAAGCACCATCCTGGGGGCTAATACCGACTTGAGTTTTTCGACCAGCGTAAGCAGCAGGATTTCCCGCTGAGTTTCGGTTAACACCCCCGCGGTGTCACGTAGGGTTTCGCAGGTGACAATCATCAGCGCCGTCGTCTGCTGGCGGGTAACAACCTGCTCCAGCAGCCCCATTAAAAACGACTTATTGGGCAGTTCGGAAACCGGGAAACGCATTGCAAAGTCGCTTTGCTCTTCGCTATGTCGCTGAATCAACTGCTGATTAAGATTGTAGCTACGCACCAGCATACCAATCTCATCATCCTGATGTAGACGCGGCAATGCCAGTTGATAGCCAATCAGATCCTGCTGTTGGATGTCGTTCAGCTCACGGGCAATTTTACGTAAGGGGTGCACAATCAAGCGGTTAATGCACCAGGAGATGGCGACGGTCAGTATTAACGACAAAAGTAAGTAAATGGTCACTAACGTCGAGAGCGTACTCATCACGAATTTGTACATGCGGTACGAATCCGCCTGCAGTACCAGATACGCCAGCGGTTGCGGGTTAGCTGAACGCTCAAGAGAATAGATCGGCAGCGAAATTTGTACCGGAAGCTCAAACAGGCGAGTCACCGTAACAGGAACGGGGCGTTCAGGGATAAAACTCATCCGCAACGCCTGAAACTGATTGGGCAGCACCACATCGGCGCGACTGACTACACCCGCTGGCCGAATACTTTTTAAAATGGCTTCCGCTTCGGGAATATCCCCTTTCAGGATAGTGTCCGACAGAGGCTCACGGACGGAGCGAGCGATACTTTCCAGTTGCGTAGCCGTGTTATAGCGGTTTTGCTGGACCAGATGGAACAACAAAACGGTGCAAAAAATAAAAACGAACACCATAACAACGGCCGCAACCATTGCCATCTGCTTAATTGTTAACGAGCGACTGACACGCAAACTGACTCTCCACGGATAGACGAAACTGCCGTCAGAGTATACCCGATCGTAGCGGTATTAAGAGAGGCGGTATCTGAAAACTTCCCAGCGTGCATTATCGCGACAGGATAGGCACCTGGCGACGAGATTTATCTGCATTTAAGCCGAAAAAGGCCGCAAGGTCGCCCCCTGCGGCCTGGTTCGGGCGCATGTTGCCATCACGGCAGGCAGACGCCCACAAAGCGCATTACTTCCTGTTACGCAGCCAGCTCACAATAAGGCTGGCAATGGTGCCAGCGATGATTGGAGCCGCTAAATCGTGCCAGAAGGCCACGCCTAACTGTGCGAGCGTCATATAGCCGCCTGTGTTGCAATGGCAACTGTTCGCGGCTATCCTTAACTTGTCTGGAGTCAAGTTAGCCCCCGTCTTGTTGCCTGGTTTATACCGAACAACGTGCGGGGGTTTTCTCTTTCCAGCAACCGATGCCGCCGGGGATCAAGCCCCCGCAACATTGCGCCTCACCGGGAATTCCCGGCTTGCCGCTGATTCTACGGCAGCCCACTTGCCATATCACTGCGCAATATTGCGCTCTGCGTAGCGCCTCGCAATTCACCCATTTTCTTACCAGCACGCTGGAAAGATTCTTTCCAGTTGGCAACATTCCTGCCGACCATTAGTTCAGACAAAAACATAACACATTGATATCTATCAGTTCATTTTCTGGCACAGCGATTGCTATTTGACTGTGAGCTGTTCTGTTCCGAATTAAAGGAGATATCATGTCTGACTGTCGTACTTACGGATTCAACACCCAGATCGTTCACGCGGGGCAACAACCCGACCCTTCAACTGGCGCGCTTAGTACGCCTATTTTCCAGACCTCAACGTTTGTTTTTGACAGCGCCGAACAAGGTGCCGCCCGCTTTGCGCTCGAAGAGTCCGGGTACATTTACACCCGCTTGGGTAACCCCACCACCGATGCGCTGGAGAAAAAGCTGGCGGTACTGGAAAGAGGTGAAGCCGGGTTGGCAACCGCGTCCGGTATTTCAGCTATCACCACAACGCTGTTGACGCTTTGCCAGCAGGGTGACCATATCGTTTCCGCCAGCGCGATTTACGGCTGCACCCACGCGTTTTTGTCGCACAGCATGCCGAAGTTTGGGATTAACGTCAGCTTTGTCGACGCGGCAAAGCCTGAAGAAATCCGCGCCGCCATGCGACCAGAAACCAAAGTTGTGTATATCGAAACGCCCGCCAACCCAACGCTGTCGCTGGTCGACATTGAAACGGTGGCCGGTATCGCCCATCAACAGGGCGCATTGCTGGTGGTGGATAACACCTTTATGTCGCCGTACTGTCAGCAGCCTTTGCAACTGGGTGCGGATATTGTGGTTCACAGCGTCACCAAATATATCAACGGTCACGGGGATGTGATTGGCGGCATCATTGTTGGTAAGCAGGAGTTTATCGACCAGGCGCGGTTTGTAGGCCTGAAAGATATCACCGGCGGCTGCATGAGTCCTTTCAATGCGTGGTTAACACTGCGCGGCGTTAAAACGCTGGGCATTCGTATGGAACGCCACTGTGAAAATGCGCTGAAAATCGCCCGCTTCCTCGAAGGGCATCCATCTATTACTCGGGTGTATTATCCTGGCCTGACTTCGCATCCACAGTATGAGTTGGGCCAGCGGCAAATGAGCCTGCCAGGTGGAATTATCAGCTTCGAAATCGCCGGCGGCCTCGAGGCTGGTAGGCGGATGATCAATTCTGTAGAATTGTGCCTCCTCGCGGTCAGTCTCGGTGATACCGAAACCCTCATTCAGCACCCAGCGTCTATGACACATTCGCCCGTTGCACCTGAGGAACGGCTCAAAGCAGGTATTACCGACGGGCTTATCCGTCTTTCTGTGGGTCTTGAAGATCCAGAAGATATTATTAACGACCTTGAACACGCCATCAGAAAGGCAACATTCTGACCAATATGGCCTGAACCGACGTCGTTCGGTTCAGGTTGTTGAGAATCAAGGCACAACAGTCTGGCAATACACGCGATCCTCTTTCGGGGAGAACGTGTATTTTGGGCAGGGGGTTCTATGCAGGACAACACATTACAATTAAGCAACAATACAGCAACCGCCGTACCATTCTCAAAAAAAATACCGTTTACGAAATACGATTTTGGCTGGGTATTACTGTGTATCGGCATGGCCATTGGTGCCGGAACGGTACTAATGCCGGTACAAATTGGCTTAACAGGCATTTGGGTATTTATCGTTGCCTTTATTATTGCTTATCCGGCAACTTATATTGTGCAGGATATTTATTTAAAAACATTATCAGAAAGCGAAACCTGCAATGACTACACTGATATTATAAGTCATTACCTGGGAAAAAACTGGGGCGTATTTCTTGGCGTCATCTATTTTCTGATGATTATTCACGGCATATTTATTTATTCCTTATCCGTGGTTTTTGACAGCGCCTCATATATCAAAACCTTCGGCTTGACCGAGGCCGATCTTTCGCAGTCGATAATCTATAAAGTGGCCATTTTTGCCGTGCTGGTCGCCATTGCTTCCGGGGGAGAAAAACTGCTGTTCAAAATCTCCGGCCCGATGGTGGTGGTCAAAGTGGGTATCATCATCGTATTTGGTTTTGCGATGGTTCCGCACTGGAACTTCGCTAATATCAGCGCCTTCCCTGAAGCATCGGTCTTCTTTCGTGATGTACTGCTAACCATCCCGTTTTGCTTCTTCTCGGCGGTGTTTATTCAGGTGTTGAACCCAATGAACATCGCCTACCGCAAACGGGTGGCGGACCGGGTGCTGGCTACGCGTATGGCAATCCGTACGCATCGCATCAGTTACATTACTCTGATTGCTGTCATTCTGTTTTTCTCCTTCTCTTTTACCTTTTCCATTAGCCATGAAGAGGCCGTTTCGGCTTTCGAACAAAATATTTCAGCACTGGCGCTGGCGGCTCAGGTCATTCCTGGGCAGATTATTCATATCACCTCAACGGTATTAAATATCTTCGCCGTATTAACCGCGTTCTTTGGTATTTATCTGGGATTCCACGAAGCGATCAAAGGTATTATTCTCAACGTTCTGAGCCGCGTCATTGACGTTGAGAAAATTAATCCATTGGTGCTTACGCTGGGTATTTGCACCTTTATTGTTATCACCCTGGTCATTTGGGTGTCATTTCGCGTATCGGTACTGGTGTTCTTCCAGTTAGGTAGCCCGCTTTACGGGATTGTGTCGTGTATTATTCCGTTCTTCTTGATCTATAAAGTAACGCAACTGGAAAAACTGCGCGGACTGAAAACCTGGTTGATCCTGCTGTACGGAATTCTGCTGTGCCTGTCGCCCTTATTGAAGCTGATTGAATAACTCATGTATGTCGCGCCGTCAGACGCTGGCGGCGCTTAACCCACACTCTCCAGCTGATAGCCGCGAATTTTATTCAGCACCGTGGTGTGCGACACACCCAGCGCTTTGGCGATATGCCGTGACGACACATTATCTTCCACCATCTGTTCAATGAGCTGGCGTTCAGCGCAGAGAACCTGCTCTTTAAAAGGACGTTCTGTCGCGCCCCGCTCAACGGCAGGCAAATTCACCATCCCTAATTCTTCCCGCGTAATAACATCGGATTCCGCCATCAGCATCAGGCGAATAATGGTATTTTCCAGTTCGCGCACGTTTCCCGGCCAGGTGTGATGGTGCAGGGCATCAAAACAGGCTTTATCCAGAATGATCCGCCGCTGGAATTCCTTCGCGTATTTCTGCACAAAGTGGCGAATCAGCAGGCTGATATCCTGTGGGCGCTCGCGCAAAGGTGGAATGGTCAGTGAAAGCACGTTGATCCGGTAATAGAGATCGGCGCGCAGCAGACGTTGTTCCACCATCTCTTCCAGATTGGCATTGGTTGCCACAATAATGCGCACATTGACCGGAATAATTTGTGCCCCGCCAACGCGCCGAATCCCGCCATCCTGAAGCACGCGCAGGAGTTTAGCCTGTAAGCTCAGCGACATTTCGCCAAACTCATCGAGAAAAAGGGTGCCTTTATCGGCCATTTCAAACAGCCCTTTTTTGCCTTTACAATCCGCGCCGCTGAAAGCCCCTTTCTCATAGCCAAAGAATTCACTCTCCATTAGCGACTCAGGTAGCGCAGAGCAGTTGACCGGAATAAACGGATAAAAACGTCGCTGCCCGGAATTATGGATAGCCCGGGCCAGCAGCTCTTTACCGGTCCCCGTATCGCCACGGATCAGAACGGTATATTTGCTGTCGGCAATTTTAATCGCCTTTTCGATAAGCGCGTGCATGCTCTGGCTGCTGCAAATAATGTCAGAGAAATAGCGCGGCCGTTCCGGCTCCGGCGTTGACAGCTCACTTATCTCCTCACAGAGGTAAGCGACATGAATAATATCGGCGCGCTGGCTTAAACAGGATTGCACACAGGAAATATCCTGTAGCTGGCGGCACCAGGATTTAATCAGGATCCGCCCAGGCGTGACTTTCATGGAGATGATATTGATATCACAGCAGGAAAATTCCTTCAGGACATCCTCAACCATCGACAGACGATCAATTGTTTTAATATCCCAGCGTATCGTGACCACATTTGCTCCTGGTAGTTAGCAACTGCGAAATAGATATTTTTGTGACTAGAGGGAATCTGGCTACATTCTAGACGCTGTGGAATAATGTTCTGCCAAAGGACTCACATTGTGGACGTAAAGAGAAAATATAAAAAAACCGGAGCACAAGGCTCCGGTTATCGGGTCATAACCCAGGTTTATTGCTGTGGGTTTTCATCCTGGTCAACGGCAAAACAAGCCACCAGTTGACCGCCGTAATCTTTCAACTGCGGCTGAAGCTGGGTACACGGACCAAAGCGACGACGGCAGCGGGCGTTAAACGCGCAGCCCGGCGGCGGATTCAGCGGGCTTGGCAGTTCACCGGTCAGCTTGATACGCTCACGGCGATCGTCCGGGTTCAGACGCGGCGTTGCGGAGAGCAGCGCTTGCGTGTACGGATGACGCGGATTATTGAAGATTTGGTCCTTCGTCCCTTTCTCCACGCAGCGGCCTAAATACATCACCATCACTTCATCGGCAATGTGCTCAACCACCGACAGGTCGTGCGAGATAAAGACGTATGACAGCCCCAGTTCCTGCTGCAAATCCATCATCAGATTCAGCACCTGCGCACGCACCGAAACGTCCAGCGCTGAGACCGGTTCATCGGCAATCACCACGTCCGGGTCAAGCATCAGACCGCGAGCGATGGCAATACGCTGACGCTGACCGCCGGAGAACATATGCGGATAGCGGTCGTAGTGTTCGGTTTTCAGCCCAACTTTCGCCATCATCGCCAGCGCTTTTTCACGACGTTCCTCTTTGCTGAGCGTGGAGTTGATCAGCAGCGGCTCTTCCAGAATCTGCCCCACTTTCTTACGCGGGTTCAGGGAACCGTACGGGTTCTGGAATACAATCTGGATTTTCTGCCGACGCAGCTTTTGCGCCTGCGGGTCGTGCTTAAGCAGATCCTGTCCCTGGTAATACAGCTCACCGCCGGTCGGGACTTCAATCATCGTCAGCAGGCGGCCAAGGGTGGATTTCCCACAACCCGACTCGCCTACCACCGCCAGCGTTTTACCACGCTCTAAGGTAAAGGAGACGCCGTCCAGCGCTTTCACCAGGCGCTCCGGGGCGAACATGCCCTTTTTCACCGGGTAGTGTTTTTTCAGATCAATAGCCTGCAACAGCGGCTGTGACAAAGCGGCCTTTTGCGTACTCATAGCCCAGGCCTCCCGGCATCATCAAGTGGGTAGTGGCATTTCGACTGACGACCGCCTTCCAGCAGGTTCAGTTCAGGTTCTTCAGCGCGGCATTTGTCGGTCGCATAGGGGCAGCGTGGGTTCAGCAAACAGCCGCTCGGGCGGTCATATTTCCCGGGAACCACGCCCGGCAGCGAGGCCAGACGTGCTTTATCCTGAGCAAACTCAGGCAGCGCGCGCAGTAGCGCCTGGGTGTAAGGATGACGCGGCGCGCGGAAAATATCCTGCGCGGCTCCGGTTTCTACCACCTGGCCGGCGTACATCACGATGATTTTGTGTGCCGCTTCAGCCACCAGCGCCAGATCGTGCGTGATTAAGACCAGCGCCATGTTCTCTTTTTGCTGCAATTCCAGCAGTAGCTCGATGATCTGCGCCTGAATAGTCACATCCAGCGCCGTTGTCGGTTCGTCGGCAATCAGCAGTTTCGGACGACAGGCTATCGCCATCGCGATCATCACGCGCTGGCTCATCCCACCGGACAACTGGTGAGGATATACATCCAGACGTGAGGCCGGATCGGGGATACCCACCAGCGTCAGCAGGTCTATAGCCCGCTGAATACGCGTTTTTTTGTTGCCGCCCTGGTGCACTTTAATAGCTTCCATAATCTGGTAGCCGACGGTGTAGCAGGGGTTAAGGCTGGTCATCGGGTCCTGGAAGATCATCGCCACTTCCGCGCCCACTAACTGGCGACGCTCTTTCTCAGAGATGCGCTTCAGGTCGCGACCATTAAACTCCAGATTTTCGGCCATAACGCGGCCTGGGTAGTCAATCAGTCCCATAATCGCCAGCGAACTGACGGACTTACCAGAGCCGGACTCTCCTACAATGCCAACCACTTCACCCTGATTCACACTGTAGCTAATGCGGTCTACGGCGCGGAATTCGGAACCTACGTCGCCGAAATGCACCGATAATTTATCTACATTTAATAACGCCATCTCGAACCTCTTACTGCTTCAGTTTGGGATCGAGCGCGTCACGCAGACCGTCACCCATCAGGTTAAATGCCAGCACCGTCAACAGGATCGCCAGCCCCGGGAAGGTCACAACCCACCAGGCGCTTTGGGCAAACTGCAGAACGTCAGAGAGCATGGTGCCCCATTCCGGCGTAGGCGGCTGTGCGCCCATCCCCAGGAAGCCGAGGGCAGCCATATCGAGAATGGCGTTAGAGAAGCCAAGCGACGCCTGAACAATCAGCGGCGCAAGACAGTTAGGAAGAATGTTGACGAACATCTGGCGCATCGCGCCGGCTCCCGCCACGCGAGATGCAGTGACGTAGTCGCGGTTAACCTCCACCAGCACGGCGGCGCGCGTCAAACGGACATAGTGCGGCAATGCCACGAACGTCAGCGCCAGCGCGGCGTTGCCAATCGAGGGGCCAAATACCGCCACCAGCACCAGCGCCAGCAACAGGCTCGGCAATGCCAGCATGATATCGACCACACGCATGATGACGTTATCAACAATCCCGCCAAAGTAACCGGCGATCAGCCCAAGAACCACGCCCATCAGCAGGGAGAGTACTACCACCAGACAGCCGACCAACAGCGACAGACGCGCACCGTACATCAGGCGGGACAACACGTCGCGGCCTACATCATCAGTACCAAACAGATGCGCCATGGTACCGCCGTCCTGCCACGCGGGAGGAGCCAGCAGCGTATCGCGGAACTGGTCTGCCGGGTTGTAGGGTGCGAGGACGTTGGCAAAGACCGCAATCAGGATCATCACCACAACGTACACCAGCCCAACAACCGCACCTTTGTTGCGTTTAAAATAGTGCCAGAACTCCTGCAGCGGAGTCATCGGCACCGGTGCAGCAATAACTTTATTTTCAGTAACCTGTGACATGATGGCCCCTTACTTCTTATGCCGAATACGCGGGTTCACCACGCCGTACAGCAGGTCTACCAGCAGGTTGACGAGAATAATCATCGTCGCGACCAGCAGCACCCCGCCCTGCACCACCGGATAATCGCGGCGTTGCAGCGCATCGATCAGCCAGCGCCCCAGCCCCGGCCACGAGAAGATGGTCTCGGTCAGAATCGCCCCGGCCAGCAGCGTACCAACCTGCAGGCCGATAACGGTCACCACGGGCAGCATCGCGTTACGCAGAGCGTGAATAATGATGACGCGCATACGGGTCAGGCCTTTGGCGCGCGCGGTACGGATGTAATCTTCACCCAGCACTTCCAGCATCGATGAACGGGTCATACGCACAATGACCGCCAGAGGAATGGTACCCAGCACCATCGCAGGCAGGATCATATGCGCCAACGCATCAATAAAGTTGCCCTCTTCACCCCAGATGGCGGTGTCGATCAGCATAAAGCCGGTTAGCGGATTGGAATCATCAAGGAACACCATGTCGCTCACCCGCCCAGAAACTGGCGTCAGGTTCAACTGCACGGAAACCAGCATGATCAGCATCATGCCCCACCAGAAAATCGGCATAGAGTAACCGGTCAGCGCCAGGCCAACTGCCGTGTGATCGAAAATGGAGCCGCGCTTAACGGCAGCAAGTACACCCACTGGGATACCCACTGCGACGGCGAAAATCATCGCGCAGACGCCGAGTTCCAGCGTTGCTTTGAAGCGAGGTACGAACTCTTCCCACACCGGTAAGCGGCTTTTCAGTGAGATACCTAGATCACCATGCATAACCCCCCAGATATAGTGGAGGTACTGCTGCCACATCGGCTTATCCAGACCGAGTTCAGCCAACAGTTGAGCATGACGCTCAGGGGAGATCCCACGTTCACCCGCCATGATCATAACCGGATCGCCGGGGATCATATGGACAAAGGCAAAGGTGAGAAGAGTGATACCGATAAACGTGGGGATGACGAGTCCCAAACGTCGGAGAATGAACTGCAACATAACCCGGATTCTCTCTAATGACGCACGGCCTGGAACCGTGAGTCTGTATTGCTCACAAATCTTATCCCACGCAAACTGCATCGCGGGTAAAGCATTACGCCGGAGGGCGCTGCGCTTATCCGGCCTACACAACACCGGGGCGCAGCGCTTCCTTAATTGCTTTTAATTATTCGACAGAGACGTTTTCGAAGTGGTGTTTGCCTAATGGATCAACCACATAGCCTTTCACTTCTTTACGCACTGGTTCGTACACGGTGGAGTGAGCAACAATCAGAGCCGGAGCCTGGTCGTGCATAACAACCTGAGCTTGCTTGTACAGTTCAATACGTTTGTTGTGATCGTCGGTCGCACGCGCCGGCTGGATCAGGTCTTCAAACGGCTTGTAGCACCAGCGAGAGTAGTTAGAACCGTCTTTCGCTGCCGCACAGCTGAACAAGGTCGCGAAGAAGTTGTCCGGATCCCCGTTATCACCGGTCCAGCCCATCATCACCGCCTGATGTTCACCCGCTTTGGCGCGTTTCAGATACTCGCCCCACTCGTAGGTCACAATCTTGGCCTGAACGCCAATTTTCGCCCAGTCAGCCTGAACCATTTCTGCCATACGACGTGCGTTCGGGTTATATGGACGCTGTACCGGCATAGCCCACAGCTCAACGGTAAAGCCTTTGTCCTGACCCGCTTCCTTCAGCAGCGCTTTGGCCTTCTCAGGATCGTAGGTGTAGTCTTTAACGTCGTCGTTATAGCCCCACATGGTCGGCGGGATCAGGTTTTTCGCGGCAACGCCAGCGCCCTGATAAACCGCTTTGATGATCGCTTCTTTGTTTACCGCGTAGGTCAGCGCCTGACGGACTTTCACGTCATCAAACGGTTTCTTCTCGGTATTGAAAGAGAGGTAGCCCACGTTCAGACCCGCCTGCTCCATCAGGTTGATGTTTTTATCCTGCTTCATGCGCGCGATGTCTGCCGGGTTCGGGTACGGCATCACCTGGCACTCGTTCTTCTGCAGTTTGGCGTAACGCACGGAAGCGTCAGGCGTAATGGAGAAGACCAGACGGTCGATCTGCGGCTTGGTGCCCCAGTAACCTTCGAATGCTTTATACAGAATACGGGAGTCTTTCTGGTACTGCTGCAGCTGGAACGGACCGGTACCAATTGGGTTCAGATCCACTTTCTCCGGAGAACCGGCTTTCAGCATGTTGTCAGCATATTCTTTGGAAAGAATAGAAGCGAAGTCCATCGCCAGGTCAGCCAGGAACGGCGCTTCCGGGCGAGTCAGCACGAACTGAACGGTTTTATCGTCCACTTTTTTCACTTCGGAGATCAGATCCGGCAGACCCATCCCTTCGAAGTATTCATAGCTGCCGCCAGAGACTTTATGGTACGGGTTCTGGGCATTTTTCTGCCGATCGAAAGAGAACACCACGTCATCGGCGTTAAAATCGCGCGTCGGTTTAAATTCTTTGTTGTCCTGCCACTTCACGCCCTGACGCAGGTGGAAGGTGTAGGTTTTGCCGTCTTCGCTGATTTCCCACTTCTCAGCAAGGCCCGGGATCACTTCAGTCGTACCGGTTTTGAACTCGACCAGGCGGTTATAGATCGGTACGGAGCTGGCATCATAGGTGGTGCCAGAGGTGAAAAGCTGCGGGTTAAAGCCTTCAGGAGATCCTTCTGAACAATAAACCAGAGTTTTAGCCTGTACGCTTGCTGCGACGGTCATAGCCACCAGGCTCAGACCAAGCTTCAGCATCCCTGACTTCTTCAAGGAAATACTCATTCTTCTGCTCCAATGTGATGTTTGTTGTTTTACCCTTTGCAGTGGGTTTGCACCGCCTGGCCTTTTTTGTTTTTTACCCGGCCGGGTCGGCGTTAAGAGGATGGGGATTCCGTTCACATAAGCGACTGAGTTGCAGTGCGGATTCTCCATGAAATGCCCCTCATACCCTACAATCTGTCAACAGAATGTGAAAACGTCAATACAGGTCACCGTGATTTACGCCAACGGTGAGAATTCACAAACAAAGATTAAAAAAAGTGCGGAAGGACATTTTCAGCAGGGAAATTTGTGCTACGCGTACTATGCCAGAATAAACATCTTCATATTTCGCAACATTTGGTGATTAACATTTATGCAATTTATTCAAACTTTCTAAATTAATGCTGCATATCTGAGCGATTAATACCATGAACGTTAAAGCGCACAGCGGAAAATGCCAGCTTCAGCCATAAGTAGCGCAAAAAAAGTTTCAAGCAAATATAAAAAAAGGCAATGGAATATGTCACAGAATCGTTAACAGTCAGTGGGAAGTGGTGCACAATTTTTGCAGATAAAATGAAGGTCAAACGTGGGGTCGGAAAAACAAAAAATACGCCCTGCCAGCGCTTCGCCTGTAGGCCGGATAAGGCGATTGCGCCGCCATCCGGCAATGTCTGTTATAGCGTGATGTTTTGCGTGATGCCGCTTCGCCTGTAGGCCGGATAAGGCGCTTGCGCCGCATCCGGCAATTTCTGTTATAGCGTGATGTTTTGCCTGATGCCGCTTTGCCTGTAGGCCGGATAAGGCGCTTGCGCCGCATCCGGCAATGTCTGTTATAGCGTGATGTTTTGCCTGATGGCGCTTCGCCTGTAGGCCGGATAAGGCGCTTGCGCTGCATCCGGCAATATCTGTTATAGCGTGATGTTTTGCCTGATGGCGCTTCGCTTATCAGGCCTACAAAAGCCACAAATGCAAAAAGCCCGCTCAGAGAGCGGGCTTTTCTAATTTGGTCGGTGATAGAGGATTCGAACCTCCGACCCCTTCGTCCCGAACGAAGTGCGCTACCAGGCTGCGCCAATCACCGAATGCGGGGCGCATCTTACTGCTCAGCTGCGCGCCCGTCAATCCCTTAGTATCAAAATGCCATTTGATCGGTGAGAAAGTCAGCAGCTCAGTTACTGGGCTGTAGCCTTATTCGCGTCCGGGATACGGCACCAGTTGTTATTCTCGTTAATACCGCCATTTGGCGAGGTATAACCGAGGCAACCCAAAATGGTGTCGTACAGTTCCACATGACGACGCGGCACCTTCATATCAGCTTCTTGCTTCAGATGTGCAAACGCCTTCGCATGGTCGGGGTCTTCCAGATATTTGTCAGACATCCACACCATCATAGGAACGCGGAACTGCTCAGGTGGCGCCATTTTACGCGGCGTACCGTGCAGGTGCTCGCGCTCGTTAATCGACTCACCGTGATCGGCGGCGTAAAACACGATCGCTTTCTTATCGCGTAGCTGATCAAACACTTTGGTAATAAAGTGATCAACATAGGTTACCGAGTTATCGAATGAGTTGATCATCTCAGCTTTCGAGCAACCGCTATCAACATTGACACATTCCGGCTTCCACTGCGCATAATCACGGGTATAGCGCTGGGTGTAGTTAAAATGCGAGCCCTTGGTATGCAGAATAATTAGATGCTTGCCACCATCTTCATTATTTTGCAGAGACTGCTGCATCTCGGTAATCAACAGCATATCGTCAACGTTCTTGCCACGGTTGCGCGGCTCTGCGCCAATCTGCTCACGATAGGCGATGTTCTCCGCCATGGTGTTACTGTAGAACCACATCTCGCTTTGCATTGCGTAAAGATCGGTCTTGAACCCTAACTGGCCGAGCACGGAGAAGACGTTTTGTTCTTTCAGAGTACGCTGCGGGTTTTCTTCTGCCCCACCCTCACGCACAAACATGCAACGCAGCGAAAGTTTGGTTGCCGTATCACAGGAATATCCACGGAAGGCGGCCAGATTTTTCTCCTGGGCGAGCCTTGGCGTGGTATTGCGCTCATAGCCAAAAATTCCCATATGATCCCAGCGGGTCGTTTCGCCGATAATAAAGACCACATAGGTGTCGTCGAGGTTTTTGGGGGCAACATAGGTAAACTTCTTCGCCGGGTTCATCAACGATTTGTTGTCTGAGGATTCATCCACCTGTGCCCAGGCGTACAGACCCAGCGCGGAGAGCCAGTTTGACGGCAGATAGGAATTCGCCACTACCCCGCCATAGCTGGGCAAATCGATCCCCGTTGCTCGCTCAACGCTTCTCTGTTGCATACTCAGCAGGCGAATCGGGACCCATACCATCAGACCAGCCAGTAAAACTACCGCCACGCTGCGCCATCTCATACCAGGCGTACGGATCTGTTTCATCAGGGTATAGCGGCAGCGATTACTCCAAATCAGAACCAACGGTAAAATGCTGACCGAAACCAGCCACACGACAAAATGCCAGCCAACCACTTCTTTCGATAAATCAATATCCGTGGTCATTACGGAGGCAATAATACCGTAACCAATTACCACATTCAGGAAGGTCATGTAATAGCTGGCACCAGCAGAACACAGCATCACTAAGGTTGTCAGGACACGCCAGGCGCGCCGACCAAATAAAGAGAGAAGCCGTAGTAAAAAGAAGGTCACCAGCACAGTGCCGGCTAATTCAACAACCGCAGAGAGTCCTTTCCAGACGGTAAACTCGTGTGCATATCCGCTAAAGCGCCGGAAAAATACAGCACAGTTCATAAACAAACCGATATAGATTGCCAGCAGGAAACTGAGTTTCTGCTGCGTCATCGACTTAATATATCTCATGCAAACAAACCCTGGGAATCGGGATTAAAACACCCTGAGCAGTAGTCAAACAGACCAGGCAGGGGAAAATGCGACAACAGCAGAAGTGAAATGTCTACGGGCGCGGGTAAGTAGACCACAGGAGGGGGAAAAAGTGCTTATGGAGAATGCAAATGACGCATATATTTTTGTAAATATATGCGCCAGGTATTAATCAGACTACTAATAGGTTTAGGCGTGCGCCTCGGTATATACGCTACGCTGTGGCTGGCGGATGGTGGTGGAGAGTGCCAGCGAGATAATTAACAGCGCAAAGATAACGCAGAAGGTCACATAGAAACCGCCGAACAGCGAGGCGATAATGGAGCCACAAATGCTGCCGATACCGAAACCTAAGTAAATGACACCGTAGTTTTTAGCCAGGTTATTCAAACCGAAGAACTCGCTCACCAGTGACGGGAACACGGTGATGGTACCGCCAAAGTTAAATGCTACACAGGCAATCGCCGCGAAGAAGGTCGCATCATTCAGCGGGGCGAACAGCAGTGCCGCCATACCGACCAGCGAAACGACCTGCCCAATGGTGATAACGCGAATACGAGAGATTTTGTCGGACAGAATCCCCAGAACCAGACGACCTGACAGGTTAGCGATAGAAATGACGGTAACCGCATTTGCCGCCGTTGCCACATCCATATGCGCCAGGCTTTGTGCAATATCTTTCGCCACGCCAATCACATACAGCCCACTCATACACGCCGTCAGGAACATCACTGCCAGCATCCAGTACTGCGGTTTACGCATGGACTGCGCCAGGGTGTAGTCATTCTCAACCACGCCATTTTTCGTTTTCACTTCCTGATTCGGCGCGTCTTTCATCAGCGTGGAGCCAAAGACGATCATCACCAGCACAATCGCGCCCCAAATCATGAAGGTTTTTTCCAGACCCACAGTGCTCAACAGTTGGCTGTCGATGAATTTAAAACCGAGGCTGCCAAGACCGTAAGAACCGATGGCAAAGGCGGAAATCAGCCCTTTACGCTCAGGGAACCATTTTACACAGTTGGAAAGTGTTAACAGGTAGCCTGCGCCATCCGCCAGACCAACCAACACACCGGCGCTCAGCCACAGCATAATCAGGCTGTCAGAGTGGGCGGTTAAGAAGAAGCCGACACCCAGTAAAATACCGGAGGCCATGGTGACGCGTTTCACGCCAAAACGTTCCTGCAGTTTCCCGGCGACGGAAGAAGAAATTGCCAGCCCGAGGCTCAGCAGGCCAAAGGAAAAGGCAACCTGACTCACCGGCGCATCAAGCTTAGAAGAGAGCGCACCGTTAAACAGGCTCCAGGTATAAACAGAACCTAAAGCAAATTGGGTAATGATGGTGCCGATCAGTGTCAGCCAGCGGGTACGCTGATAATCAGAAGTTTTCATGGCAGTCTTCCTGCATAAACAAAATGGGAAATTCTCTGCCAACAACCATACCGAAGCGCTTTTATGAGCAGGAGAAAACGGCATGAAATGCCGCCAGGACGGAATGAAATGCCTGGAATGCGGAATGAATGACGAGACAAAAAGTCGGGTTACTGAATTTTATCGCATGAGTTAGTACACGCTATCGCTGGAGTGCGTGTGATTGTTGATCTCAACATGTAATCAAGATGTTTATATGTTGATTACTTACGTTAAAATTTGGCGCTCACTCCCATGGTGTACATATAGTCGCTGTTGTTGGTACTGTTTTCCGCCTGCGAAAGCGCTGCGTAAGCCGCCATGTGCGGGTTCAACAGCATATCCGCACCGACGGTGACATCCACCCAGTTACCATCCTGACCCGCTGCTGACATGCGGCTGAGACCCGACTGCGCCTTCCAGATATTCTCGCCAAACTGCTGGTTATAGCTGATTTGCGCCCACGGTCGCACATCACCGAACTGCGAATTGACTCGCCAGCCCAACGAGCTCACGCTGGCATGCCACAGCGGATCGTTCTGCGTTACCGAAGTCGCGCTATCGCCAAATTCGTTGTAAGTAGATGTGGTTGAACCGTCATAATGCAGTGCGGCAACCGGACCAGTTGTCACCTGCCTTGAAAGCGGGAAGTTCCAGCCCATACTCATGCCGCTGGTCGCATCCATAGGCGTCTCATCCGCCAGATTCACCACGGGACCCGCCACGTTCTGAGTGGAACGAATACGTTCTTCCAGAATGTCGTTATAACGTGGTTGGTGATCGCTGTCCCATGTATAACGTTCAGCCGTATGCCCTGACATCGCATCAACGATATATTCTTGTTGCCAGCCATATGCTGTATTGATGGACAGCGCACAAACTACGACGCTCGCCAGAGTTAACCTTTGGCGACCACTACTGTTTCTTATAATCATCAACGCGACTCCAGAAAAGAGCCGAATTCGGCGATATTATTGTCATTGTGTGAAGGATATTGGGCCCATCAGGCCCTGTATTAAATATTGTCTTTTTAGCTGGCGCGTCAAGGCGGGCCGAATGAAATTTTTACGCCAGTAAAAACAGCGAGGAAGAATATGCAGCGTTGCGGATGGGTCAGTCAGGATCCACTTTACATTGCCTACCACGACAAGGAATGGGGCGTCCCCGAAACCGATAGTAATAAACTGTTCGAAATGATCTGCCTGGAAGGTCAGCAGGCCGGGTTATCGTGGATTACCGTGCTAAAGAAACGGGAAAATTATCGCCACGCTTTCCACCATTTTGACCCGGAAAAAGTGGCGGCCATGACCGAAGAGGATGTGGAAAGGCTGGTACTGGATGCCGGCATTATTCGCCATCGCGGAAAAATTCAGGCCATTATCGGCAACGCTCGTGCTTTTCTGACGATGGCGCAAAACGGAGAGTCGTTTAGCGAATTCGTCTGGTCATTTGTTGATAACCAACCGCAAGTGACTCGCGCCGCCAACCTGAGCGATATTCCCACCTCCACGCCTGCGTCAGACGCGCTGTCTAAAGCGTTAAAAAAACGCGGATTTAAGTTTGTCGGCACCACCATTTGTTACTCCTTTATGCAGGCGTGCGGCCTGGTCAACGACCATGTCACCAGCTGCATCTGTTATCCGGGAGAACAACATGATTCGTGAATCCAAGGCTGACGATCTGCCGTCAATTTTGGCGCTGTGGATGGAAAGCACAATCCATGCCCATCCATTTATCGAAGAGCGCTACTGGCGCGAAAGTGAATCCGTGGTGCGGGATGTTTATCTGCCAGCCGCGCAAACCTGGGTTTGGGAAGAAGAAGGCGAGCTCAAAGGCTTTGCCAGCGTGATTGACGACCGCTTTCTCGGCGCGCTGTTTGTCGCACCTGCCGCCATCAGAAGCGGGATCGGCAAAGCGCTGGTGCAGCATGTCCAGCAGCGCTTTTCGATACTCAGCCTTGAGGTCTACCAAAAGAATCAATCAGCGGTGAACTTCTACCATGCGCTGGGTTTTCGCATTGAAGACGGCGCATGGCAGGAAGAGACTCACCACCCCACGTGGATTATGGGCTGGCAGGCGGATCAAACGCCGTAAGCGCCAACGTTGGTCCACTATATTTTTCAAGCCACGCCAGCGCAGTATTGCCCGCGCAGCCATTCCCCAGCTTCGAGCTGGGGAGATCTTTGGTCAGCACGTTGACGGCGCCATTTTTACAAATACCGTTCGCTGCGAGATCCAAATCAGGCCAGGCGCCTTCATGAATACAGATGACGCCGGGTTTAATACCCGCCGTCACCACCGCGCCCGCCAGAACTTGCCCGCGCTGGTTCCACACCCTGACCGTATCGCCATCCGCAATGCCGCGCGCGTGGGCGTCCTGCGGATGAATCGTTATCGGCTCACGATCCGCTACCGCGTACTGCTCACGTAGCGCACTGTAGTTAAGCTGACTATGCAAACGGTGCGCCGGATGGGCGGAAAGCAGCTGTAGCTGGTCCGGTTCGGCGTTACCGAACCACTCATCCGGCTCCAGCCACATCGGGTGCCCCCCGCAGTCCGCGTAGCCGTAACCTGCAATCCTCGCGGAGTAGATTTCAATTTTGCCGCTGTCCGTTTTCAGCGGATGCGCCTGCGGGTCGCAGCGAAAATCCGCAAAACGGATAAACTGTGCGCTGGCGGCGTTTTCCGGCATTTCGATCAGGGCGTTGCGCTGCCAAAACTCGACGAAAGGCGGCAATGTCACCTGCTGACTGGCCCCACGTTGCCCGGCAATATTGTAAAAAGTCTCCAACCACGCCAGTTCGCTTTTACCTTCGGTGAACCGTTCATATCCGCCCTTTTCCCAGCGCTCACTCAGCTCGGCAAAGACATCAAAATCATTTCGCGCTTCGTCCTGCGGCGGTACGACCTGCTTCATCGGCACCAGGTGCTGGTTGCTGTAATCGCCAGTCATGGTCAAATCATTACGCTCAAAGGAGGTGGTTGCTGGCAGCACGATATCGGCATGCTTTGCTGCGGCGGTCCAGAAACACTCCGAGATGATCACCAGCTCCGGTTTTTGCCAGGCGCGAATTAAACGGTTAGTGTCCTGATGATGGGTGAAGTTAGCGCCACCCGCCCACCACAGCATACGGATGTCCGGGAAATGGCGGTCCATGCCGTTGTGCTGGTAAAAACCGCCGGGATTTTCCAGCGCTTCGACAATTCGCGCCACCGGGATCTTATCTACCGCGTCGGTGCCGCCTTTAACGCTGCCCTGCATTGAAGCCAGCACCGCAGCCCGGCGCGTTGGGTTGCCGCCATTGGCAAAATGGTACGACAGCCCAAAACCGCCGCCTGGCGTCCCGATTTGTCCGAGCATGGCGGCCAGGGTGACAATCATCCAGTGTTTCTGCTCGCCATACTGTTGGCGCTGCATGCCCCATCCAGCCATCAGCATGGTGGTATTTTGGTGAAATATCGCTGCAAGTTCGCGTATCTTCACCGCCGGAATGCCACAAATCTCTGCCGCCCATTCTGCCTTTTTTGCAACATCGTCAGATTTACCCACAGATAGTCGGCAAAACGGTCATATCCGGTAGTACACCGGGCGAGAAAATCCTCGTCATGCCAGCCGTTTTCCACCAGCGTATGCGCGATGCCCAGCATCAGCGCTACGTCGGTCCCCATATGCGGGGCAATCCATTCCATCTTATCGCCAAAGAAATCGACGCTTTCCGATCGCATCGGATCGATACAGATCAACCGTTTACCGCTGTCGCGCAATGCCTCAAAGTACGCGAGGCCCTGCTCATCGGACGCGTTCCAGGCAATCTTCAGGGTATTCAGCGGATTGGCGCTCCACAACACCACCACCTCGCTGTTCTCCAGCACCACCGGCCAGCTGGTTTGCTGCTGGTAAACTTCGTTCCCGCCCACCACGTACGGCATGATCGCCTGCGCAGCCCCCGTCGAGTAATCCCCCAGATGCCCGGTATAACCGCCCGCCAGCGCCATATAACGCTGTAACAGGGTCGCCGCTTTGTGTAACACGCCGTTGGAACGCCAGCCGTACGAACCGGCAAAAATTGAGGCCGGGCCGTAGCTGTCACGGATGCGTTTATGCTGCGTATGGATAAGATTCAGCGCGTCGTCCCAACTGACGCGAACAAACTCATCCTGCCCACGTACGCCCTGTGGGTTTTCCGGCGAGGCGAGAAACCCTTTACGCACCATCGGAAAACGTACCCGCGTTTTACTGTGAACCTGGTCGCGCACCACGGTTTGCAAAGAGTTGGGATGAGCGGTGGGCAGCGCGCCACGCGAGGAGAAAACCGTCTCACCATCAGTGTCGACGAGGATTGGTCCCCAGTGGGCGGCGGTTAACACCGAGTAATGTGCGGGTGAATTAGCCAAGATGGCGCTCCTGAATGCGATGTGACGGATTATTTATTATGCCGTTCAATGTTACTTACAAATTTCAGAGTCTTCCCTGGAATTTTCTTCATGTTCACACGTCATAATCAACCGCCACGGTCGCTGTGGCAAAGAAGAAAAAGTCATTAAGGAATTAAGATGAAGAAACGTGTATTTGTTATTGCTGCCATCGTGAGCGGCGCCCTGGCGGTTTCTGGCTGCACAACAAACCCTTACACCGGCGAACGCGAAGCGGGTAAATCCGGCATTGGCGCTGGTATTGGCTCTCTGGTCGGCGCGGGCATTGGCGCACTCTCTTCTTCGAAGAAAGATTGCGGCAAAGGCGCACTGATTGGCGCAGCGGCTGGCGCGGCCGTTGGTGGTGGTATCGGCTATTACATGGATGTACAGGAAGCAAAACTGCGCGAAAAAATGCAGGGGACGGGCGTCAGCGTGACGCGTAGTGGCGATAACATCATTCTGAACATGCCAAACAACGTCACTTTCGACAGCAGCAGTGCCAACCTGAAGCCTGCGGGTGCTAACACCCTGACCGGCGTGGCGATGGTACTGAAAGAGTACAATAAAACCGCCGTCAACGTGCTGGGCTTCACCGACAGCACCGGCAGCCAGGATCTGAATATGCGTCTGTCACAGCAGCGCGCAGACTCCGTAGCCAGCGCCTTGATCACTCAAGGGGTCGCAGCTAACCGCATCCGCACTCAGGGTATGGGCCCGGCAAATCCGATCGCCAGCAACAGCACAGCGGAAGGTAAAGCGCAAAACCGTCGCGTAGAAATTACCTTAAGCCCGATCCAGTAACGTTTTGTGCCGGATGGAGACAGTCCGCGTCCATCCGGCATGAAGCACTTGCCATCGTTGATTTTCGCGTTAAGGTGTTGTCACCAAACTCAGGGAAATCAGCGATGAGCAAATCAACACGGGCAACCATCAGCGATGTGGCGAAAGCTGCAAAAACCGGCAAGACCAGCATTTCACGTTATCTCAACGGTGAAAAGCACCTGCTTTCCGACGCGCTGCTGGCCCGCATTGAACAAGCCATTGCCGATCTCGACTACCGTCCCAGCCTGATGGCAAGAGGCCTGAAACACGGTCGTACCCGCCTGATTGGCCTGATCATCGCCGATATTACTAACCCCTACTCCGTCAACGTGCTAAGTGGTATTGAAGCCGCCTGTCGCGATAAAGGCTTTACCCCGCTGGTGTGTAACACCAACAACGAAGTGGATCAGGAACTGCATTATCTCGACCTGCTGCGCAGCTACCAGGTCGAAGGGATTGTGGTCAACGCCGTCGGGATGCGCGAAGAGGGGCTGAACCGCCTGCAACAGTCTGCGCTGCCGATGGTGCTGATTGACCGTAAAATTCCCGATTTCGCCTGTGATATGGTCGGGCTGGATAACACCCAGGCGGCAACGGTTGCCACCGAGCATCTGGTCGAACAAGGTTTTGAAGCCATCCTGTTCCTCAGCGAACCACTCGGCATGGTGAATACCCGCCGCGAACGCCTGAGCGCTTTTCGCGCCACGCTCGCGCAATACCCTGGCGTTATCGCGCAAAATGCCGAAGTCCCGCTCACGGACAATACGCAACTGGACGACACCCTGCGCCAGTTTCACCAGCAGCATCGTGGAATGCGCAAAGCCGTTATCTCTGCCAACGGTGCCCTCACGCTACAAGTAGCCCGCGCCCTGAAACGCATTGGCCTCAACTGGGGGAGCGACATTGGCCTACTCGGTTTTGACGAGCTGGAATGGGCCGAGCTGGCGGGCGTTGGTATTACCACATTGAAACAACCCACCTGGCAGATTGGTTACACCGCCGTTGAGCAGGTTGTGCGCCGGATCGATGGCGGCTCCGCTGCCATTCAGGAGCAGGTCTTCTCCGGCGAGCTGATCGTGCGCGGCTCTACCTGCCGTTAAATTACCTTCGTGATGGTGATCATAAATTCGACATCATAGGCTTTTCTTTGGAACCGGTTCCATCTAGCGTTATAACAAGAACGCTAGTCTGGAGTTTCCATGAAAAGAAAAATTATGGTGGTCACCGCCGCTTACGGCCACGACCAGGTACGGGCCGCAGGCGGGCAAACGGCAATGCTGCCCATCATCGCTGAAGCCGGTGCTGACGGCGTCGAAATCCGCCGCGAGCTATTAACTGACGCCGAGCTGAAAACGCTCTCTACGATGGCCTCTGCGATCGAAATCTTCGGCCTGCTGGCCTGTTACTCAGCGCCTGAACCGTTGTTCCTTGAAGACGGTAGCCTCAACCCCCGTCTTCCAGAACTACTTGAGGAAGCGCAGGCTTTGCAGGCACTGTGGTTAAAAGTCTCCCTCGGCCATTTTTCCCATACCGAACAGTTCGACGTTCTACGCCAATGGCTGGACAACAGCGGAATGGAGCTGGTTGTCGAGAACGATCAGACCGACTGCGGACGCCTGCAGCCGATGCAGCGCTTTAACGAAGCCTGTCAGGCGCAAAACCTGCCGATATCTCTGACCTTCGATATGGGCAACTGGCTGTGGGTGGGCGACTCCCCGGAAGAAGCAGCACAAAACCTGGCGTCAACCGTTGGCTATATCCATGTCAAAGCCGCAGTTGCATATCACGACAGCTACCGCGCCGTACCGCCAGATACCGCCGATCCGCGCTGGCTGGCGCTGCTAAAAACGCTGCCCAACGATGTCCCACGCGGCATTGAGTTCCCCCTGGAAGGGCAGGATTTGGTGGCGGTTACCCGCCGCTACGTTGAGCTGTTACGCGAGGAGTAACGCATGAAAAATTCACTGGATGTGGTCACTATTGGTGAAGCGATGGCGATGTTTGTCGCCACGCAAACCGGCGAACTGGCGGATGTGGAGCAGTTTATCAAGCGCGTTGCAGGCGCGGAGCTTAACGTAGCGACCGGTCTTGCCCGTCTGGGCCTGAAGGTCGGTTGGGTGAGCCGCGTTGGCAACGACAGCTTTGGCCGTTTTATCGTTAAGTCGCTGGAAAAAGAAGGGATTGATGCGCAGGGAGTCACCCAGGACGGGCGTTACGCTACTGGCTTTCAGCTTAAATCTAAAGTCGAAAATGGAACCGATCCCATTGTAGAATATTTCCGTAAAGGTTCCGCTGCCAGCCACCTCAGCATTGAAGATTATCACGAGGACTATTTCGCCAGCGCGCGCCACCTGCACCTGAGCGGCGTAGCAGCAGCGCTTTCTGCCAGCTCTTATGAACTACTGGCGCATACCGCCCGCACGCTGAAAGCCCAAGGGAAAACCATCTCCTTTGACCCAAATTTGCGCCCGGTATTGTGGAAAAGCGAAGCCGAAATGGTGGAAAAACTGAACCGGCTGGCATTCCAGGCTGACTGGGTTTTACCAGGGTTAAAAGAGGGCATGATTTTAACCGGTCAGCAAACGCCTGAAGCCATCGCCGACTTTTATCTGCGCCATGGCGTGAAGGCCGTGATCGTGAAAACCGGGGCTGATGGTGCCTGGTACAAAACCGCCAGCGGCGAACAAGGCTGCATGGCACCGGTAAAAGTCGACAATGTGGTCGATACGGTCGGCGCAGGAGATGGCTTTGCCGTAGGCGTTATTAGTGCCCTGCTGGAAGGCCGCTCGTTGCATCAGGCGGTGACCCGCGGCAATAAAATTGGCGCACTGGCCATTCAGGTTCAGGGCGACAGCGAAGGATTACCCACACGTGAACAATTAGGGGAATAAACTCCCGGCCAACTCTGTACCCTACATACAGAGGCGGCGTATCAGCATAACCAGAGGGCAGTCTATGAATAGCTCAACTAATGCAGCAAAACGCTGGTGGTACATCATGCCAATCGTGTTTATCACGTATAGCCTGGCGTACCTTGACCGCGCGAACTTCAGCTTCGCCTCCGCCGCCGGTATCAACGAGGACCTCGGCATTACCAAGGGGATCTCTTCCCTGCTGGGCGCGCTGTTTTTCCTCGGCTATTTCTTCTTTCAGATCCCGGGCGCAATTTACGCTGAACGCCGCAGCGTACGAAAACTGATTTTTGTCTGTCTGATCCTCTGGGGCGCATGCGCGTCGTTAACCGGCATGGTCAGCAATATTCCAATGCTTGCCGCCATCCGCTTTATTCTTGGCGTCGTTGAAGCCGCCGTGATGCCGGCAATGCTGATTTATATCAGCAACTGGTTTACGAAATCTGAACGCTCGCGCGCAAACACTTTCCTGATCCTCGGTAATCCGGTCACCGTTCTGTGGATGTCCGTGGTTTCCGGTTACCTGATTCAGGCGCTGGGCTGGCGAGAAATGTTCATCATCGAGGGCTTCCCGGCCATCATCTGGGCGTTCTGCTGGTGGGTGCTGGTAAAAGACAAACCGTCTCAGGTCGGTTGGCTGTCAGAATCTGAAAAAGCCGCGCTTCAGGCACAACTGGAAAAAGAGCAGCAAGGCATCAAAGCCGTACGTAACTATAGCGAGGCTTTCCGCTCACGTAACGTCATCCTGCTGTGTATGCAGTATTTCGCCTGGAGTATTGGCGTCTATGGTTTTGTCCTGTGGCTGCCGTCGATTATCCGCAACGGCGGCGCAAACCTGGGGATGGTGGAAGTTGGTTGGCTGTCATCCGTACCGTATCTGGCGGCAACGGCGGCGATGATCCTCGTCTCCTGGGCATCCGATAAGCTACAAAACCGTAAGCTGTTTGTCTGGCCACTGTTATTAATAGCCGCTTTCGCGTTTATCGGCTCCTGGGCCGTAGGCGCAGACCACTTCTGGATTTCTTACACGCTGCTGGTTATTGCAGGCGCGGCAATGTATGCCCCCTATGGTCCCTTCTTCGCCATCATCCCGGAAATGCTGCCGCGCAACGTCGCCGGTGGGGCAATGGCGTTGATTAACAGCATGGGCGCGCTAGGTTCATTCTTTGGTTCATGGTTTGTCGGCTACCTCAATGGCGCTACCGGCAGCCCGTCTGCCTCGTACATTTTTATGGGGGTAGCGCTTTTTGTCTCAGTGTGGCTAACTTTAATTGTTAAGCCTGCTAATAATTCTCAAATTCCGGTTGGCGCACGCCACGCTTAAATTTTAACTTACGGAGATTCGCATGAAGCCGTCCATTATTCTCTATAAAGCGTTACCTGACGATTTACTGCATCGCCTGGAAGAACATTTTACTGTGACTCAGGTGCCTAACCTGCGCCCGGAAACGGTCGCACAGCACGCCGACGCTTTTGCCAATGCAGAAGGTCTGCTGGGCTCCAGTGAAGCCGTCAATACCGCTCTGCTGGAGAAAATGCCCAGGCTGCGTGCGACATCTACGATTTCCGTAGGCTATGACAACTTCGACGTCGATGCCCTCAACGCGCGTAAGGTGCTGTTGATGCACACGCCAACCGTGCTGACGGAAACCGTCGCCGATACGGTAATGGCGCTGGTGTTAAGCACCGCTCGCCGCGTAGTGGAAGTTGCCGAACGGGTAAAGGTCGGCGAATGGACCAAAAGTATCGGACCGGACTGGTTTGGTACCGATGTACACCACAAAACGCTGGGGATTGTCGGTATGGGCCGCATTGGGCTGGCGCTGGCACAACGTGCGCATTTCGGCTTTAACATGCCGATTCTCTATAATGCGCGCCGTCATCATCATGAAGCAGAAGAGCGCTTCAATGCACGTTACTGCGACCTCGATACGCTGTTGCAGGAGTCTGATTTTGTCTGCCTGATCCTGCCGTTAACCGACGAAACGCATCATCTGTTCAGCACCGAGCAGTTTGCCAAAATGAAGTCTTCCGCCATTTTCATTAACGCCGGACGTGGCCCGGTGGTCGATGAAAAAGCGTTGATTACTGCCCTGCAAAAAGGCGAAATTCATGCCGCTGGCCTGGATGTATTTGAGCAAGAGCCATTATCGGTAGACTCACCGCTGCTGTCACTGCCCAACGTGGTGGCCGTACCGCACATTGGTTCAGCCACGCACGAAACGCGCTACAACATGGCGGCCTGTGCGGTGGATAACTTAATCGATGCGCTGCAAGGACGCGTTGAGAAGAACTGCGTAAACCCGCAGGTCGCATCATAAACAAAAGGCCGGGTAGCGCTTACGCTCACCCGGCCTTTCATGTATTACCGTATCTTAATTACTGAGCGGCATTCACCGCAGCAGTCCAGGCCTGATTAAATGCCTGATGCTGAGCAGCCAACGGGCCAATCAGCGTATTGTACTGACTTGCCTGCTGTGACGTTGGGAACTGGATACCGTTGGCGACAAAGCTCACCTGCGTATCCTGCTGCGCCACAAAATCACCAACCTGCACCAGCTGCTGCGTGAAAATTTGCGCGGCAGGGATCAGCGGCTGTAAGGCCTCTGCTGGTGCAGTAACAACTTTGTTGTACACCTGATCAAAGACCGGTTTCAGATCTTCGCCCTGCTTCAGCGCGCCATGCGCAGCATCTGCCTGTAGTTTCGCATTCTGCAACTGTTGCCCTAATACACCTAGCGCACCATTTGCCTGACGCAGCGGTTCACGCTGAGTCACATAATCCTGAGGAACACGAATCGCATTTACGCTATCAACCACCGGACGCAGACCGGAGTCCATCGCCTGATTAACCTGTTGCGAATAGCCATACAGAATCGCGTAATCGGACACAAACGGGCCAAACTGTTTTTTCTGATCGGCGGTCAGCGTTGGTAAACGCTCTCCGCTACGCATTGCAGTATTCTGCAGAAAATCGATAAACGCTTTGCGTTGATCGCCTTCTTTATCAAAACACCCACTCAGGCCAACTACCATTAAGAGCGCCAAAACAGGCGCAAACCAGCGAGAGCAGGACTTACCTGTCGCCATTTTAATACTCCTTTCACCCAAAAATGCGCACAACGACACCCGCGTGCCTGACGTTGACAAGGATAGTCCAGGTCAGCCCCGCAAGATACCCTTTCCGCGTAATCTTGTGGGGGAAAATAACCGTTCCCGCCACCGTTCGTTTTGCTAAACAATGCTGCATTTACCACTCGGCGTCATATTTTAGTCATCTTTACAATCGGAATCGATCGTTCGGAGATCCCGACCTTTATCAGTTCGTTAGCCAGCAAAAGATTGTCACCTGCGATCCGCTGAAACGAATCCATCACACAACCCTTAAATCCGGCTTCATTTTTTCCGACTACTCTTAATGAGCTTCGAAGAAATTCACGATCCCGCTGTGTGATTTGTAGGAGTTCTCAATGGAATACAAAGATCCTATGTTTGAACTGCTAAGCAGTCTGGAGCAGATTGTTTTTAAAGATGTATCGCAGACGGTCACTCTGCCGCAAAAAACCAACCCTTTCACCGAATTTGAACAGCTACGACGAGGGACAGGTTTAAAAACAGATGATTTTGCCCGAGTGATGGGCGTGACGGTCGCGATGGTTCATGAATGGGAGTCTAAACGCGTAAAGCCTTCCACTACCGAATTGAAGTTAATGCGCCTGATTCAGGCAGACCCTAGGTTAAGTAAGCAACTGATGGATTGAACTATTTTTCAATTTTGCTTAAGAACGGTCCTGTTTCAGGGCCGTTCTCTTACGAAGGTTATCCACAAAAAAGAAAATAGTAGTTGCATCCACATGCGTAAAATGAGTTAATGCCCTCAACGGTTTGACGTACAGACCATTACAGCAGTTAGTAAGGCAAGTCCCTTCAAGAGTTATCGTTGATACCCTTCGTAGTGAGCATTTCCTTTACTGTTAAAAAATCTGTAAAGCACGCCATATCGCCGAAAGGCACACTTATTTTTTAAAAGGTAATACACTATGTCCGGTAAAATGACTGGTATCGTAAAATGGTTCAACGCTGACAAAGGTTTCGGCTTCATCACTCCTGACGATGGCTCTAAAGACGTGTTCGTACACTTCTCTGCTATCCAGAACGATGGCTACAAATCTCTGGACGAAGGTCAGAAAGTTTCCTTCACCATCGAAAGCGGCGCTAAAGGCCCGGCAGCTGGCAACGTAACCAGCCTGTAAGCTTAAAAAGCTCAAAATTCTGAATCCCTGCCAAACGGCGGGGATTTTTTTTATCTGTACTTCGCAGCACATCCCACCTAAACGCTTCTTTGCATTACTTTACCCGTCGCCCCTTTGACCTTTCCCTAAGGGCAAGCTTTATAGTGAGCCAGTCTATATTCCACAATTTTCACAAGGAATTGAAGCTATGTCGAAATCCTCACTGCTGCTGATTTTAGGTTTGCTCACTACAGGTACTGCGTTCGCGGCAACGCCGGAAGCTACTTTTCTGGCCGAACACGGGCTTAGCGGGAAATCCGTCGAACAAATCGTAGAGACGATTGATCAGTCACCGCAGAGTCGCCCGCTGCCGTACTCAGCGTCCATCACCAGCACCGCGTTGAAGCTCTCTTCGGGCGATCAGGTTTATACCCTGCCGCTCGGTGACAAGTTCTATCTGTCGTTTGCCCCGTATGAATGGCAAACACATCCTTGTTTCAACCACAGCCTTTCTGGCTGCCAGGGCGAAATGCCGGAGAAGACATTCAATGTCAAAGTGACGGATAACAAGGGTGATGTGGTGGTACAAAAAGCGATGAAGAGCGGCCGTAATGGCTTTGTCGGGGTATGGCTACCGCGCAATATGGAAGGCACCATCGCAGTGAGCTACAACGGTAAAACGGCGGAGTATCCTATTAAGACGATGGAAGACAGCCAGACCTGTCTGACAAAATTGCAGTTGCACTAATAACATAAAAAAATGCCGGATGGCGCAATGCTTATCCGGCCTACTGGTGTTTCTCTCGTAGGCCGGATAAGGCGAAGCCGCAATCCGGCATTTTCTAAGTCAGCGCAGGGCCGTTACTGCAACAGAGAAATATCTGCCACGCGCAGGAACAGCTCGCGCAGTTTTTCGAGCATAGACAGACGGTTAATACGCAGATCTTTATCTTCTACGTTGACCATCACTTTCTCGAAGAACGCATCAACCGGTTCACGCAGTTCCGCCAACTCAACCAGCGCTTCCTGGTAACGACCGGCAGCGAAGACAGGCTCCAGCTTATCGCGCAGCACAACCACCTGCATCGCCAGCGCAATTTCTTCCGGCTCTTTCAGCGTTGCCGCATTCACGCGGTCATTCAGCGTCTCTTCAGACTTCGCCAGGATGTTCGATACACGCTTGTTCGCGGCAGCCAGCGCGGACGCGGCTTCCAGCGTACGGAAGTGCGAAACCGCCTTCATACGTGCGTCAAAATCAGCCGGACGAGTCGGACGACGTGCCAGTACGGCCTGAATAGTGTCGACGGTATAACCTTCGTCCTGATACCAGGCGCGGAAGCGACCGAGCATAAAGTCGATAACGTCATCCACCACGTTGGCGTTGGTCAGCTTGTCACCATACAGACGAACCGCTTCTTCGGTCAGCGTTTGCAGATCCAGATTCAGGTTCTTCTCAACGATAATACGCAGCACACCCAGCGCAGCACGACGCAGCGCAAACGGGTCTTTGTCGCCTTTCGGATGCTGACCGATACCGAAGATACCCGCCAGGGTGTCCATCTTGTCAGCAATCGCCACGGCACAAGCTACCGGGTTCGACGGCAGGTCATCACCGGCAAAACGCGGCTGATACTGCTCGTTCAGCGCCACAGCTACATCTTCTGCTTCGCCATCGTGACGCGCGTAGTGCATGCCCATCACACCCTGGGTGTCGGTGAACTCGAAGACCATGTTGGTCATCAGGTCACACTTGGACAGCAGGCCAGCACGCGTTGCGTGGTTAACATCAGCGCCAATCTGACCAGCAATCCAGCCCGCCAGCGCCTGGATACGGTCAGTCTTGTCGCGCAGCGTACCCAGTTGCTGTTGGAACAGCACGGTTTGCAGACGCGGCAGATGGTCTTCCAGACGTTTTTTACGGTCGGTATTGAAGAAGAACTCGGCATCCGCCAGGCGCGGACGAACGACTTTCTCGTTACCGGAGATAATCTGGATCGGATCTTTCGATTCGATGTTGGCAACGAAGATAAAGTTCGGCAGCAGTTTGCCGTCGTTCGCGTAAACCGGGAAGTACTTCTGGTCACCTTTCATGGTGTGTACCAGCGCTTCAGACGGAACAGCGAGGAATTTCTCTTCGAATTTCGCGGTCAGCACTACCGGCCATTCCACCAGCGAGGTGACTTCTTCCAGCAGGCTTTCGCTCAGGTCAGCGTTACCGCCAATCTTACGCGCCGCTTCTTCAGCATCGGCTTTGATTTTCGCTTTACGCTCAGCGTAATCCGCAATTACTTTGCCGCGCTCACGCAGGATTTCCGGGTACTGATCGGCAGAATCGATGGTGAATTCCGGCTCGCCCATAAAGCGGTGTCCACGGATCACGCGATCGGACTGAATGCCCAGAATCGTTGCCGGAATCACTTTGTCGCCCAACAGCAGGGTCACGGTGTGAACCGGACGCACGAAGTGGACATCAGACGCGCCCCAGCGCATCAGTTTCGGGATAGGCAGCTTCGCCAGTGACGTGGCGATCATGTTTGGCAGCAGCGTTTCTGCGCTTTCGCCTTTTACATGCGCACGGTACAGCAGCCATTCGCCTTTGTCGGTAGTCAGACGCTCAGCCTGATCAACCGTGATACCGCAGCCACGTGCCCAACCTTCTGCCGCTTTGCTCGGTTTGCCTTCAGCGTCAAACGCCTGAGCAATGGCCGGACCGCGTTTTTCAACTTCGCGATCGGGTTGAGATTCCGCCAGATTCGCGACTTTCAGCGCCAGACGACGCGGCGCGGCGAACCACTCAACGTTGCCGTGCGCGATGCCAGCGTTATCCAGCTCCGCGGTAAAGTTTGCAGCAAAGGACTCAGCCAGGCTGCGCAGTGCTTTTGGTGGCAGCTCTTCAGTGCCGATTTCCACCAGAAAAGTTTTCTCAGACATGGCCGCCTCTTATTTGTCTTTGTTGCACATCGGGAAGCCAAGGGCTTCACGGGAAGCGTAGTAAGCTTCTGCCACTGCTTTGGTCAGGGTGCGAATGCGCAGGATATAGCGCTGACGCTCAGTGACGGAGATGGCTTTACGCGCATCCAGCAGGTTGAAGCTATGGGCGGCTTTCAGAATGCGTTCATACGCAGGCAGCGGCAGCGGATTTTCCAGCGCCAGCAGCTGCTGCGCCTCTTTCTCGTACTGCTCGAAGCAGGTGAACAGGAAGTCCACGTCGGCGTATTCAAAGTTGTAGGTGGATTGCTCCACTTCGTTCTGATGGAACACGTCGCCGTAAGTAGTTTTACCCAGCGGGCCGTCGCTCCAGACCAGGTCGTAAACGCTGTCTACGCCCTGAATGTACATGGCCAGACGTTCCAGACCGTAAGTAATTTCCCCGGTTACTGGCTTACATTCCAGGCCACCAACCTGCTGGAAGTAGGTGAACTGCGTCACTTCCATGCCGTTCAGCCACACTTCCCAACCCAGACCCCAGGCACCCAGCGTCGGGTTTTCCCAGTTATCTTCCACGAAACGGATATCGTGAATGGTCGGGTCCATACCCAGTTCTTTCAGAGAACCCAGGTACAGCTCCTGAATGTTGTCCGGAGACGGCTTAATCACTACCTGGAACTGATAGTAATGCTGTAAGCGGTTCGGGTTTTCGCCATAGCGGCCATCGGTCGGACGACGAGAAGGCTGCACATAAGCAGTCGCCATCGGCTCCGGCCCCAGCGCACGCAGGCAGGTCATTGGGTGAGATGTTCCCGCGCCGACTTCCATGTCCAATGGTTGAACGATGGTGCAGCCCTGGCGAGCCCAGTAATCCTGTAAGGTCAGGATCAAGCCCTGGAAGGTCCTGGTATCAAACTTTTGCATATTATTTCGTGCTGGATACGTGTGGATTTAAAGGAAGCGGTCAGTATACCCGCTGGCTGCAAGATATACAGTACGAAACGGGAAAAAGGGGGAACTTAGCGCATGGAAAGGTGCAAAAACTGCCCGTCTGCATCAAAAGAACAGACAAAACTCTCTTTACGGAAGGTAGAACCACGCATCTCATAGCTGCCCTGGAATTGTTCCAGTCCAGAGATATCAATTTTCTGCGCGCCAGTGTTGTAGCGTTGCGCCGCCTCATTTTTGCACAATGACTCCATATCCAGCGAACGTGTGGCACTGACCTTAACCTTTTGCGCTTTCTGCGCAGGTGCAGACGATTGTGTGTCAGCGCACGCTACCAGCAAAAGGGCAGCGATCGCGGGAAAGAAATACTTCATCATCATTTTATTACCGCCTGGTTTGCTGGTCAGTCTTATTATTAGTGTCTGGAAACAGATCCTATTTTGAGAATCTCATCAGACCATCTCAAGCTTTAGCGTAAGAACTCGGATTATTCCAGTGAGCTACGTTCGCAAAATATCGGTCAGACTTTTTTTAATGGACACAGAGGAACTGATGCAGCCCAAAATTTTCTGGATTGATAACCTGCGCGGGATAGCCTGTTTAATGGTCGTGATGATCCACACCACAACCTGGTACATCACCAATGCGCAAAGCGTCAGCCCGTTGAATTGGGATCTGGCTAACGTGCTCAATTCAGCCTCTCGCGTCAGCGTTCCGCTGTTCTTTATGATTTCGGGCTATCTGTTCTTTGGTGAGCGTAGCGCCAAACCGCGCCATTTCCTGCGCATCGCACTTTGCATTCTGTTCTACAGCAGCGTGGCGCTGGCCTATATCCTGCTGTTTACCTCAATCAACGCAGAGCTGTCGCTGAAGAACCTGCTGCAAAAGCCGGTGTTCTATCACCTGTGGTTTTTCTTCGCGATCGCCGTCATCTACCTGGTTTCTCCGCTGATACAGGTGAAAAATATCAGCGGCAAGATGCTACTGGCGCTCATGGTTGTGATTGGGGTGATTGCCAATCCCAACACCGTCTCGCAAAAAATCGGCGGCTTTGAGTGGCTCCCAGTCAACCTGTACATCAGTGGCGATACTTTCTATTACATCCTGTACGGCATGCTGGGCCGGGCGATTGGCATGATGGATACGCAAAAGCGTGCGCTCAGCTGGCTCTGTGCGGCGGTATTTATTACCGCAGTATTTATTATTTCTCGTGGCACATTGCATGAACTGCGCTGGCGAGGCAATTTTGCCGACACCTGGTACCTCTACTGCGGCCCAGCGGTATTTATTTGCGCCGCCTCGCTCCTGACGCTGGTCAAAAATACGCTCAGCACACGTACCCTGCCGCTACTGGGCCTTATTTCTCGCCATTCATTGGGCATTTATGGTTTTCATGCGCTGATCATTCACGCACTACGTACCAACGGAATTGAACTCAAAAACTGGCCACCGCTGGATATGCTGTGGATTTTTAGCGCCACGCTGGCAGGAAGTTTACTGTTGTCTATTCTGTTGCAGCGTATTGATACGCGTAGGCTGGTGAGTTAGGTGTCTCCAGGCAGCGCCTGATTACGCGAACGCTGCAGTAAAAATTGCCCCATTAAACAGACGAAGAATGCTGCCGGGTATAACCCTATTTCGAAGGGCGCCAACGGGGCATTCCACACCCCCACCAGCAACAACCCTGCCGTGATGAGCGCCACCATCTGACATACGGAAGCGAAGCGTTCATCGTTTTGATTGAGATTTACTGCGCGCTGATAGGCATACGTTACGAACATCCCCGTCATCAGCGCCCCCAAAAAATACCCCTTGCCGCTCAATAACGGGCATGCGCGCCATAAACCGATACTGTAAGTCAGTATGCCTGAGAGGAATAATATCCATGGCAACAGCCTGGTTGTCTTCATTGGGATCTCCTTATCCATCATGGATACAATATGAATAACCCGCTAAAGACAACACAGAAAAAAGCGACTACGCAGGACTTTCAGAATACATCCATACGTGTAACTTATTATTTTTGTGGATATATGTATGCGGCAAATTCCCCTCTGCTAGCCAGAGGGGAAAGTGGTCAGGACATCAGCGGTTGTAATTGCTGATAGATACGACGGAAGGTTTCTCGACGCTGTTGATAACGAGCATGACGCTCCGCGTCAGGATAATGCGCCTGCTCCAGCGTAAGCTGAGGCAGTAACTCTGATAACGACGTTTGCGGATTCATGGCAACTTGCGCCAGGCGCGCCGCGCCGAGTGCAGGGCCAACGTCACCGCCGGTACGGTAATCCAACTGCAATCCGCTGATGTCAGATAGCATCTGACGCCAGTATTCACTGCGTGCCCCACCGCCGATCAGCGTAATGCTGGCGGGCTGAACGCCACAGGCATGTACCACGTCCATACCGTCAGCCAGAGCGAAACCCACACCTTCCAGCACCGCCTGTGCCAGTTCTGCCGGACCATGCTGATGCGTCAGACCGAAAAATACGCCCTTAGCCTGCGGATTGTTATGCGGCGTACGCTCGCCGGACAAATAAGGTAAAAACCAGACCGGCTCCGCGTGTTCATCCGCCTGTTGCGCAGCGTCAATCAACGCAGGAACGCTCGCCAGTCCAGTTAATTTTGCCGCCCAGTCCAGACACGATGCTGCACTTAACATTACAGACATCAGATGCCATCGCTCAGGCAAAGCATGGCAAAAACTGTGAACCGCACTTTCCGGTTTGCTAAGGAAACCATCACTCACCGCAAAATAGACGCCGGATGTCCCCAGCGAAAGCATCGCCTGACCGGCATTCATCATGCCTACGCCAACCGCGCCCGCCGCGTTATCACCGCCTCCGGCAACAACCGCAACCTCCTGCATTCCCCAGGCTTTAGCGACGTCTGGCAATAAGGTTCCGGTAATCTCGCTGCCTTCATAGAGCGCAGGCATATGTGCGCGAGTCAGTTTACAGGCAGCCAGCATGACATCGCTCCAGTCACGCTTCGCGACATCCAGCCACATTGTCCCTGCCGCATCAGACATATCGCTGGCAAAATCACCGGTCATGCGCAAACGCAGGTAATCTTTCGGCAGCAGGACTTTATCAATCTGGTTGAAAATCTCCGGCTCGTGGCGTTGCACCCACAGCAGTTTTGGCGCGGTAAAGCCAGGCATCATCAGGTTGCCAGTGATGGCTCGAGACTGCGGAACCTGACTCTCCAGCATCACGCACTCTTCAGCACAGCGACCGTCGTTCCATAAGATAGCCGGACGCAATACCTTCTGTTGTTCATCCAGTAGCGTCGCGCCGTGCATCTGCCCGGCAATCCCCAACGCTTTCACCTCGCGGAGTGAATGCTGCTGGCCCAGTGCTTTTACCGCGCGATCCGTTGCCAGCCACCACTGCTCAGGGTCTTGTTCTGACCATAACGGGTGCGGGCGCGAGACGGTGAGTTTCTCCGTTTTTGAAGCCACCACATCGCCCTGCTCATTGAGCAGAATGGCCTTTACGCCTGATGTGCCAAGATCTATCCCGATATACATAAGGCATCGTTCCTTAAAGAAAGGCCCGGTAGCGCTAGCTGACCGGGCTTACGAACGTTCTCAGAGACCCGTTATTTGTCGAACAAATAATGGTTTACCAGATTTTCCAGCAATTCCTGATGACCGCTCTGGTGCACTGGCGCCAGGTTATGTTGTTCAGCGTACTGCGCAATTTCTGTCAGCGTCATCTGGCCTTTCAGAATTTGCTGGCCCAGCTCACCATTCCAACCGGCATAACGTTTAGCCACACGCTGATCCAGGCCACCGTCTTCAATCATACGGGCCGCAATTTTCAGCGACAGCGCCATGGTATCCATCGCGCCAATATGACCATAGAACAGATCGTATTTATCGGTGCTCTGACGACGTACTTTGGCATCAAAGTTCAGGCCGCCGGTAGTGAAGCCGCCCGCTTTCAGGATTTCGTACATCACCAAGGCATTCTCTTCTACGCTGTTCGGGAACTGGTCGGTATCCCAGCCCAGCTGTGCGTCACCGCGGTTGGCATCGACAGAGCCAAACAGACCCAGCGCGATAGCGGTGGCGATTTCGTGATGGAACGAATGGCCTGCAAGCGTAGCGTGGTTGGCTTCGATATTCAGTTTGATCTCTTTTTCCAGACCGAACTGCTTGAGGAATCCGTACACGGTTGCCGCATCGTAGTCGTACTGGTGCTTGGTCGGTTCCTGCGGTTTCGGCTCAATAAGCAAAGTGCCCTGGAAACCAGTTTTGTGTTTGTGTTCCACGACTAATTGCATGAAACGACCAATCTGCTCACGTTCCTGACGCAGATCGGTATTCAGCAGTGTTTCATAACCTTCACGGCCGCCCCACAGAACGTAGTTTTCACCACCTAACTTGTGCGTGGCATCCATGGCCGTAACCACCTGCGTGGCGGCCCAGCTGAACACTTCTGGATCTGGGTTTGTGGCCGCACCCGCACCGTAGCGTGGGTTAGTGAAGCAGTTTGCTGTACCCCACAGCAGCTTCACGCCGCTCTGTTCCTGTTTTGCCGCCAGCACATCAACCATCTGCGCAAAGTTGTTTTTGTACTCTTTCAAAGACGCGCCTTCCGGCGAAACATCCACGTCATGGAAGCAGTAGTAAGGCACGTTCAGCTTGTGGAAAAACTCAAATGCCACATCCGCTTTGCGTTTCGCCAGCGCCAGAGCTTCACCAGGCTGCTGCCATGGACGATCGAAAGCGCCCATACCGAACATATCCGCCCCGTTCCAGCAGAAGGTATGCCAGTAGCAGGTCGCAAAACGCAGATGATCTTCCATGCGCTTGCCCAATACGATTTCGTCAGGGTTGTAATGGCGAAATGCGAGCGGGTTGGTGGATTGAGTGCCTTCGAAACGAACACGATCGAGTTGGTCAAAATAAGCCGGCATAATAAGCTCCATAATCAGGTAATACGGCAAGTAAACTGCGATATGGCTATACTGGAATTTCCTGATTTATTGCTCAATTACGTTATTTCACACCGCCATTAAGAGAATACCCAAACGTGCGCTGGCTCCCAAAAAAACGCGCTAAATAAAGAAATAAAAAAGCGATCGCGATCGAAGGTTAGTCATTAAACAAAAAACCGTAATGCGCAGATAAAAAATGACAATTGTCATCCCGCGACCAGTATGTAAATTTTGCGTAGCCTCAGGCAATCAGGAATTTTGTCACGCTTCATCAAGCAGTCGTACCTGCGGTTTTGCTAGTATCGACAGGCCCACGTTAACCTTTCCAGGACAGGTTCTTATGTTTGATAAACGTCACCGCATCACTCTGCTATTTAATGCCAATAAAGCCTACGACCGCCAGGTGGTAGAAGGTGTGGGTGAATATTTACAGGCATCGCAATCCGAGTGGGATATATTCATTGAGGAAGATTTCCGCGCCCGTATCGATAATATTAAAGACTGGTTAGGCGACGGCGTTATTGCTGATTATGACGATGATGATATTGCGCAATTACTTGCCGATGTTGAAGTTCCCATCATCGGCGTTGGAGGCTCCTACCATCTGGAGCAAGATTATCCACCGGTACATTACATCGCCACCGACAACCATGCGTTGGTAGAAAGCGCTTTCCTGCACCTGAAGGAAAAAGGGGTTAACCGCTTTGCATTCTATGGTCTGCCATCGTCAAGCGGCAAACGCTGGGCCGCGGAACGTGAATATGCGTTTTGCCAGCTGGTTGCCAAAGAGAAGTACCGCGGCGTTGTCTATCAGGGGCTGGAAACCGCACCGGAAAACTGGCAGCACGCGCAAAATCGTCTGGCGGACTGGCTACAAACACTACCGCCGCAAACCGGTATTATCGCCGTTACCGATGCACGAGCACGACACGTCCTGCAAGTTTGCGAACACCTGCATATTCCGGTTCCGGAAAAGCTGTGTGTGATTGGGATCGACAACGAAGAACTGACCCGCTATCTGTCGCGGGTGGCGCTTTCATCCGTGGCTCAGGGAGCCAGGCAGATGGGGTATCAGGCCGCTAAGCTCTTACATCGTTTACTGGCAAATGAAGAGCTGCCGCTGCAACGTACACTGGTTCCTCCGGTGCGCGTCATTGAACGCCGCTCAACCGACTACCGTTCATTAACCGATCCGGCGGTGATTCAGGCGATGCACTTTATCCGCAACCATGCCTGTAAAGGTATTAAGGTTGAACAAGTGCTGGATTCAGTGGGGATTTCTCGTTCGAATCTGGAGAAGCGTTTTAAAGAAGAAGTTGGAGAGACTATCCACGCCGTGATTCATGCCGAAAAGCTGGAAAAAGCGCGCAGCCTGTTGATATCTACCACGCTTTCAATCAACGAAATCTCACAGATGTGCGGCTATCCGTCTCTGCAATACTTTTATTCGGTCTTTAAGAAAGAGTATGACACGACGCCCAAAGAGTATCGCGATGTGAACAGCGAAGTGTTGCTGTGAGGATTATTGCCGGATGCGGCGAAGCCGCCATCCGGCACACAGAATTACATATGCGCGGCGATTAAACGCTGGTTATCCTGATACATTGCGAACAGATAGTTGTTGTAGCTCTGTCCTTTAGTGGAATAACCCTTCAGCTTATGAATCATCGCGGTAGCGGTGACTTCCTGATCGGCTTTACGCAGCTGCGCACGTGACTTACGGAATGAAGAGTAAGCCGGATGCGTGTTCAGGTTGATGACGTAAGCATTCACCGACTCTTTCACCGATTCAAACTGTGAGTAGCCTTTCACCTTACCCGGGGCATTGTTACAACGACCTTTGCCACATTTCATGCCAAACAGGTTGTTGTTGCTACGCGCCAGCTTCGACGTACCCCAGCCACTTTCAGCCGCAGCCATGGTTGCCACCATACTGGTCGGGATAATGTCTACGCGCTCAAGCAGCGTATTCCATGGGATTTTACGCGTGTTGCCAGACCAGCTCACCTTGTAGCGCTTCGCGATGTCTTTCATACGCGTACGCTCAGTCGGTGACCAGCGGTTCTGGTACTGTTTTGAAATCAGCCAGTTACGGTCCGCCGTAATGGCAGCATTTTGACTGGTAATATAAGGCATAACCGTCCGGAGAAACGCTTTTTTCCTTGGTGTTCCGGAAGGGTATTTTCGCAAATCAGGAAGTGAACTACTCTTTGCACTATTGCGAGAATACTCTTGTTTACTGCTTACCTGTGTATTACTTGTCTTGATTACCTGGGGCTTGTGACTCGTTGTCGCCGTGTGTGTCTTTGCCAGCACCTCACCCGAAAATGCAACGGTGAGTAACATAAGAATCATTGCCCCATATCGTCGAATGGGAGTCAATATCATTAGGTCTCCTGGTCGGATTTATACATTCCAACACCTTATATTTTTCACAAAAATGAGAGATGAATCTCAAATCATATCAAAAATAGCCGTCAAGAGCACCCAAAGGAATAGTCCAATTCTGAAACCATGTCACGCATTAACGGTTCAGGGTGCTATTAATTCGAAGAAAATGTGGAGGTTATCGCAAAATAAGTTCATTTTTTGCGCGCGATCGCTCACCCTCACTTCTCCTCCTGGCGGAATCGACTCAAAGGAGGAGTTTCCGGCCTGATTTCACTGGCAAACTGGCGAAAATCGCAGCACCAAGGACAGCATTATGAAACTTGCCGCCGTTGCGCTGGCGCTCATGCCCGGCATTGCCATCGCCTCATCATGGACTTCTCAGGGACTCCCCACCTTCGAAGCGGAAGGTACGGGTAAATTCGTCAGCCATGCAGCGTTGACGAAGGGTACGCGTCCTTTAATCCTAAATTTTGACCAACAGTGCTGGCAGCCTGCTGATGCGATAAAACTCAACCAGATGCTGTCGCTAAAACCGTGTGAAGGCGCCCCGCCGCAATGGCGCTTATTCAAAGACGGCGATTACACGCTGGAAGTGGATACCCGCTCCGGAACGCCAACGTTGATGCTCTCGGTAAAAAGCGCAGCAGACCCTGTCACGACCCAGATTCGCCAGTGCCCGAAATGGGATGGTTCGCCGTTAACACTGGATGTGAGCCAGACCTTTCCGGAAGGTGCCGTGGTGCGCGATTTCTACAGCCAGAAAACGGCAACGGTAAAAAATGGGACAATTACCCTACAGCCTGCCGCAGCCAGTAACGGACTGTTGCTGCTGGAACGGGCGGAAACCGATGCCCCGGCCGCTTTCGACTGGCATAACGCTACGGTGTATTTCGTCCTGACAGACCGCTTTGTAAATGGTGACCCGAGCAACGACCACAGCTACGGTCGGCGCAGCGATGGCATGCAGGAAATTGGCACCTTCCACGGGGGCGATTTACGCGGTCTTGCCAGCAAACTCGACTATCTGCAACAACTGGGCGTCAATGCGTTATGGATCAGCGCGCCGTTTGAGCAAATCCACGGCTGGGTCGGCGGTGGCACCAAAGGCGATTTCCCCCATTATGCTTACCACGGCTATTACACTCAGGACTGGACCACGCTCGATGCGAATATGGGTAATGAAGCTGACCTGCGTGCGCTGGTTGACGGCGCGCACCAGCGCGGCATTCGCATCCTGTTTGATGTCGTCATGAATCATACCGGCTACGCCACGCTGGCGGATATGCAGGAGTATCAGTTTGGGGCCCTGTACTTGTCGGGCCATGAACTGAAAAACACGCTCGGTGAACGCTGGACGGACTGGAAGCCAGCCGCCGGGCAAAGCTGGCACAGCTTTAATGATTACATCAACTTCAGCGATAAAGCAGGCTGGGAAAAATGGTGGGGGAAAAACTGGATCCGCACCGATATTGGCGATTACGACAATCCGGGTTTTGACGACCTGACCATGTCGCTGGCTTTCCTGCCCGATCTGAAAACCGAATCCACCACGCCTTCCGGGCTGCCAAACTTTTATCAACACAAACCGGATACGCACGCTAAAGCTATTGCTGGTTATACGCCCCGCGATTATCTGACCCACTGGCTCAGCCAGTGGGTGCGTGATTACGGGATTGACGGGTTTCGGGTCGATACCGCCAAACACGTCGAACTTCCCGCCTGGCAGCAGTTAAAAACACAGGCCAGCGCGGCGCTGGTTGAATGGAAGAAAGCGAACCCGGATAAAGCGCTTGATGACAAACCTTTCTGGATGACCGGCGAGGCCTGGGGTCACGGCGTGATGCAAAGCGACTATTACCGTCACGGCTTTGATGCGATGATCAATTTCGACTATCAGGAGCAGGCGGCAAAGGCCGTCGATTGTCTGGCAAATATGGATGTCACCTGGCAACAAATGGCTGAAAAACTACAGGATTTCAACGTTCTGAGCTATCTTTCCTCGCACGATACGCGTCTGTTCCGCGAAGGTGGAGACAAAGCCGCCGAGCTATTGCTGCTGGCGCCAGGCGCGGTACAACTCTTTTACGGAGACGAGTCGGCCCGGCCCTTTGGACCAACAGGTTCAGACCCATTGCAGGGTACGCGCTCAGAAATGAACTGGCCGGATGTGGCCGGGAAATCTGCCGCCAGCGTCACTCATTGGCAGCGCATCAGTCAGTTCCGGGCCAGACATCCCGCCATCGGTGCTGGTAAACAGACCACGCTGACATTGAAGCAGGGATACGGATTTATCCGCGAGCATGGCGACGATAAGGTGATGGTGGTGTGGGCCGGTCAGCCCTGATCCCAACAGGCTTCTCGCTGTGCATACAGCGGGAAGCCCAACACAAAATAAAAAACCAGCCAGGCAAACATCTGTAGCACAAAACATCAATCCAGCCCGCTCCCCCTGATTTGCACCCTGCCATAGGTAGCGCTATGGTTAGCCACTTTACTACTCAGTTCGACAGACCCCCTGCTATGACATTCTCACTTTTTGGCGACAAATTTACCCGCCATTCAGGCATCACCCGCCTGATGGAGGACCTCAACGACGGTTTACGCACCCCAGGCGCCATCATGCTCGGCGGTGGTAATCCGGCGCAAATTCCAGAGATGCAAAATTACTTCCAGTCTCTGCTGACAGATATGCTGGCAAACGGCAAAGCCACTGATGCGCTTTGCAATTATGACGGTCCGCAAGGGAAAACCGAGCTACTGTCTGAACTGGCGAAACTGCTACGTGAGAAGCAGGGTTGGGATATCGAGCCACAAAATATTGCACTGACAAATGGCAGTCAGAGCGCGTTTTTCTACTTATTCAATCTGTTCGCCGGACGCCACGCTGACGGAACAACGCAAAAAGTGTTATTCCCGTTAGCGCCGGAATACATTGGCTATGCCGATTCCGGGCTGGAAGAAGATCTCTTCGTCTCAGCACGTCCGAACATTGAGCTGCTACCGGAAGGCCAGTTTAAGTATCACGTTGATTTTGAACACCTGCACATCGGTGAAGAGACAGGGATGATCTGCGTATCGCGCCCCACTAACCCGACAGGCAACGTGATCACCGACGACGAGCTGATGAAGCTGGACCGGCTGGCCAACCAGCATGGGATCCCGCTGGTGATTGATAACGCCTATGGCGTACCATTCCCAGGCATTATCTTTAGCGAAGCACGCCCACTGTGGAACCCCAACATTGTGTTGTGCATGAGCCTTTCCAAGCTGGGTCTGCCAGGCTCCCGCTGCGGTATCATTATCGCGAATGAAAAAATCATCACTGCGATTACCAATATGAACGGCATCATCAGCCTTGCACCTGGCGGGATGGGACCGGCGATGATGTGCGAGATGATTAAACGTAACGATCTGCTGCGCCTGTCCGAAACGGTTATCAAGCCGTTTTACTATCAGCGCGTTCAGGAGACGATTGCGATTATTCGCCGCTACTTGTCTGAAGATCGCTGCCTTATCCATAAACCTGAAGGCGCGATTTTCCTGTGGCTATGGTTCAAAGATTTACCGATCACCACCGAACTGTTGTATCAGCGTCTGAAAGCACGCGGCGTACTGATGGTTCCTGGTGACTACTTCTTCCCGGGGCTGGATAAACCCTGGCCGCATACCCATCAGTGCATGCGGATGAACTACGTGCCAGAGCCGGAGAAAATCGAAGCTGGCGTGAAGATTCTGGCTGAAGAGATCGAACGCGCCTGGCTGGAAGGCTAACGCAAACCCGACCCAAGTGCGGGTCGGGCTCACTTCACAGCGGCTGTGAACGCAGGCGCTGGCGCTGAATACTGACGACATCAATACACTGCAACGCGCTGGTCGGGCAGGCTTCGACACACGCTGGTCCCGCCTCGCGATGCCAGCACAAATCGCATTTTATCGCCTGCACCCGCGACGAACGGGCAACGACATTCATTGCCCCAAACGGGCAGGCCAGCATACAGCTTTTACAACCAATACAACGTGCCTGTTCAACGAAGATATGCCCATGTTCACGACGAATGGCGTGAGTTGGACAAACATTCGCACAGGGAGCGTCTTCGCATTGATGGCAGGCGACCGCCGTGGTAAAGGCGTCGTCTTTGATGACCCGAATCCGCGGTATAAACGCAGAAGAAGAGACCGAAGCACAGTCCTGGTTTTGCTGATGCGCGACGACGCAGGCAACTTCGCAGGTACGACACCCAATACATTTTGCCGCATCCGCCATAATAAACGCGTTCATTGCCCCCTCCCTCTGCGTGAAAACCACAGAGTGCCAGAGAGACTGCCCCTGACGCTTTGATCGGACAGGGGAAACGGTTAAATATTGTCAGGTGACTGAACGACTTTGGGGATTGCCTGCAATTTTTTAGGCCGGGTAAGCATAGCGCCCCCGGCGATCCTCATTTACGCCGAATTAATATGCTCTTTGCAGTAGCGCCTTTTCCACGCCGCAGGCGTCAGGCTGGTATGCTTACGAAAGATTTTACGAAAGTAACCCACATCATTAAATCCACATTTAATCGCCACTTCGGTAAGCGACAGCGAGTCACTGATCAACAGCTTTTCTGCCGCCCTTACCCGCTGGCGATGCAATGCTTCAGTTAGCGTCAGCCGGAAAGCGCTCCGGAATACACGCCCCAGATAATCCGCATTGCAATGCAGCTCTTTCGCCAGAGTTGAGGCACTAATCGGCAGGTGGAACTGGGTGTGGATTATTTGTTGCGCTTTCCATGCCAGCGCATTACCGGGGCTATCTGCGGGTTGCTCACTAGCCGCCGCGGAGATTTGCTGCAAAATCAGCAGTAGGATCAGTTCCAGCGCAACGCTGCGATGAATATTTTCCTGCTCGCGTAAGAACTGGCGAAACAGCGAAATAATATATTGTGGCTCGCTAACCCGGGCATGCTGAGGAATCGCAAGCAACGGTTCTGTAAGTGAAGCATCGTTTTCTGCTGTCACCTCAAAGTGTAGCCAGTAAAATTTTAAATCAGCCGGAAACTGTCCCACACCAATATGCGAACGCTGCGGCCATAACAGCAAACTTTCTCCAGCATTCACGCAAAAAACGGTCTGACCTTCGCGAATCGTTAATGTCCCTTTTTCGACAAAGATGATTTCCCAGGATTGCAATTGCCGCGCCGGATGGCTTCCCACACCTCGGGAAATAAATAGCCCACCATTTTGCACTTTAATCGGAAGAGACATGGATAATTCGAGCATATATATTCAAATTCCCGCTTTTTGCATTATTTAAACTGCTCTTTATTATTGATTATTCACGATAAACTTGCTTTTCGCTGGATCGAAATCACATTTTTATAATGAAGTCGGAATTGTCATCTTTTTATACTTTTCTCTTCCCTTGTTGACCCAAACATTTCGTGCAGAATAAATAACGTACTTTGCAAATTACAAACAAATAACCCGCAACGTAGCGGGATACTTTCTGAACATCCTCTCCGGGAGTTATTTATGACTTCGGCTCCGATTACGACATCTGATTTGGCACAGCGTGCCCAGGACGACAAATTATCCCTGCGTGAAAAAATAGGTTATGGGTTAGGCGATGCAGGTGGGACGGTAATTACCTGTCTGATCATGAACTTCCTGACATTTTTCTACACCGATGTCTTCGGGTTAACGCCCGCGCTGGTCGGCACATTGTTTATCGCCCTGCGCGTATTTGATGCCATTTCCGATCCGATAATGGGCATACTTGCCGACCGCACGCAAAGCCGCTGGGGGCGTTTTCGCCCATGGCAGCTGTGGGTGGCAATTCCCATTGGCATCATTGGCGTACTCACGTTTACCGTCCCTGACGCCAGCATGAGCGTAAAAATCGCCTGGGCATTCGGCACCTATCTACTGCTCTCTGTCGGCTATACCGCCATCAACGTACCGTATTGTGCGCTGATCAACACCATGACGACCCGCCATAACGAGGTGATCGCCTGTCAGTCCTGGCGCTTTGTGCTGTGCGGCGTGGCGGGATTCCTTGTCTCCGTTGGTCTGCCGTGGATGGTGGATATTCTGGGTCAGGGCAATGTCGCGCAGGGTTATCAGTTCGGCGTGGGCATCCTGTGCGCCATCGCTGTGGTGATGTTCCTGTGCTGCTTCTTCTGGGTTCGCGAGCGTGTGCCGCTGGCGATGATGGGGAAATTTACCCTGCGTGATCACATTGGTGGGCTACGCAAAAATGACCAGTTGCTGCTAATGCTGGTGATGTCTTTCCTGCTGATTAACGTCTTCAATATTCGTGGCGGCGGGTACATGTATTTCATTACCTACGTGCTGGAAGGCAGTACCGCTTACACGTCGCTGTTTTTCACCATGGTGACCTTTGCGTCCATCATCGGTTCAGTGGTTGTCAGCCCGCTGACCCGCCGTATAGATACCGTCAAACTCTATTACTACACCAACCTGGTGCTGGCAGCCCTGGCAGTGATGATGTGGTTCCTGCCGACCGGTCCGGCTTATCAAACATTATGGCTGGCGGTTATTCTCGGCAACGGCATTATTCTGGGCTTTACGCTGCCTCTGCACTTCTCGCTGATGGCCTTTGCCGACGATTACGGCGAGTGGAAAACCGGCGTGCGTTCTTCCGGCATGAATTTCGCCTTCAACCTGTTTTTCATCAAGCTGGCCTGGGCCTCAAGCGCGGGGATCATCAGCCTGTTATTTATTTTTGTCGCCTATCAGCCAGGCGCTGGTAACCAAACCGCCAGTTCGCTGCAAGGAATTACCGCGATGGAGACGCTGCTTCCCGCGCTGTTCCACCTGCTGTTGGCGCTGTCTATCCGCATCTGCAAACTCAATAATCCGATGATGTCGCGCATTGCCACCGATCTGCGTCAGCGTCATGTACAGCCTTAAGGAGCACGAAATGAACGTACTGGAAGTCGACCTGCATAAGCTCACCGTCAGCGATCCGTTCCTCGGACAATACCAACAGTTGGTCCGTGATGTAGTGATCCCCTACCAGTGGGATGCGCTGAATGACCGCATTGCAGAGGCGGAACCAAGTCATGCGATAGAGAACTTTCGTATCGCCGCAGGACTGCAGGATGGCGAATTTTACGGCATGGTTTTTCAGGATAGCGACGTAGCGAAATGGCTGGAGGCAGTCGCCTGGTCCCTGTGCCAGAAACCTGATGCGGAACTTGAGAAAACCGCAGATGAGGTCATCGAGTTGGTGGCCGCTGCGCAGTGTGAAGACGGCTATCTCAATACATACTTTACAGTGAAAGCCCCGGATGAACGCTGGACTAACCTCGCCGAGTGTCATGAGTTGTACTGTGCAGGTCATTTGATCGAAGCAGGCGTCGCGTTCTTTCAGGCGACGGGAAAACGTCGTCTTTTAGACGTAGTGTGCCGTCTGGCGGACCACATCGATAACGTTTTCGGGCTTGGAGAGAATCAACTGCGCGGCTATCCGGGACACCCGGAAGTTGAGCTGGCGTTAATGCGCTTATACGAAGTGACCCAACAACCACGCTACATGGCGCTGGTAAATTACTTTGTGGAGCAGCGCGGCGCGCAACCCCATTTCTATGACGAAGAGTACGAAAAGCGCGGCCAAACCTCTTACTGGCATACTTACGGCCCGGCATGGATGGTGAAAGACAAACCCTATAGCCAGGCTCATCAGCCCATTTCAGAACAGCAAACGGCGATCGGTCATGCAGTACGTTTTGTTTATCTGATGACCGGCGTGGCGCATCTGGCACGCTTGAGTCAGGACGAAGGCAAGCGTCAGGATTGCCTGCGTCTGTGGAAAAACATGGCCCAGCGTCAGTTGTACATTACCGGCGGGATCGGTTCACAAAGCAGCGGAGAGGCGTTTAGCAGCGATTACGATCTGCCTAACGACTCCGTGTATGCGGAAAGCTGCGCCTCAATCGGTCTAATGATGTTCGCCCGCAGAATGCTGGAGATGGAGGCAGACAGCCAGTATGCCGACGTGATGGAGCGCGCCCTGTATAACACCGTATTGGGCGGGATGGCGCTCGATGGCAAGCACTTCTTCTATGTGAACCCGCTGGAAGTGCATCCTAAATCATTAAAATTCAATCATATTTATGACCACGTGAAACCCGTTCGTCAGCGCTGGTTTGGCTGCGCCTGTTGCCCGCCGAATATCGCCCGTGTACTCACCTCTATTGGTCATTACATCTACACACCACGTCAGGACGCGCTGTATATCAATATGTACGTGGGCAATAGCATGGAAGTCCCCGTGGCGGATGGCTCGCTCAAGCTGCGCATTAGCGGGGATTATCCATGGCATGAGCAGGTGAAAATCGCCATCGAATCACCGCAGTCGATATATCACACCCTGGCCCTGCGCCTGCCAGACTGGTGTACCGCACCGCAGGTTTTACTGAATGGTCAGCCAGTTGAGCAGGATATTCGCAAAGGCTATTTGCACATCAGCCGAACCTGGCAGGAAGGCGATACGCTCAGTCTGACCCTGCCAATGCCGGTGCGTCGGGTATACGGAAATCCATTAGTGCGTCATGTCGCCGGTAAGGTCGCCATTCAGCGTGGACCGCTGGTGTATTGCCTGGAGCAGGCCGATAACGGTGAGGAATTGCATAACCTGTGGTTGCCAAAAGAGAGTGAGTTCAGAGTATTCGAGGGTAAGGGATTGTTCAGCCATAAAATGTTAATTCAGGCTGAAGGCGTGAAGCAAAGTACTGCCGATGCAGCACAACAATCGTTGTGGCACTACGATGTTTCCCCAGCTTCGCGCCAGGCGCATACATTGACGTTTATTCCGTGGTTTAGCTGGGCAAACCGTGGTGAAGGCGAAATGCGTATCTGGATAAACGAGCAGTAATAATAAGGCGGATGGCGGCGGTTAGCCCCCATCCGTCAATGTCTCATGAAAAGATTGCCCTCCTCCCTGAGGACAAACGGGTGAGAATCAGAAACGCCAGGTCAGACCGGACATAAAGGTGAAGCTGTCATCACGATCAACCATCGGACTATTTTTAATGTCATCCGGCAGTGCGCTATAGTTGGCGCTTGCCAGCAGCGTCAGGTTAGTGGTTAATGCGTATTTAGCGGACAGGCCAACATACGGTGTCCAGCTATCGCCTGGGGAATAGCTTGATAAGCCACTACGACGGGACTCATTACCCGAAATGCCGTAGTAGTATTCATTGAATTTTTCGTCATAGTAGAGCACGCCAATTGATGGCGTCAGCGTCAGCTTGCCCATCGGCATTGGACGGAACAGTGAAACTTCCCCTACCCAGCCATTACTGTTGTCCAGCACATCCGCAGCAGCGGAGACTTTCACGCTACCCCATCTTTCATGGTGATACCACGCGGCACCCGCCATTGCAGTTGCGTCACGCTTATCCAGCGTTTTCATCGCGTGATCGTCATTGTCGCCGGGATCAAACTCAAGCGGCATATAAGAGGCAGTAATACTAAATTCATTACTTTCACTCTTAGACAAAATATAACCTAGCGTTGTTTGCCTAAAATAAAATGATTCACTTTCATAACTGACAAGCGGTACTGCATGAACATTATCATTATACCCGCGATAAGGTGATTCATTATATACAGCGCCAGCGCCAATAGAAAATTCTGCGGCAGTTGCACTCGCCATAAAAGAAAAGGCGAGCAGCGCCACAATATTGCGTTTAATTAACATGCCAACATTCCATTTTAAAATAAGCTACAAAGCGGGTGCATAATAATGCTTACAATTTCATCGGTGCAAGGTTCTTATTTATATAGTAATATATATAAAATTATATATATTGGGCTTGGCGATGAATAAATTACAACTTAAACACCGGGAACTGAAGATTATTTCGGTAATTGCTGCCAGTGAAAATATCAGCCATGCCGCTACTGTTCTCGGCATTGCTCAGGCCAACGTAAGTAAGTATCTTGCTGATTTTGAATCAAAAGTGGGGCTAAAGGTATTTGACCGCACCACCCGACAACTGACCCTCACGCCGTTTGGTATCGCGTTACTTCCTTACATCAATGACATGTTAGACAGAAATGAGCAGTTAAATAATTTCATTGCTGATTATAAGCACGAGAAACGTGGCAAAGTAACGGTATATGCACCAACCGGAATTATTGCTTACTTATCGCAACATGTTATTGCAAAAATAATGGATATTGGCGATATCAGTCTGGTGCTAAAAACCTATAACCTGGATCGCAAAGCATTTTATGAAGGCGTCGACTTTCCTGACGATTGTGATATTTTACTTTCCTATGCTCATCCTAAAGATGAATCACTGGTCGCCAGTTTCATCACTAAATATGCGGTTATTGCTTTTGCCAGTCGGGAATATCTCACCAAGAATCCTATTAGTAGTCCTGATGAATTAGTTAACCATTCCTGCATTCTAATTGATTCTATGATGATTGATGATGCCAACATTTGGCGATTCAATTCTGCTGAAGACAAAAAGATGCGCGACTATCGTGTGACGGGAAATTACATCTGCGACAATACACAATCCGCACTGGCGCTGGCACGTAATCATTTGGGGATTGTTTTTGCGCCAAATGAAAGTGTGCAAAGAGATTGTCGTTCCGAGATGCTGGTCCCGTGTTTCTCGGAGCAACATGAATGGTGGCTGGATTTAGTGGCGATTTTCCGCAAGCGTGAATACCAGCCCTGGCGAGTGCAGTATATTCTCGATGCAATGCTCGCGGAGATACGTCAGCAGCTTGCTCAGGCGATACGACAGCCTGAGCAAGCGAAATAGCCTGCGCTTAGTGGTCGAGATACAGGTAATGCACCCAACTGGTCATCCGCAGCAACACCTTGCGCATTACCGACACATGTTCGAAGTGGTCAGAGTAAACGGCGACCTGCGCGTAGATCCCATCAGGCAACGCATTCACATCCGCATTGTCGTTCAGCTCAATCGTGGCGATTACCCCTTCCGAACCAGGCGTAGAGTTTAAAGATTGCAGTGCCCCGTTCGACTGGTATGTACCACCCGGTACTGCCGGACTAATGGCGGCCAGTTTACCGCTAAACACCTTACCCGGCAGGGCATTAAACACCACTTCCGCTTCATCGCCTGGCTCCAGTCGCAACAACGAGTTTTGACGGAACTGGGCGATAATTTGTCGTTTCTGATCCGGGATGAATACCATGACCGGGCGCATCGGCAGCGCGGCGGCATAGGTTCCTGGGCGCATCAGCACCTGAGTGACGTAACCATCGCTGGGCGCGCGAACCACGGTCTGGTCCAGGTTGAACTCTGCTTCCGCTAGCTGTGCTTTCAGGCTGGCAATTTGCGAATTCTCACCCAGTACTAGGCTGTCCAACTGGCTCTGAATTTGCTGTTGTTCTGCAACGGAGGATTTCACCGAGGCTTCCTGCGCCAGGTAGTTTTGGCGCGCCGCATCGATATCGCGTTCAGAAAAAGGATTCACTTTCGCCTGACTCCCCTGCGCATAGCGCTGGTAATCTTTTGCCAGTTTGTCACGCGTGGCCTTTGCCCGCTGCGTGTTGGCTTTCATTTCGTCTAACTGCGCAACCAGAGCCTGCTCTTTATGCTGTGCGGTAACAATATCAGCCTTCAGGCGATCGACCCGCGCCTGATAACGCCCTGGATTAAGCTTAAACAGAACCTCGCCTTTTTTGATTAGCGTATTCTTCTTATCCGTTACTTCTGTCACTACACCCGTTACCTGCGGCACCACGGGAATAGAAATTACCGCTTTTTGTGCCTTAAATGTATACGGATGGTTATAATTCATCAGTAATATAAGTCCGCAAACAATGAATATACCGCCTAATGCCGCGGTAGGAACTGTCCATTTATTTACAGGAATTTTAAAAATTTTAAATATTGACCATGCACACGCCACATAGGTCAGAACAATCAGTAAATCCATCGATATTACTCCGCCGGAGAGGTCTTGACCTCACCCAGTTTCTTTTCCAGATCCGCAACCCTTGCCTGAAGCTGGATCAGGGAAGAATCCGCGCTCTGCATGCCCCACCCGCGTTCCGGGCGATAAAGCGTTGCCCAGATCCATAAAAAGGGCCAAATAACATGTAAGGTAAACAAACTAACCCAACCCGCAACATGTATTGCGTCGGCATGAGGATGGTTACGTTTCTTTGCAATTAGATAGGGAATATCATGCAGAATAATAATCCCGTAAAAAATGACCAGGAATACAAAAATAAGCACTCCTAATGCAAAATAATTAAGGAACATATTTGCCTCAGGGATTTAAATTAAGGAATTCGGATGCAATTTGATTTAAACAATAGAGTTGATAATAGTATTGGAATGACCAGATTGGATGCAATTATCTTATTTATATAACGATATATGGGTTTATATATACCCGTCGTCTTTCGAGCTGCTTCTTTTTTGGCTGCGTTCGTTCACCCCAGCCACTTACCTGAGGACATAACTTGATGCCCGGTACGCTAAACGCGACCGGGCAGTAGGTGACGTGAAATTAAAACAGCCCCAGTGGTTTATCAGAGTAGCTTACTAACAGGCATTTGGTTTGCTGATAATGCTCAAGCATCATCTTATGCGTCTCGCGCCCGATACCCGACTGCTTGTAGCCGCCGAACGCCGCATGCGCCGGGTAAGCATGGTAACAGTTGGTCCAAACTCGCCCCGCCTGAATCCCACGCCCCATTTTGTAAGCCAGATTTCCGTTTCGACTCCAGACACCAGCGCCAAGCCCATATTGGGTGTCATTAGCGATTTCCAGCGCTTCCTCCATGGTTTTAAACGTCGTGACGGCCAGCACCGGTCCGAAGATCTCCTCCTGGAAAACCCGCATGTTGTTCTTACCAAACAGAATGGTCGGTTCGAGGTAGTACCCCTCTTTTAACTCGCCATCCAGCTGCTTGCGCCGCCCGCCGGTGAGAACATCTGCCCCTTCTTTTTTACCAATGTCGATGTAATTCAGAATGGTTTCCAGTTGACCATGCGACACCTGTGCGCCCATTTGCGTCACGCTGTCTAACGGGTTGCCGCTACGGATACTTTCCACCCGACGTATGGCTCTTTCCATAAAACGTTCGTAAATGGATTCTTGTACCAGCGCCCGACTCGGGCAGGTACATACTTCGCCCTGGTTGAAGGCAAACAATGCAAAACCTTCCAGCGCTTTGTCAAAGAACGCATCTTCTTCATCCATCACGTCCGCGAAGAAGATATTGGGGGATTTCCCGCCCAGCTCCAGCGTGACAGGGATAATGTTCTGCGTGGCGTACTGCATGATCTGCTGCCCAACTTCCGTTGAGCCGGTAAACGCCACTTTTGCAATGCGTTTTGACGTCGCCAGATACTCACCGATTTCCCCTCCCGCGCCGTTTACCACGTTCACCACGCCAGGCGGGAGCAGATCGCCGACAACTTCCATCAGCAACAACACGGACAGCGGCGTCAGACGCGCAGGTTTAAGCACGACACAGTTACCGGCAGCCAGGGCGGGCGCCATCTTCCAACTGGCCATCAACAGCGGGAAGTTCCACGGGATAATTTGCCCCACCACGCCAAGAGGTTCATGGAAGTGATACGCCACGGTATCGCTATCAACTTCGCTTATTCCCCCTTCCTGTGCACGAATACAGGACGCGAAATAGCGGAAATGGTCAATCGCCAGCGGCACATCTGCCGCGCTGGTTTCACGGATGGGTTTACCGTTATCCCAGGTTTCAGCCGTCGCCAGCAGCTCCAGATTTTGCTCCATACGATCGGCAATTTTGAACAAAATCGCCGCCCTGTCCTGCACGGAAGTCTGCGCCCATTTGTCTTTTGCTTTGTGCGCGGCATCCAGTGCCAAATCGATGTCCTTTTTGCCGGAAGAGGCCACTTCGCACAGTAATTGCCCGGTTACCGGCGTCAGGTTTTGGTAATACTCACCGTCCACCGGTGCGACCCAGTCACCGCCGATAAAGTTATCGTATCGGGCTTTTAACTTCAGAGGGTAACCATACTCGCCGGGATAAATACGCGTTGAAGGGGGGTTATTGGTCATGACCGTCTCCTTGCTGTAGGGGTACTACAAGGGTAGACGGGACTGGCGAATTATTCGCCAGCCTTTTACTGCTTTACGACAGGTATCACGAATTACATGGCAGCACGATAAATCGCCATGATTTCTTCATGTGTCGCCTGAATCGGGTTAGTGAAACCACAGGCATCTTTCAGGGCATTAGTCGCCAGAACGGCAAAATCTTCTTCTTTCACGTTCAGCTCACGCAGCCCAGCCGGAATATTCACTTTCTGCGCCAGTTCGCGGATCGCCGCGATGCAGGCTTCCGCCCCTTGCTCTTCGCTCAGTCCAGCCACGTTAACGCCCATCGCAGCCGCGCAATCGCGCAGGCGGGCGGCAGCAACTTTGCTATTAAATACCTGTACATGCGGCAGCAGTACGGCATTACATACTCCGTGTGGCAGATCGTAGAAGCCACCCAGCTGGTGCGCCATCGCATGCACGTAGCCAAGGGAGGCATTGTTAAAGGCCATACCTGCGAGGAACTGCGCATAGGCCATGGCTTCGCGCGCCTGAGCATTGCCGCCCTCTTCCACGGCGACCGGCAGGTTTTCCGCAATCATGGTGACGGCTTTAAGCGCGCACGCATCGGTAATGGGGGTCGCAGCAATAGAAACATAGGCTTCGATAGCGTGAGTCAGCGCATCCATACCGGTAGCCGCCGTCAGAGACTTCGGCATACCGACCATCAGCGAGGAGTCATTGACGGACAGCAGCGGTGTAACATGCTTATCCACAATCGCCATTTTAATGTGGCGTACTTCATCAGTGATGATGCAGAAGCGGGTCATTTCAGATGCCGTACCCGCCGTGGTGTTGATGGCGATCATCGGCAGCTGCGGTTTTGCAGAGCGGTCTACACCTTCGTAGTCACGAATATCGCCACCATTAGCCGCCACCAGCGCAATGCCCTTCGCACAATCGTGTGGAGAGCCGCCGCCGAGAGAAATAACGCTATCACAGTCATTTTCTTTCAGCATTTTCAGGCCAGCAGCAACGTTACTGGTCGTGGGGTTAGGATGCGTACCATCGTAAATTACGCTGGAAATATCATGTTCCTGTAGCGCTTTTTGAATATCGCCAGCCATACCTAATTTCGTCAGCATGGCATCCGTAACAATCAGCGTACGGCGAAAACCATATTCCGCCATTGTATTCATTGCGTCTTTTAATGCGTCAGCGCCGATTACATTCACGGAAGGAATAAAAAATGTTGAAGCAGCCATTGTACGATCCTTAATTACTCTAAAGAGGTAGGAAGCATACGAGTGAAATTTCCAACAAAATATGATCGTGGTTGTTATTTTAATAACACTTACAATTAAAAAGCACATTAGGTTCATAATCTAATGTGCTTATTTCAATCAACATCTATTTTGTATTAATTCATTTAATCCATGAATTAATTGTTTCATTATTTTTCAGGGAACAGCAAGGCATCGCGTAATAAATGATCATTTCCCCGACGGCGAGTAAAACCAATGCGGTCAAAATATTCCAGAATTTGGATAGCCAATTTGCGCCCAACGTTGAGCCTGTCGCGAAAATCGGCGGCACATGTCGATCCCCTTTCCTGATCCAGTTCGCGGATCATATTGGCAAAGGCCACAATCCGATCGTTACGGTAATAACGATCTTTCACGATCGCGGTAATGATGCCTTGCTGTGCCGCTTGTCGTAACGCCACACGCATCATCTGTTCATCCGTTCCCGTCTGTTTTGCCAAATCGCGCACCCACCACGGCTCATCGCCAAAAAGCGGTTCTACTTTTTGCCAGATTGCCAACTGCTCATCGCTGAAACCCGCCTTATGTTCCGGCAAATGCAACCAGCCATGATGGCTATGAATAGCGCCACTCTCGCGCATCTTTTCAATTAGCAGCAATACCAGCGCTTCGTCTTCCATCGGCAAAGCCATACGGCGCAGGCGCTCGCGCCCGGGCCCTGGTTCATCACGGTGCTGCTCATGGTAGGTCGCCAGCGTATCGAGAACTTTCCGCTGCCAGCGCGCGGCAACAGGGGCATTCAACAGGCTGTATCCCGCCTGAATAAATCCATGTTGCTCAATCAACGGACGCATACCGTTGCCATTGAGCTGACGCGCCCAGGCAAAGTCAGGAATATTCACCGCCCCACGCGCCAGGTGCAGCGCCAGGGCGTCACCGTCAGTCTGCGCGTTTTCCAGCGCCGACAGCCACTGCAAATATTCCGGCTTACGCTTTCCGCGTCGCGGCGGATTAAGCGTCACAACACGTGCACCTGCCAGCGTTGTCCGGGCAGAAATATCACGCAGCACCAGACGGTCGTTATCAGCAAGCCAGAGTGGTGTATCAAACACCAGTTCAGCTAGTGTCCCTTCAAGCAGAGAGATACGCCCGGTAACATGGCTAGCCGCGTGGTGAATATGCAACGGTTGCCACTGCATCAGCGGCGCGGCATGTTCTAAAGAAACAATCACGCGGGTAAAAGCCTCTGGCGGCGCATCGGAAAGCAGCCAGTCGCCGCGGTTTAGTTCTTCTTTTTGCGCATCGCCGGCAATATTCAGCGCAATACGTTGTCCCGCTTGCGCGCGGTCGGTGGCCTGATTTTGTGCATGCAGGCTACGTACGCGCATCGGTTTGTTGACGCCCGTGAGCCACAGCGTGTCACCGACATTCACTTCACCGCTGAGCGCCGTCCCGGTTACCACCAGCCCCGCGCCTTTGACCGTAAAGGCGCGGTCAATCGCCAGGCGGAAGCTGTGATCGCGGGCATGCTCGCGCGACGTTAATTGCAACAAATGGTCACGCAGTTCCTCGATGCCACGGCCTTCACTGGCCGCAGTGACGAAAAGCACCGACTCCGCGAAACCATAATTCCCCAGCGTGGCCTGAATCTCCGCACGCACCTCTTCAATTCTTGCTTCGTCTACGCGGTCGGCTTTCGTGAGCACCACGGTGATCTGCGGATTGCCCGTCAGCTGCAGAATTTGCAAATGCTCACGGGTTTGCGCCATTACGCCATCATCACACGCCACCACCAGCAACGCGTGATCGATGCCGCCGACCCCCGCCAACATGTTGGACAGAAACTTTTCGTGTCCAGGAACGTCGATAAACCCCAGCACCCGCCCATCCGGCTGCGGCCAGTAGGCATAGCCGAGATCGATGGTCATGCCGCGCTTTTTTTCTTCCGGCAGACGGTCGGCATTCACACCGGTAATCGCCTGTAATAACGTTGTTTTTCCGTGGTCAACGTGTCCGGCGGTTGCAATAATCATTTCAGCATCATCTCCATAAACCGGGTCTCGTCTTCAAGGCAGCGCAGATCCAGCCATAAGCGGCCATCATAAATTCGCCCAATAACCGGCACGGGCAGCGTACGCCAACGGGCTGCCAACGCTTCAAGGCGGCTCCCGCGCCCGTCATGTGGGGTAAAGGTTAGCGCCGCGCTGGGCAGCCTATCAACAGGTAGTGAGCCGCTGCCAATCTGCGACAGGCAAGGCATCACATTCAGGGCGAACTCATCACCGTAATGCTCTGCAAGCTGTGCCTGTAATTGCTGTGCCTGCGCGTGGATCGCTTCTTGTGAGCGGGTGAGCTGGCGCAACGTCGGCAACTTCTCCGCCAGTGCTTCCGGGTGCAGATAGAGCCGTAGCGTAGCTTCCAGCGCAGCCAGTGTCATTTTATCTGCCCGTAATGCGCGTTTCAGCGGATGGCTCTGCAAACGAGCGATCATCTCTTTTTTACCGACAATTATCCCTGCCTGCGGCCCGCCCAGCAGTTTATCGCCGGAGAAACTCACCAGACTGACGCCAGCAGCAATCAGTTGCTGCGGCATCGGCTCCTGCGGCAAACCATACTGGCTGAGATCGACCAGCGAACCACTACCCAGATCCGCCACCACCGGTACATCCAGCTCCTGGCCAATTACGGCCAGCTCCGCCTCATCCACCGACTTTGTGAAGCCTTCAATGCTGTAATTACTGGTATGCACTTTCATCAGCAGACCGGTGTTTTCATTCACCGCCTGGCGGTAATCTTTCGCATGGGTCCGGTTGGTGGTCCCCACCTCGCGTAGAATGCATCCGGCCTGACACATGACGTCCGGAATACGAAACGCGCCGCCAATTTCCACCAGCTCGCCGCGAGAAACAACCACCTCTTTGCCGTTCGCCGTGGCGGCCAGCATCAGTAGAACAGCTGCCGCATTGTTATTGACGATACAGGCATCTTCCGCCCCCGTCAGACGGCAGAGTAAATCCGCCAGGGCCCGATCCCGATGTCCCCGCCCGGCATCATCCAGACTATATTCCAGCGTCACCGGCGTGCGCATCGCCTGTACCACCGCTTCAATTGCTTCTTCGGCCTGCGACGCGCGCCCAAGGTTGGTATGCAGCACCGTTCCGGTCAGGTTAATCACCGGGCGTAGCGCGCTTTGCGATTCTCGTTCAAGCCGGGCGCTGGCTTCTTGCGCCCAGTCCTCACACCATTCCGGGAGCGCGTGCGTGTCGCGAATAGCTTCTCTGGCTTCATCGAGCATGTGACGCAGCAGGTCAACCACCCGGGTATGGCCGTGAGATTCACGTAAGGCTGGGAAGGCGCTATCGCGCAATAAACGATCGATAGCAGGAAGCTGGCTGTAGAGTGAACGCATGTCGGTTGTCATGAAAGGGCCTGGCTGTTGGTGGCCCTCTCCACCGTGGAGAGGGATATCGATATAGGAAGGATTGTACCGTGACTTTGCTCAGGCGGACATAATACGCATCAAGCCTTTGGCGGTTCTGTACGGGCAAAACTCTCGCGTTGAAAGAGCGTTTCCACCAGTTTGACCAGACGGGGGCGATCAACACACCAGCCGGGCGCAACCCGACGGAAATTGAGATAACCGACGGCGCAGGCAATCGCAATGGTTGCCAGGTTAACCGTATCCGTTTTCAGCGTACCATCCGCCAGATAGCCTTCCAGCACATCCAGACTACGGGTGATCTTCTCACGCTGACGTAATAATTCAGTTTCTGACTGCTGCGCGGCAGGGCGAGCCTGTTCGCGCACCGAAACTAAACCGGCATCCATAATGCCGTCTGCCAACGCTTCCAACTGGCGTACCTTCAGCGCAGCCAGCGGATCACGCGGCAGCATGGCTGGTGCAATATCCAGTAGCTCTATATATTCCGCGATGATAGGAGAATCAAACCAATACTCGCCCGCATCGGTGACCAACGCGGGTACTTTACCTAACGGGTTATAGCGCGCCACGCCGCTATCCGCGTTATAGGGGAGTTCATTCACAAATTCGAAGGTGATGCCCTTTTCCAGTAACAGAATAGAAATTTTACGCACAAAAGGGCTGGTATAGCTGCCAATGAGTTTCATGCCGGGTCCTTTTTGCCAACAAAAAAGCGGTGCCCAACGATAGTGGGACACCGCTTAGTATGGCTCAGGTCACTGAAAATGGCAGGTGATGGCAGTCTCAATGATCCAAATAAAGGTAATGCATCCAACTGGTCATGCGCAGCAGTACTTTACGCATTACCGACACGTGGGCGAAATGGTCGGAATAGACTGCAACCTGAGCATAGATACCGTCCGGCAGCGCATCCACATCGGCATTCGGATCCAGCTCAATCGTAGCCAGCACGCCATCGGTACCCGGCACCACCGTTAAGGACTGTAATGCGCCCTGCGCCTGATAAGAACCGCCCGGAACGACCGGAAGAATACTGGTCAGCTTGCCGGTGAAAACCTGGCCAGGCAGCGCATTAAACACCACTTCCGCTTCATCGCCCGGTTTAAGGCGCAGCAGCGAGTTCTGGCGGAATTGCGCCACGATTTGCCGTTTTTGCTCAGGAATAAACACCATTACCGGACGCAAAGGTAATGCTGCTGCGTAAGTCCCCGGACGAATTAAAATCTGCGTGGCATAACCGTTGCTGGGGGCACGAACTACCGTCTGTTCAAGATTGTATTTAGCCTCGGCAAGCTGGGCACGTAGGGACGCAACCTGAGATTGCTCACCGTTGACCATACTGTCTAATTGGCTCTGAATCTGCGTCTGTTCTGCAACCGAGCCTTTGACCAGCGCATCTTGTGCCAGATAGTTTTGCCGGGCGTTATCGATATCGCTTTCAGAGAACGGGTTAACCTTCGCCTGACTGCCTTTCAAATAGCGTTGATAATCTTTATACAGACGGTCACGTTCAGCAGATACACGGGTGGTATTGGCGACCGCTTCCGACAACTGTGCTTTCAGGTTGTCGATGTTGTGCGTAGCAGTAACCAGATCAGCCTGCAGCCTGTCGACACGCGCCTGATACCGTACCGGATCGAGCTTAAACAGCACATCGCCTTTTTTAATTAGCTGATTATTTTTATCCGTTACCTCACTAACAATTCCTGTGACTTGCGGAGTGACCGGAATTGAAATAACCGCTTTTTGCGCCGTAAAGGTATATGGGTGGTTATAGTTCATTAATAAAATCAATCCCGCAACAATGAACACCCCACCTAATGCAGCGGTAGCAAGCGTCCATTGGTTTACCGGAATACGGAATATTTTAAAGATGGCCCAGGCAAAGGCCACATAGGTCAGGACTATCAACAAATCCATGATTAAATCTCCGGAAAGGTGGAGTTATCGGTTTTTTTCTCCCCATCCAGTCTTTTTTCCAACTGGGTGATTCGCGCTGCCAGCGCGGCAATCTCAGGGTCTGACTCCTTTCCGGTCGGTGTGATGTGTGACTGCATTCCCCATCCCTTTTCAGGCTGGTAGAGCGTGGCCCAGATCCACAGGAATGGCCAAATAACATGAAGAGTGAACAAGCTCACCCATCCTGCAGTATGGATGGCATCGGCATGGGGATGGTTACGTTTTTTAGCCATGTTATAGGGAATATCGTGAATGGCGATGATTCCGTAAAACAGAACCAGAAAAACGAAGATCAGCACGCCCAACGCGAAATAATTTAGAAACATACCTGCCTCGAATTCACGCTAATTAGAGTTTTTTTATGCCGGCAGCCGTATGCACCCTGGCTGATGTTTTGAACATAACTGGAGTTAAGGGTTTTTGCCATACCACAAAATAAATATTTTTTCTGGTGAGAAGTTGCTTTGTTTTGCAATAAAAAATGTCGGGGGTAGAACCTGCCGCAGATCACATCTGATAAATTTCAGATGAAAATACTTTGCGATTCACATCACAAAAATCCAACAAACAAGGAAAGCAAAAATGTGAACCACTTCACATTTAATCCTCATTTTCAGCGAATTATTGCACTGCGATGTTTTTTTGTACGGGTATTTTGTGATGAAAATCACATTAACTAACGCCATACACCCTATATTTACGTGACGAATGTCACATAAAAGGCCGTCGACTGGACAGTTGAACGATTCAGTGCCAGATTTCGCAGTATCTACAGGGTCCGGCTACCTCCTGCCGCTACATTAACAAACCTCGGGCTTTCAGCCTGTGTGATAGCAAACATAAGAAGGGGTGTTTTTATGTCATCCGATATTAAGATCAAGGTGCAAAGCTTTGGTCGATTCCTCAGCAACATGGTGATGCCAAATATCGGCGCGTTTATCGCGTGGGGTATTATCACCGCATTATTCATTCCGACAGGGTGGTTGCCGAACGAAACGCTGGCGAAGCTGGTCGGCCCGATGATCACCTATCTGCTGCCGCTACTGATCGGTTATACCGGTGGTAAACTGGTTGGCGGCGAGCGTGGCGGCGTAGTTGGTGCAATCACCACCATGGGCGTTATCGTCGGTGCGGACATGCCAATGTTCCTCGGCGCGATGATTGCAGGTCCACTGGGCGGCTGGGCGATCAAACACTTCGACAACTGGGTAGACGGTAAGATCAAATCCGGTTTTGAGATGCTGGTGAATAACTTCTCCGCTGGCATCATCGGTATGATCCTCGCCATTCTGGCATTCCTCGGCATTGGCCCATTGGTTGAAGCACTGTCCAAAATTCTGGCGGCAGGCGTTAACTTCATGGTTGTCCATGACATGCTGCCGCTGGCGTCTATCTTCGTTGAACCGGCGAAAATCCTGTTCCTCAACAACGCCATTAACCACGGTATTTTCTCACCGCTGGGTATTCAGCAGTCCCATGAGATGGGCAAATCCATCTTCTTCCTGATTGAAGCAAACCCGGGTCCGGGTATGGGCGTCCTGCTGGCGTACATGTTCTTCGGTCGCGGCAGCGCTAAGCAGTCTGCAGGCGGCGCGGCTATCATCCACTTCCTGGGTGGTATCCACGAAATTTACTTCCCGTACGTGCTGATGAACCCGCGCCTGATCCTGGCCGTTATTCTCGGCGGTATGACTGGCGTATTTACCCTAACTATCCTGAACGGCGGTCTGGTTTCTCCGGCGTCTCCGGGTTCTATCCTGGCCGTGCTGGCAATGACACCTAAGGGAGCTTACTTCGCTAACATCGCTGCTATCTGTGCGGCTATGGCAGTCTCCTTTGTGGTCTCAGCCATTCTGCTGAAAACCAGCAAAGTGAAAGAAGATGATGACATTGATGCCGCAACCCGTCGTATGCACGACATGAAAGCGGAATCCAAAGGCGCATCCCCGCTGGCGGCTGGCGACGTCACCAACGACCTGAGCCATGTGCGTAAAATCATCGTTGCCTGCGATGCCGGTATGGGTTCCAGCGCCATGGGTGCGGGCGTACTGCGTAAGAAAGTGCAGGATGCAGGGCTGTCTCAGATTTCCGTCACTAACAGCGCGATTAACAATCTGCCGCCGGATGTGGATCTGGTCATTACCCACCGTGACCTGACCGAACGCGCGATGCGCCAGGTGCCTCAGGCACAGCACATTTCGCTGACCAACTTCCTCGACAGCGGTCTGTACTCCAACCTGACCGAACGTCTGGTCGCTGCGCAGCGCCACAACGTGAACGAGGAGAAAGTTCGCGACCACCTGAAAGACAGCTTTGAAGAGGGCGATACCCACCTGTTCAAACTGGGTGCGGAGAACATCTTCCTTGGCCGTAAAGCGGCTAACAAAGAAGAAGCGATTCGCTTTGCTGGTGAGCAACTGGTGAAAGGCGGTTACGTTGAGCCAGAATACGTCGAGGCGATGCTGGACCGCGAAAAACTGACCCCGACTTACCTGGGTGAGTCCATCGCAGTACCGCACGGTACGGTTGAAGCCAAAGACCGCGTGCTGAAAACCGGTGTGGTGTTCTGCCAGTACCCGGAAGGCGTTCGCTTCGGTGAAGAAGAAGACGATATTGCCCGTCTGGTTATTGGTATCGCAGCGCGTAACAACGAGCACATCCAGGTGATTACCAGCCTGACCAACGCTCTGGATGATGAATCCGTGATCGAACGTTTGGCCCATACCACCAGCGTGGATGAAGTTCTGGAACTGCTGGCAGGTCGTAAGTAAGCGTTATTGCCCGGTGGCGATCACGCTTACCGGGCCTACAAAATCCTCTCCCTTGTGGAGAGGGTTAGGTTGAGGGGAAATCAATGCAGTCCCTCACCCCAGCCCTCTTGGGTAAAAACATTAATGAAGGTTAATACTATGAAAGCATTACATTTTGGCGCAGGTAATATCGGTCGTGGCTTTATCGGCAAACTGCTGGCGGACGCGGGGATACAGCTGACGTTCGCGGATGTAAATCAGGTCGTGCTCGATGCCCTGAATGCCCGTCATAGCTATCAGGTTCATGTCGTGGGTGAAAATGAGCAGGTTGATACCGTCTCCGGCGTCAACGCTGTAAGCAGCATCGGCGATGATGTTGTTGAACTGATTGCCCACGTAGATTTAGTCACTACCGCCGTCGGTCCGGTTGTACTTGAGCGTATCGCTCCAGCCATCGCCAAAGGACTGGTTAAACGCAAGGCGCAGGGCATCGCTACTCCACTAAATATCATCGCTTGTGAAAACATGGTGCGCGGAACGACCCAGTTGAAAGGCCATGTAATGAACGCGTTAGCAGATGAAGATAAAGCCTGGGTTGAAGAACATGTTGGCTTTGTCGATTCTGCCGTGGACCGCATTGTTCCGCCTTCAGCTTCAGCAACCAACGATCCGCTGGAAGTTACCGTCGAAACCTTCAGTGAGTGGATTGTCGACAAAACACAGTTCAAAGGTGAACTGCCAAATATCCCGGGAATGGAATTAACTGATAACCTGATGGCATTTGTCGAACGTAAACTCTTCACGCTGAACACCGGGCATGCTATAACCGCGTACCTCGGAAAATTGACCGGTCATCAAACCATCCGTGACGCGATTCTCGACGAGAAAATCCGCGCAGTGGTAAAAGGTGCGATGGAAGAGAGCGGCGCGGTACTGATCAAACGCTATGGCTTTGATGCAGCAAAACATGCGGCATACATTCAGAAAATCCTCGGTCGTTTTGAAAACCCGTACCTGAAAGATGACGTTGAGCGCGTGGGTCGTCAGCCGCTGCGTAAGCTGAGCGCAGGCGACCGCCTGATTAAACCGCTGCTGGGTACGCTGGAATATGGTTTGCCGCATGCGAATCTGGTTACCGGTATTGCGGCAGCGATGCACTATCGCAGCGAAGAAGATCCGCAGGCACAGGAACTGGCCGCGCTGATTGGCGAAAAAGGTCCACAGGCCGCGCTGGCGCAAGTTTCCGGGCTGGATGCCAATAGTGATGTCGTGCTTGAGGCTGTTAACGCGTATAACGCAAAGAAATGATGCAGGACCTGGCGCAGGATATCCTGCGCCTGAATAATAGATTGTCAGATATGCAGGCAATAATGGAACAAACGCAGGCCTTTGAAAATCGTGTGCTTGAGCGTCTGAATGCTGGCAAAACCGTACGCAGCTTCCTCATCACCGCCGTAGAACTGCTCACCGAGGCGGTGAATATCCTTGTGCTTCAGGTATTTCGCAAAGACGACTATGCGGTGAAATACGCCGTAGAACCGCTGCTCGACGGCGATGGTCCGTTGGGCGATCTTTCTGTTCGTCTGAAGTTAATCTACGGCCTGGGCGTACTCAGTCGCCCGGAGTACGAAGATGCGGAGCTGCTGATGGCGCTGCGGGAGGAGCTGAATCACGACGGCAACGAATACGCATTCACCGACGACGAAATTCTTGGACCGTTTGGTGAACTTCACTGCGTGACGGCACTCCCGCCGCCACCCCAGTTTGATACCTCAGACTCTGGTTTGCATGCCATGCAGATCCAGCGTTACCAGCAGATGGTACGATCCACCATGGTCCTTTCCCTGACCGAGCTGATTTCTAAAATCAGCTTAAAAAAAGCCTTTCAAAAATAAGACGATGCTTGCTTATTTCTCTTCCTGCTGCGGTCGATACAGCTGCCGATAGTACGCCAGACGTTGCAGATACAGCTGCGCGTTTTCCTGCGGTATTTCTGAAGGGACAACGTTGCGCGGCGGTGTTTTATTCAAATATTCGCGAAAAGCCTGGCTTGAAGCCATAAAATCGACAGTTTTATCAATCAGGATTGAAACGTTCTCACCTATTTTCGCCATAATCTTCCCTCCTCCATGTATTAACCGCGCTCAGCCTGTGCGGTTGATCATTTAAGTTTAGGATCAGTTGGGTGTTTATATTGAGGAAAACGTGCTTCACCACGAACACGCCAATAAAAAGCACCACGGTCGATCTTATCGCTTAAAATTCCTTGTTAATCAATGTAGTAACATTATCATTAGCTAATTAATACTTACGGTATTTGATTATTTATCTTCGAGCAGTTGTGAATAATCCCGCTCTGCGCGCATACTATAGGGCATTCATCCTATTTTTATCAGAAGCTATCCTATGAAAGAAGTCGAAAAAAACGAAATTAAACGCCTGAGCGATCGTCTGGACGCTATTCGCCACCAGCAGGCAGACCTGTCCCTGGTTGAAGCCGCCGACAAATACGCCGAGCTGGAAAAAGAGAAAGAAACTCTGGAAGCCGAGATCGCACGCCTGCGTGAAGTTCACGGCCAGAAGCTGAGCAAAGAAGCGCAAAAGCTGACAAAACTTCCGTTCCGTCGGGCCATCACCAAAAAAGAGCAGGCTGACATGGGCAAACTGAAGAAAAGCGTGCGCGGCCTGATCGTCGTCCACCCGATGACCGAGCTTGGCCGTGAAATGGGCCTGAAAGAGATGACTGGCTTTGCGAAGAACGAGTTCTAAACACTCTCGTATCACAGGCTCTCAAGACACCCGTCGTACAGCGGGTGTCTTGAGAGCATCGGGCTATATTCCGAATTTTTCCCCATAAATATTTACACCGCTTATATACAAGTTCATTTTTAACTGCCCTCCCTGCTTTTCATGAAAATAAATTACTCCACCATGTCCATTTGTATTTATACAATGAATTTTTTCTTCCACTTTTCTCATGACCCGCAGAATATAATTGACCCACAAAATTAAATAACATTATCATCTATAAAATAATGCCCCATACATAAATATTATGATTATATTTTTACAAGGCATTGCCATGGGTAATTGATAAAAATTATCGAGCACTGGCTCAATCCTATAAAAGCAATGAATGTGTTCATTATAACCATGCATTAACAGGTTATTGATAATACTCACAGGATGATGAGTTAGCTGTATAAATAATAGGTTAACTATTAATACTACATTAGTAATTAATAAGGATATTTTATATGCACAAAAATGGAAAATTTATTCCCCTGATTGTTTTGGGATTCACATTCTTGTTATCTGGTTGTGATTACTTTGCAGATAAACACCTTGTCGAAGAACTAAAAAAACAGCAAAAAGAACAAGAAGCAAAGATAGACCTTTTAGAAAAACAACAAACTACGCTTATCCAGGCGACCCAAAAGGTCGCCGAAGTCGTTGGCCGCATTGAACGTAAACAACGACTATTCGACTACACAGAACTGGACCCATCACAAACGCACTATTTTATTATTAACAACGGCAATATTGGATTAGCCGGGCGTATTTTATCTATTGAGCCAATAGATGATGGAAGTGTTATTCATCTTGATTTGGTTAACTTACTCAGCGTTCCCGTATCAAACCTGGCGTTTAATATGACGTGGGGTACGAAAAAACCTTCCGAGGCAAAAGATCTACCTCGCTGGCGACAACTCTTGCTCAACACGCAAATGGATTCGACAATCGAACTCTTACCGGGAGCATGGACAAACGTCACGCTGACATTAAAAGGCGTATCGCCCAATAATCTTAAGTATCTAAAAATAGGCATTAACATGAAGAATGTTATTTTCCAAAGCACACAACCTATTAACGATACAAAAAAGAAGCCCAAAAAATAATAGCTATTGATACAACTATTTTAGAAAAGGAAAGCATTTATCCATGAACAGAATATTTAAAGTCCTCTGGAATGCCGCTACGGGAACATTTATTGTCACCAGCGAAACCGCAAAAAGCCGCGGGAAAAAAAGCGGCCGTAGAAAGCTGGCGGTTTCCGCACTCATCGGTCTTAGCAGTATTATGGTTTCTGCGGATGTATTGGCCAATGCAGGTAAAGATACTGGCGACGGCGTTACTCCAACGGGTACCCAGACAGGAGGAACAGGGTGGATTGCAATTGGTACCGATGCCACAGCAAATACTTACACCAACGTTGATGGCGCAAGCGCCGCGATGGGTTATCACGCCTCCGCGATGGGGAAATGGAGTACCGCTATTGGTTCATACAGTGATTCATCCGGTGACTCTTCGCTAGCGCTCGGCGTAAAAGCAAGCTCAACCGGCAACCGTGCCATTGCGATGGGTGCCTCATCTTCAGCCGCGGGAAGTTATTCAATGGCAATGGGTGTTAATGCCAATTCGAGCGGTGAAAAATCGGTTGCATTAGGTAATAAAGCCACTGCGAGCGGAGCTACATCCGTTGCATTAGGCAATCAATCCACTTCGAGCGGCGACGACAGCACTGCATTTGGTAATGGCGCAAAAGCGATAGGCACCAACTCAGTTGCTCTTGGCGCAGGCTCTACCGCCCAGGAAGACAATTCCGTCGCCGTGGGTAACAGCACCACGCAGCGGCAGATCACCTACGTTGCTAAAGGCGACATCAATTCCAGCAGTACAGATGCAGTCACAGGTGCGCAAATTTATTCTTTAAGTCAATCCGTCGCCGACCGACTCGGCGGAGGAGCTTCCGTTAATTCTGATGGTACAGTAAATGCGCCCCTCTACGAGGTAGGCACAGGCATCTACAATAACGTAGGCAGTGCGTTAAGCGCACTTAACACTTCTATCACGAATACAGAGGCCTCTGTCGCAGGATTAGCCGATGACGCGTTGCTGTGGGATGACAGCACAAGCGCATTCAGCGCCAACCACAGTGGAAGCGACAGCAAAATCACCAATCTGGCGGCAGGCACCCTGGCCGCAGACAGCACTGATGCGGTTAACGGCTCCCAGTTGTTTGATACAAATGAGAAAGTGGATCAGAACACTGCTGATATCACCACCAATACCGACAGCATCAACCAAAACACTGCCGATATTACCGCCAATACCGACAGCATTAACCAGAACACAACCGATATCGCCGCTAATACGACCAGCATCAATCAGAACACCACTGATATCGCCACCAATACCACCAATATCAACAGTCTGAGCGACTCCGTCACCACGCTCACCGACGATGCCCTGTTGTGGGATGCTGACTCTGGTGCATTCAGTGCTAAGCACAACGGAAGTGCCAGCAAGATCACCAATCTGGCGGCAGGCACCCTGGCCGCGGACAGCACCGATGCCGTTAACGGCTCCCAGTTGTTTGATACAAATGAGAAAGTGGATCAGAACACTGCTGATATCACTACCAATACCGACAGCATTAACCAGAACACAACCGATATCGCCACCAACACCACCAATATCAATAACCTGAGCGATTCTGTTACCACGCTCGCCGATGATGCCCTGCTGTGGGATGCTAACTCTGGTGCATTCAGCGCTAACCACTCGGGAAGCGCCAGCAAGATCACCAATCTGGCGGCAGGCACCCTGGCCGCGGGCAGTACCGATGCCGTTAACGGCTCCCAGTTGTTTGCCACCAACGAAAATGTGTCTCAGAACACCACTGATATCGCCACCAACACCACCAATATCAACAACCTGAGCGACTCAGTTACCACGCTCACCGATGATGCCCTGTTGTGGGATGCAGCCTCTGGCGCTTTCAACGCTAACCGCAACGGAAGCGCCAGCAAAATCATTAATGTCGCCGCCGGCGACCTTTCTGAAGACAGTACAGACGCGGTGAACGGCTCACAGCTGTATGAAACCAACCAGAAGGTGGATCAAAACACATCAGATATTGCAGATATCAATACGACGATCACCAACCTTAGCACTGATGCACTGAGCTGGGATGAAACAACGAGTTCGTTCTCTGCCAGCCACGGAAGTAGTACGGCAAACAAAATCACCAACGTTGCTGCCGGGGACCTTTCTGAGAGCAGTACCGACGCGGTTAACGGCTCGCAGTTGTTCGAAACCAATGAAAAAGTGGATCAGAACACGACCGATATCGCCGCCAATACCACCAACATCACTCAGAACAGCACCGCGATTGAGAACCTGAATACTTCTGTCTCCGACATTAATACGTCCATTACCGGCCTCACTGATAACGCTCTGTTATGGGACGAAGACATCGGAGCTTTCAGCGCAAACCACGGTGGAAGTACCAGTAAAATAACCAATGTCGCCGCCGGGGTGCTTTCTGAGGACAGTACCGACGCGGTAAACGGCTCACAGTTGTATGAAACCAACCAGAAGGTAGATCAAAACACCTCTGCTATCGCGGATATCAATACGTCCATCACCAACCTTGGTACCGATGCACTGAGCTGGGATGACGAAGAGGGTGCGTTCAGCGCCAGCCACGGTACCAGCGGTACCAATAAGATAACCAATGTAGCAGCAGGTGAAATCGCCAGTGACAGTACTGACGCCGTTAATGGCGCTCAGTTGTATGAAACAAACCAATTAATCGCACTGAATAATGAAGTTATTTCCAATTTAGCTGGTGATACCAGCGAAACCTACATCACTGACAACGGTACTGGTGTGAAATATATTCGCACTAACGACACCGGGTTAGCTGAAGATGACGCACATGCTTCTGGCGTAGGTGCAACAGCAGTTGGTTACAATGCAGTTGCATCAGGTGTTAGCAGTCTCGCTTTGGGTAAAAATAGCAGCAGCACAATTGATACAGGTATTGCGCTGGGTAGCGGATCTACATCAAACCGCGCTATTTCATCAGGCATACAAGCAACGAGCGTAACAAGCGATGGCGTCGTCATTGGTTACGATACAACAGACAGAGAGTTGCTGGGCGCGTTGTCATTGGGGACGGATGGAGAAAGCTATCGTCAAATTACCAACGTTGCGGACGGCTCTGAAGCACAAGATGCAGTAACAGTTCGTCAGTTACAAAATGCCATTGGTGCGGTCGCCACTACACCGACCAAGTACTACCACGCAAACTCAACGGAAGAAGATTCACTGGCTGTCGGGACTGATTCACTGGCAATGGGTGCGAAAACCATCGTCAATGCTGATGCAGGTATTGGTATTGGTCTGAATACACTGGTGATGGCTGATGCCATCAACGGTATTGCTATCGGTTCTAACGCACGCGCCAACCATGCAAACAGTATTGCAATGGGTAATGGTTCTCAGACCACTCGCGGCGCACAGACTGACTACACCGCCTACAACATGGACGCACCGCAGAACTCTGTCGGTGAGTTCTCTGTCGGCAGTGAAGACGGTCAACGTCAGATCACTAACGTCGCGGCGGGTTCGGCAGACACCGATGCCGTAAACGTTGGTCAATTGAAAGTCACCGACAGCCACGTTGCCGCAAATACCGAAAGCATCAATAACCTGAATACGCAGGTGAGTAGCCTTGATACCCGTGTCACCAATATCGAAAATTCTGTCGGCGATATTGTCACTACGGGGAGCACCAAGTACTTCAAGACCAACACCGATGGCGTAGATGCAAATGCCCAAGGTACGGACAGCGTCGCGATAGGTTCCGGATCTATTGCGGCTGCTGAAAACAGCGTGGCGTTAGGTACAAATTCAGTCGCAGATGAAGCGAATACGGTGTCTGTCGGTTCCTCGACTCAACAACGTCGTATTACCAATGTTGCCGCAGGGGTGAACAACACTGACGCGGTTAATGTGGCGCAACTGAAAGCCTCAGAAGCAGGTTCCGTTCGTTACGAAACCAATACCGATGGCTCGGTTAACTACAGTGTGCTCAACCTGGGAGACGGGAGTGGCGGTACCACTCGTATCGGCAATGTTTCAGCGGCGGTGAACGATACGGATGCGGTGAACTATGCGCAATTGAAACGCAGCGTAGAAGAAGCAAACACCTATACCGATCAAAAAATGGGTGAAATGAACAGTAAAATCAAAGGGGTAGAAAACAAGATGAGCGGCGGTATTGCCTCAGCAATGGCCATGGCTGGTCTTCCACAAGCTTACGCACCGGGAGCCAACATGACCTCGATTGCTGGGGGTACGTTTAATGGTGAAAGTGCCGTCGCCATTGGTGTCTCCATGGTAAGTGAAAGCGGGGGCTGGGTGTATAAATTGCAAGGAACCAGCAACAGCCAGGGCGATTACTCTGCAGCCATTGGTGCTGGATTCCAGTGGTAATGAAGTAACAATACTCCCGACATCAAAGGCAATGGCATCATGCCATTGCCTTTTCACTTCTCTTTGTTGCCCTCACCCCTCAATTGGCCCTACCAATTTTAGCCAGATCCTACCAGCACCTCACATTTCATTAAAATGCGCGTACAATACCGTTGCCAATAAATAACATTTGATTAACCATTCATTGTCATTACCCCTACACAACAATATTGGCAGGGCCACTTTTACACATAATGTGACGAAGATTTGAGCAAAGACTCATTCCATTATGTCAGCGGCCCCCAGGAGACCTGCAATGAATCTCTGGCAACAGAACTACGACCCGGCCGGTAATATCTGGCTTTCCAGCCTGATCGCATCGCTCCCTATCCTGTTCTTTTTCTTCGCCCTGATTAAGCTCAAGCTGAAAGGCTATGTTGCGGCGTCATGGACGGTGGTGATCGCTTTGTCGGTCGCCCTGCTGTTCTACAAAATGCCGGTCGATCACGCACTGGCATCCGTAGTGTACGGTTTCTTCTACGGTCTGTGGCCAATTGCCTGGATCATTATCGCCGCGGTATTCGTCTATAAAATCTCGGTGAAGACCGGGCAGTTCGACATCATCCGCTCATCAATACTCTCGATTACCCCAGACCAGCGTCTGCAAATGCTGATTGTTGGTTTCTCCTTTGGGGCATTCCTCGAGGGAGCGGCAGGCTTTGGCGCTCCGGTAGCGATTACCGCCGCACTGCTGGTTGGTCTTGGCTTTAACCCGCTGTATGCGGCAGGTTTGTGCCTGATCGTAAATACCGCGCCGGTCGCTTTTGGCGCAATGGGCATTCCGATTCTGGTCGCCGGTCAGGTTACCGGACTGGACAGCTTCGAGATTGGCCAGATGGTAGGTCGTCAGCTGCCGTTCCTGACCATTATCGTGCTGTTCTGGATTATGGCGATTATGGATGGCTGGCGTGGTGTCAAAGAAACCTGGCCTGCGGTGATGGTCGCTGGCGGCTCGTTTGCTATCGCACAGTACCTCAGCTCTAACTTTATCGGGCCGGAACTGCCGGACATCATCTCTTCTCTGGTCTCACTGGTGTGTCTGACGCTGTTCCTGAAACGCTGGCAGCCGGTACGTATCTTCCGTTTTGGCGATATGGGCGCTTCGCAGGTCGATATGGATCTGTCGCGCACCCGCTACACCGCTGGGCAGGTGGTACGCGCCTGGTCACCGTTCCTGTTCCTGACAGCTACCGTCACGCTGTGGAGCATACCGCCGTTTAAAGCGCTGTTTGCGCCAGGCGGCGCGATGTACCACTGGGTGGTCAATATTCCGGTTCCGTTCCTCGACAAGCTGGTTGCCCGTATGCCGCCGGTCGTACACGAAGCCACGGCCTACGCGGCGGTGTACAAATTTGACTGGTTCTCCGCGACCGGTACCGCAATACTGTTTGCCGCCCTGCTATCTATCGTCTGGCTGAAGATGAAGCCATCTGCTGCGCTGCAGACCTTTGGTAGCACGCTGAAAGATCTGGCGCTGCCTATCTACTCCATTGGGATGGTGCTGGCGTTCGCGTTTATCTCTAACTACTCCGGGCTTTCATCCACCCTGGCACTGGCCCTGGCACATACCGGCAGCGCATTTACCTTCTTCTCGCCGTTCCTTGGCTGGCTGGGGGTATTCCTGACCGGGTCCGACACCTCATCAAACGCATTGTTCGCCGCCCTGCAGGCCACGGCCGCTCAGCAAATCGGCGTTTCGGATGTGCTGATGGTGGCCGCAAATACCACCGGCGGCGTGACCGGCAAGATGATCTCTCCACAATCTATCGCTATCGCCTGTGCGGCAGTGGGATTAGTGGGGAAAGAGTCTGATCTGTTCCGCTTTACCGTGAAGCACAGTCTGATTTTCACCTGCATGGTGGGTGTGATTACCACGCTGCAGGCCTATGTCTTAACCTGGATGATTCCATGATAGTGATGCCCAGACGCCTGTCAGACGAAGTCGCATCTCGTGTGCGGGCGCTGATTGAAGAACAACAGCTGGAGGCGGGCATGAAGTTGCCCGCTGAGCGCCAACTGGCCGTACAGCTCGGCGTATCGCGCAACTCGCTGCGCGAGGCGCTGGCGAAACTGGTGAGCGAAGGCGTGTTGATTAGCCGTCGTGGCGGCGGGACGTTTATCCGCTGGCAGCATGAGGCCTGGTCTGAACAAAACATCGTTCAGCCGCTGAAAACTCTACTGGCAGACGACCCTGATTACAGTTTCGATATTCTGGAAGCCCGCCACGCCATCGAAGCCAGCACCGCCTGGCATGCAGCTATGCGTGCCACTGCTGCCGACAAAGAGAAGATCAGACTCTGTTTCGAGGCCACACAAAGCGAAGATCCAGATCTCGCCTCGCAGGCAGACGTTCGCTTTCATCTCGCCATTGCGGAAGCCTCGCACAACGTGGTGCTGTTACAGACCATGCGCGGTTTCTTCGACGTATTGCAGTCTTCGGTGAAACAGAGCCGTCAGCGTATGTACCTTGTGCCGCCCGTATTTTCGCAACTGACGGCGCAGCATCAGGCCGTCCTGGATGCGATTGTTGCCGGAGATGCCGACGGAGCGCGTAAAGCAATGATGGCGCACCTCAGTTTTGTCCACACCACGATTAAACGATTTGATGAAGATCAGGCCCGCCAGGCGCGTATCACCCGCCTGCCCGGTGACCCTGGTGAGAATAGCAGGGAGAACAACACATGATTATTTCAGCAGCCAGCGACTATCGCGCCGCAGCCCAGCGCATCCTACCCCCCTTCTTGTTCCACTATATAGACGGTGGGGCGTATGCAGAGCACACTCTGCGCCGTAACGTGGCAGACCTGTCTGAAGTGGCACTTCGCCAGCGCGTGCTGAAGAATATGTCCGACCTGAGCCTGGAGACAAAGCTGTTCAACGAAACGCTCTCCATGCCGGTGGCCCTTGCACCTGTCGGTCTGTGCGGCATGTACGCGCGCCGGGGCGAAGTTCAAGCCGCCGCCGCCGCTGATGCCAAAGGCATTCCGTTTACGCTTTCCACGGTATCCGTATGTCCGATTGAAGAAGTCGCCCCAACCATCAAACGTCCAATGTGGTTTCAGCTGTATGTTCTGCGCGATCGTGGCTTTATGCGCAACGCGCTGGAGCGCGCCAAAGCGGCGGGTTGCTCCACGCTGGTCTTTACCGTCGATATGCCAACCCCTGGTGCACGCTACCGTGACGCCCATTCCGGGATGAGCGGCCCAAATGCCGCACTACGCCGCTACTGGCAGGCAGTCACCCATCCACAGTGGGCATGGGACGTTGGCCTGAACGGTCGCCCACATGATTTAGGTAATATCTCGACTTATCTTGGTAAACCTACCGGTCTTGAGGATTACATTGGCTGGCTGGCGAATAACTTCGATCCGTCGATTTCGTGGAAAGACCTCGAGTGGATCCGCGAATTCTGGGATGGTCCGATGGTGATCAAAGGGATCCTCGATCCCGAAGATGCCCGAGACGCCGTACGCTTTGGCGCGGACGGTATTGTTGTCTCTAACCACGGTGGTCGCCAGTTAGACGGCGTGCTGTCTTCAGCTCGCGCGTTACCCGCTATTGCCGATGCGGTAAAAGGCGATATCACCATTCTGGCAGACAGTGGGATCCGCAACGGTCTGGACGTCGTACGTATGATTGCGCTGGGCGCGGATAGTGTTCTGCTGGGACGTGCTTATCTGTACGCGCTGGCCACCCACGGTCAGGCCGGGGTGGCGAATCTGCTGAATCTGATCGAGAAAGAGATGAAAGTGGCAATGACCCTGACCGGTGCGAAGTCGATTAGCGAAATCAGCCGTGATTCGCTGGTACAGGAACTGGGCAAACAGGTGGCTGACTACCCGATGCAGCCCAAACGTGGAAATGCGGCGTAAACGTTAATTTGCTATGCTGCCCCGTACTTAAGGGGGCAGCATGCTAAACATCGTTTTATTCGAACCAGAAATCCCGCCAAATACCGGCAATATTATCCGTCTTTGCGCCAACACCGGCTTTCGTCTGCATATTATTGAGCCAATGGGCTTTACCTGGGACGACAAGCGCCTGCGTCGCGCGGGGCTGGATTACCATGAATTTACCGCTGTGCTACGCCACCCTGATTACGCCGCCTTCGTCGCCGCAGAAAATCCGCAACGTCTGTTTGCCCTGACCACCAAAGGTACTCCAGCACATAGCGCGGTAAGCTATCAGGATGGGGATTATCTGATGTTTGGCCCGGAAACTCGCGGTCTGCCAGCCAGCATCCTCGACGCGCTGCCTGCCGAACAAAAAATTCGTATTCCGATGATGCCGGACAGTCGCAGCATGAACCTGTCGAATGCGGTGTCGGTGGTGGTGTATGAGGCCTGGCGCCAGTTAGGTTATCCCGGCGCGGTATTGCGTAGTTGATTTTTGTCGGATGGCGGCTGACGCCTTATCCGACCTACGAAAGAATTTACCGTTATTTTTCGAGCGTTATCGGCGTAGTCAGGTTGGACACGGACTGCGCTTGCCGACCTGCGCGTACACGTAGTACGTGAGGATGGCGAGCACAGCCCGGGTTCAAGATGACAAGTAAGATAGCTCGAAATCAGATTCCATCGCCGTATTCGAAAGTATGATGAATCCCGTTGAAATGCTGATCCATATCCATAGACGGCTTATCGCTGTCTGGCTTACCGACGATGCGCGCCGGTACGCCTGCGGCGGTGGTATGCGGCGGTACGGGCTGTAGCACGACCGAACCTGCGCCAATCTTCGCGCCGCGTCCGACTTCAATGTTGCCGAGAATTTTTGCTCCCGCGCCGATCATCACGCCTTCACGAATTTTCGGGTGGCGGTCACCGCCGGCTTTACCGGTCCCGCCCAGCGTGACGGATTGCAGAATAGAGACGTCGTTTTCAATCACCGCGGTTTCACCAACCACAATGCCGGTGGCGTGATCGAGCATAATCCCACGGCCAATTTTTGCCGCCGGATGAATATCTACCTGGAAGGTAACGGACACCTGATTTTGCAGGAAGATCGCCAGTGCCTGACGCCCCTGATGCCACAGCCAGTGACCGATACGGTAGGCCTGAAGCGCATGAAAGCCCTTCAGATACAGCAGTGGAGTGGAATATTTATCGACAGCCGGGTCACGCGTGCGTACTGCCTGAATATCGCAGGCCGCTGAGGCAATCATTTCAGGATCGGCCGCGTAGGCCTCTTCTACGACTTCGCGAATCGCAATGGCGGGCATGATTGGAGAAGCGAGTTTATTCGCCAGCATATAGCTTAGCGCACTGCCGAGATTTTCATGCTTGAGCAGCGTTGCGTGGTAAAAACTGGCCAGCATTGGCTCACATTCCGCCAGTGCCCGGGCTTCCGCTTTAATGTTTTTCCAGACGATATCCAGTTCTTCACACGGCATTGCGTACTCCAGAAGGTAGCAAAACGACCGATCCGTTCTTCGCGGATCGGGTCGTTATATTCAACAGTTCCTTACAGCTAGTGGCGACTCAGCTCGTCCTTGCGTGCACGGCCTAATAACGTCAATGCTGCCTCGCGCGCGTTTTTTCCGCAATACAATACTTGATAAATTTCCTCGGTTATTGGCATCTCAACACCAAAACGGTGCGCCAATTCACGAACTTCTTTCGTATTGCGATAGCCTTCAACCACTTGGCCAATTTTGTCCTGCGCACCCTGCACGTCCATCCCCTGGCCGAGCATCATGCCAAAACGACGGTTGCGCGACTGGTTGTCGGTACAGGTCAGCACCAGATCGCCTAAACCCGCCATCCCCATAAAGGTGGCAGGATCGGCCCCCAGCGCCGCACCAAGACGAGACATTTCGGTCAGCCCACGGGTGATCAATGCGGTTCGTGCATTCGCGCCAAAACCGATGCCGTCAGACATCCCCGCACCAATGGCAATGACGTTTTTCACCGCGCCGCCAAGCTGCACGCCAATGAAATCCGGGTTGCTATAAACGCGGAAGCTTTTGCCGCAGTGCAGCAACTGCTGGAGATCGTCAGCAAAAGTGTCGTCCGTCGAGGCCAGAGAAATCGCCGTCGGCATGCCCGCAGCCAGCTCTTTGGCGAACGTCGGGCCGGAAATAACCGCCAGTGGAATTGAGTCCCCCAGCGCTTCACGCGCGACGTCCTGCAGCAGACGTCCTGTTTCCGCTTCCAGACCTTTTGTCGCCCAGACCAGTCGTGCGTCAGGACGCATCAATGGTTTGATGTTACGCAGCACTTCGCCAAAGACGTGGCTCGGCACCACCACCAGAATATTACGACTGGCGGCCAGTGCAGTGGCTAAATCACTTTCCAGGCGCAGCGTGTCGGGAAAAGGCACATCAGGAAGGAACGCGACGTTGCAGCGATCGTGCTCGAGAGTCGCGATATGTTTAGGATCATGGCCCCACAGGACAACCTGATGGCCATTTCTTGCCAGGGTGATGGCAAGAGCGGTGCCGTACGAGCCGGCACCAATCACAGTCATTGAAGCATTACTTTGGTTCATCAGGCATCCTGATGTTCTTCAGTACCTTCGCCAGCCTGCTGCTGTAAATAGTTCATGAACAGCGCATCAAAGTTGACCGGCGCAAGGTTCAGTTGCGGGAACGTACCGCGTGAAACCAGGCTGGTGATGCATTCGCGGGCATACGGGAACAGAATGTTCGGGCAGTATGCGCCCAGGCAATGCGCCATCTGAGTCCCTTCGATACCACTGATGGAGAAAATACCGCCCTGCTGAACTTCGCACAGGAACGCAGTTTCTTCACCCAGGGAAGCCGTTACGGTGACACGCAGCACTACTTCATACACGTCATCTGCCAGTTGGGTAGATGCGGTATCAAGATCCAGTTTAACCTCTGGCTGCCAATCTTTCTGGAAAACATGCGGTGCATTTGGCGCTTCGAAAGACACATCCTTGGTATAAATACGTTGGATCTGGAAAGCCATTTCAGTGTTATTTTGTTCTGACATGTTGAGAAAACCCTTTAGTGTTGTCCTTTAAATACTTCGGTACGCCTTAACGCAGCAGCGGATCCAGTCCACCACGCGCATCCAACGCATACAAGTCGTCACAACCACCAATGTGCTGTGCATCAATAAAAATCTGCGGAACCGTAGTACGGCCACTGCGCTTGATCATTTCTTCACGCTTCACGGCATCGCCGTCAATCGGAAGCTCCTGGAAACTCACACCCTTGCTGTTCAGGAGCGCCTTTGCGCGATGGCAAAACGGGCAGGTTGCTTTGGTATAGATCTCAATATTGGCCATGACTTATTCTCCAGTGTTCTTTTTACCCTGCGGCATGAAAGAAGACGGGTAAATTATTTGCCGCGAACCAGTGGCAGATTCTCACCACTCCAGCCCGCTACGCCATCTTTCAGTACAGACACCTGCTCAAAACCGGCTTTGATCAGCGCAGTTGCTGAATCCTGGCACTGCATGCCTGAACCATCAACCACAATCACAGGTTTGTTTTTGTGTTTTTCCAGTTCGCCAAAATTATTGGCTTTGATTTCGCTCGGCAGCAGGTTAGTGGAGCCTGCGATATGGCCTTTGCGGAAGTCGTCGCGCTGACGTAAATCCACGACAACGGCGTCTTCTTTATTGATGAGACGTGTGGCTTCTCCGCGCGTAATCACCTTCACTTTGGAAGTCAGGCTCTTAAACGTGGTAAATAATACAGCCGCCAGTAACGCAATCCAGGCGATACTCAATACAGGGTGGCGACTAACAAATTGCATAATTTCTTGCATGGGGGGTAACAACTCCCGACTCAGTGATTAAAAAAACCAGGAAAGGAGTATACCTGCGCGTTGGCGCAAATACAGCCAGAGCGTGCATTGGATTGCATTTTTGCGGGGCGCTACGGAAAAAAAAACCTAAAACCACGCCCTCTGCGGCGCGCTCTGGTCGATTATTTGATCTTCCGGGGCTACTTTATCGATTCAGCTGTAGTAAAATTACGCAATTATTTTTTATCTATTAAGTGTGAGGTTGTCGCAATGTCGGTTTCTAAAAAACCTATGGTACTGGTGATTCTGGATGGCTACGGCTATCGCGAAGACAGCCAGGATAACGCCATTTTTAGTGCTAAAACCCCGGTAATGGATGCCCTGTGGGCAAAACGTCCGCATACCCTGATTGATGCGTCTGGCCTGGAAGTTGGCCTGCCCGATCGCCAGATGGGCAACTCCGAAGTCGGTCACGTCAACCTGGGCGCGGGCCGCATCGTGTATCAGGACCTGACCCGTCTGGATGTAGAAATTAAAGAGCGTACTTTCTTCGCTAACCCGGTGCTGACCAATGCGGTCGACCAGGCAAAAAATAGCGGCAAAGCGGTTCACATCATGGGTCTGCTCTCTGCGGGCGGTGTTCACAGCCACGAAGATCACATCATGGCGATGGTAGAAATGGCTGCTGAACGCGGGGCTGAGAAAATCTATCTGCACGCTTTCCTTGATGGCCGTGATACCCCGCCGCGCAGCGCTGAACATTCACTGCAGAAATTCGAAGAGAAATTTGCCGCGCTGGGCAAAGGCCGCGTAGCGTCCATCATCGGTCGTTACTACGCGATGGACCGCGACAACCGTTGGGATCGCGTTGAACAGGCTTATGACCTGATGACGTTGGCTAAAGGCGAGTTCCAGTTCGCTACGGCGGTTGAAGGCCTGCAGGCTGCTTATGCCCGCGACGAAAACGACGAATTCGTGAAAGCGACCGTGATCCGTGCTGAAGGCCAGGCTGAAGCCGCCATGGAAGACGGCGATACGCTGATTTTCATGAACTTCCGTGCTGACCGTGCGCGTGAAATCACTCGTGCGTTTGTTAACGCTGACTTCGACGGCTTCGCCCGTAAGAAAGTCGTTAACCTCAACTTTGTGATGCTGACCGAATACGCGGCCGACATCAAAACTGCGGTTGCTTACCCACCAGCATCTCTGGCTAACACCCTTGGCGAGTGGATGGCGAAGCACGACAAAACGCAGTTGCGTATTTCCGAAACCGAAAAATATGCGCACGTGACCTTCTTCTTCAACGGCGGCGTAGAAGAGCCGTTCAAAGGCGAAGACCGCATCCTGATCAACTCGCCGAAAGTTGCGACCTACGATCTGCAGCCGGAGATGAGCTCTGCTGAGCTGACCGAAAAACTGGTTGCGGCGATTGAGAGCGGAAAATACGACACCATCATTTGTAACTACCCGAACGGCGACATGGTTGGTCATACCGGAGTGATGGAAGCAGCGGTTAAAGCGGTTGAAGCGCTGGATCACTGCGTTGAACAGGTCGCGAAAGCGGTTGAATCCGTTGGCGGCCAGTTGCTGATCACCGCGGACCACGGTAACGCAGAGCAGATGCGCGATCCGTCCACCGGTCAGGCGCACACTGCGCACACCAACCTGCCCGTTCCGCTGATTTATGTCGGTGGTAAGAACGTTAAAGCAGTCGAAGGCGGCAAACTTTCTGATATCGCCCCGACGATGCTGACGCTGATGGGTATGGAAATCCCGCAAGAGATGACTGGTAAGCCGCTGTTCATCGTGGAATAATCCCTCCCCATGAGGGGAAAGGCGATTAATACCATCACTCGGGCCGTGAAACCACGTAAGTTTTCAGTCAGGCCCTTGTTCTACGCCAGCGCGCTTAGCGCTGGCGTATTGCTGTGCGCCTTTTCCGCCCACGCGGACGAACGCGACCAGCTCAAATCTATTCAGGCCGATATCGCGGCAAAAGAACGCGCGGTACGCCAACAGCAACAACAACGCGCCACCCTCCTCGCTCAGCTTAAAGCGCAGGAACAGGCCATCGCCGTTGCCGCAAGGCAGTTGCGCGAAACGCAAAACTCACTGGCGCAGCTGAATGCGCAAATCGCAGAGATGAACGCAGCACTCGCGAAGCTGGAAAAACAGCGGGCCGCGCAAGAACGCAGCCTGGCAGCCCAACTCGACGCAGCTTTTCGCCAGGGCGAACACACAGGCATTCAGCTCATTCTTAGCGGTGAAGAAAGCCAGCGTGGGCAACGCCTGCAGGCCTATTTCGGCTACCTGAACCAGGCGCGACAGGAAACCATCGCGCAGCTGAAACAAACCCGCGAAGAGGTCGACTCGCAAAAAGCCGAGCTGGAAGATAAGCAGAGCGAACAGCAGACGCTACTGTACGAACAGCGCGCTCAGCAGGCTAAGCTGGAACAGGCACGTAACGAACGCCAGAAAACACTTTCGAGTCTGGAATCATCGATTCAACAGGGTCAACAGCAACTGGGCGAAATGCGCGCCAACGAATCCCGTCTGCGCAACAGCATTGCTCGCGCCGAAGCCGCGGCCAAAGCGCGTGCGGAACGTGAAGCGCGCGAGGCGCAGGCCGTACGTGATAAGCAGAAGGATGCGTCACGAAAAGGCTCAACCTATAAACCGACCGAAAGTGAAAAATCACTGATGTCGCGTACCGGCGGTTTAGGTTCGCCACGCGGTCAGGCATTCTGGCCCGTTCGTGGTCCAACTCTACATCGTTATGGCGAACAGCTGCAGGGTGAGCTACGTTGGAAGGGTATGGTTATTGGTGCATCCGAGGGCACCGAAGTTAAAGCCATTGCCGATGGTCGCGTCATTCTGGCGGACTGGCTGCAGGGCTATGGCCTGGTGGTCGTCGTTGAACACGGTAAAGGCGATATGAGCCTGTACGGTTATAACCAGAGCGCACTGGTCAGCGTCGGTACGCAGGTTCGCGCCGGGCAGCCTATAGCACTTGTGGGTAGCAGCGGCGGTCAGGGCAGGCCGGCACTCTATTTCGAAATTCGTCGCCAGGGTCAGGCGGTCAATCCACAGCCGTGGTTGGGAAGATAAGTTTTGCCACAACAATTTCGTCGTCTACTACTCTCTCTCGCCAGTCTGCTGGCCTTCGCAACACCTGTATTTGCTGGCAAACTCGCCATCGTCATTGATGATTTCGGCTATCGCCCACACACTGAAAACCAGGTACTGGCGATGCCTTCTACCATCTCCGTTGCCGTTCTGCCTAACGCCCCACATGCGCGTGAAATGGCAATCAAAGCGCATAACAGCGGGCATGAAGTCTTAATCCATCTGCCAATGGCGCCGCTGAGCAAGCAGCCGTTAGAGAAAGACACGTTACGCCCTGAAATGAGCAGCGAAGAGATTGAGCGGATTATTCGCGACGCGGTAAGCAAAGTACCGAATGCGGTCGGTCTGAACAACCATATGGGCAGCGCGATGACCTCCAGCCTGTTCGGCATGCAGAAGGTGATGCAGGCGCTGGAACGCTACGACCTCTACTTCCTGGACAGCATGACCATCGGTAACAGCCAGGCAATGCGCGCAGCGTCAGGAACCGGTGTGAAGGTCATCAAACGCAAAGTCTTCCTGGATGACACGCAAAACGAAGCCGATATTCGCCGTCAGTTTAATCGTGCCGTCGAGCTTGCGCGCCGCAACGGTTCCGCAATCGCCATTGGCCACCCTCACCCGTCTACGGTTCGCGTCCTGCAGCAGATGCTGTATAGCCTGCCAGCCGACATCACGCTGGTTCGCCCAAGCAGTTTGCTCAATGAACCACAGGTGGATACCTCCAGACCAAACCTCACACCACCGAAGAACGGTACGCCTGATGCGCCGCGTAATCCTTTCCGCGGGGTGAAATTATGCAAACCGAAACAGCCGTTAGAGCCGGTGTACGCCAGCCGCTTCTTCAGCGTGCTCGGCGAAAGCATCACCCAAAGCACGCTGGTGCAGTATATGCGCCTGCAGTGGCAGGGCTGGCAATAATCAGTCTTTACTATCCAGCGTTAAATGGGCCAGGCGGCGCGGCGTCAATGATTTATCGCGCCACTGGCTAAAACGGATAGCCCACAACAGCACCTGATAACCCAGCTTAACGCTGCAGATATTACTCACCATACGCTTGAACATACCCGATACAAATACTTCAGCAATCATGCGCTGGCGGATCTGTGGATCGGGTTCTTTACGAATACAATGACATACTCGCAGTCCCTCATAAATCACTTGTTGCTTAAACTCAGGATGGATAGTGATGCGGTTAGCATAGCTATGATTAAGTTCGTCCAGCAGGCGAGTGATCTTTATATAGTGCCGTTGATAGTTTAAATTCGCTTCACCCTGCCGCTTCATGTGGCTAATTGAGCCATCGTGTTGGTAGTATTTATATAATGGTTTTTCCGTATATTTCACACGAGTGGCATTAAACATAAACACCGTACTCCACATGACATCCTGATGATGTAACCCAGGGATAAATCTTATATTGTGTTCTTTAATGAGGTCATTTCTATATACCCCCATCCAGAGAACATGCGTCCAGCGGCGCGAAGCAAGCCCCATACGCAACCAGTCTGGGCCGGAGAGAATACCGGTAGAGCGCAGACGATCTGTTGGAATGGATACCCAGACTCGGGATGTTTCCCGCGAACTCCAGTCTGCGTTGCTTTGTACAACGTCAAGGTTGTCATGCAAGGCCATTCCCATCAATGTCTCATACATCTCCGGATAGACTTCATCATCGGCATCAACGAATGCGATGTAATCCCCCACAGCGACATCCAGGCCAAGGTTTCGCGCGACAGAGACACCCTGGTTGGCCTGATGCAGCAGCCGAACATGGGGATATTTTTCCGCATAGTATTGCGCAATATCGACTGAACAGTCCGTAGAACCATCATTTACAATAATGATTTCAAGATCTTTCCAGGTCTGCGCAATTAATGACTCCATACAGTCACGAAAGTAACTACCGGCATTATATAACGGGATAATAACGCTTAATTTATATTTACTTTTCATCGTAGGGTAATCATCTAATCTATGGGATTGTCGTTACTCTATCACCCGATTATTAAGATATTATTAAGGCTTAGCAAGAGGTACAATTTCCAGAGAAATAGGCCAGCATTCCTATAAATTTATATTAGCTAGATTGATAACCTATTTACTTACACGTCCGAGAAACAAAAAACAGCACAAATAGCTAACTTAGTTGTTACCTGTGTATCACAAAGGATTTTGTTATACTAACTTGATCTCTATCACAAAATGAACAGTGCAAATGTAATGATGACCAAAGCACTCTTACTACATTGATGCTTTAAGTCATGAAATTTTCATAACGTAAAGCAATTAATCAATTACTTTCAATTAGATAGAGCATAACACTGTTTTTTGTGTGCCTTTTACATAAAAGCATGTATTAACTAACCACCGTCGATACAATTTTGTATAATACAGAGCATAACTATCCACAACAGATTAATATACGAAGGCGAATTTAATGAACATTAGTAAGGTTGAATTAAATGACTTTAATGTTTATTTCAAGAAAGAAAAAATTAATTTCCCTTTGTTGATGGAAAAAGTATCAAATAATGAAATAAAAGGGAAACAACTGAATGCTGAAAATGGCTTTCGCAGCGTCCATCTTGTCGAATATGAAAATAAAAAGTTTATTGTCAAGAACGACCGTGAAATAGACAATCGCTTTGAAAAAAAAGCGCTAAACTTTATTTCCGGGCCCTTTTATTCACATATGATTAAACGACTGGCACACTTAACTCCAGAGCAACGCGCCTGTACTGCAGACCTGTACTACGTTGCCGAAAAATGTCACTTTCGTCAATGTGTTGAAGTGTCAACCGTGCATGAATACATTGATGGTAAACCCCTTGCCGATATCAATGAAAGTAATGCCGAAGAGGTGAAAGACTGTATTATTAAACTTCACAATGCAGGTCTTGCATCGAATGATATTCACCCTGGGAATTTTATTAGAACGCCATCAGGCGAACTTAAAATTATCGATCTTTCATGCAAAGGCATTATGAAAATATGCCAGGCGAACGATATCCTCACGCTCCGGAATAAATACAATATCGATATTCAGGGTCATGGCTTCGTTTATAACCTGATTTTATTGAAAGAAAAGCTTCGCCGACTTTCACGAAAAATTCGCGGCAAGTAAAAAATAGCCAGATATTAATCATATCTGGCTATTCATTCTTACCGGCTTAATACTAACCCCAGCTCAGGATCACTTTCCCCGACTGGCCTGAACGCATCGCGTCAAAGCCCTGCTGGAATTCATCGATGGAGAATCGATGGGTGATGATCGGCGACAAATCCAGACCAGACTGGATCAGTGCAGCCATTTTGTACCAGGTTTCAAACATCTCACGACCGTAGATACCTTTAATAAACAGCCCCTTAAAGATAACTTTGGTCCAATCGATTGACATATCAGATGGCGGAATACCCAGCATAGCAATACGGCCACCGTGGTTCATGGTGTCCAGCATGGCGCGAAACGCTGGCGGCGCCCCGGACATCTCTAGGCCCACATCAAACCCTTCGGTCATACCCAGTTCAGCCATCACGTCGGTCAGATTCTCTTTCGACACGTTGACCGCGCGGGTGATACCCATTTTGCGCGCCAGCTCAAGGCGATACTCATTAACGTCGGTGATCACCACGTGGCGTGCGCCAACATGCTTCGCGACCGCTGCCGCCATAATACCGATTGGACCCGCACCGGAAACCAGCACATCTTCCCCAACCAGATCGAACGACAGCGCCGTGTGCACTGCATTACCGAACGGATCGAAGATAGACGCCAGGTCGTCGGAGATATTGTCCGGGATTTTAAATGCGTTAAATGCCGGGATCACCAGGTACTCCGCAAAGCAGCCAGGGCGGTTTACACCGACACCGGTCGTATTGCGGCACAGGTGAGTACGCCCACCGCGGCAGTTACGGCAATGCCCGCAGGTGATATGACCTTCGCCTGAAACGCGATCGCCGATTTTAAAGCCTTTAACTTCCTGACCGATGCCAACAACTTCGCCGACATATTCATGCCCAACGACCATCGGTACCGGGATGGTTTTTTGCGACCATTCATCCCAGTTATAAATGTGAACGTCAGTCCCGCAGATGGCTGTTTTACGGATTTTAATCAGCAAATCGTTATGACCGACTTCCGGTTCAGGAACGTCGGTCATCCAAATGCCCTCTTCCGCTTTCAGTTTGGATAACGCTTTCATTTCACATCCTCAGGCAATAACGCCCAGTTGTTTACCAATGCGTGTGAACGCCTCAACAGCACGCGTAATCTGCTCAGGGGTATGCGCCGCAGACATCTGGGTACGGATACGCGCCTGGCCTTTTGGAACCACCGGATAGAAGAATCCGGTAACGTAAATCCCCTCTTTTTGCAGCTCGCGGGCGAATGCCTGCGCCACTACTGCATCACCCAGCATAACCGGGATGATCGCGTGATCCGCACCGGCTAACGTAAAGCCTGCGGCAGACATTTGCTCGCGGAACTGACGTGCATTCGCCCACAGGCGATCGCGCAGATCGCTGCCAGCTTCAACCATTTCCAGCACTTTAATGGAAGCCGCAACAATCGCCGGTGCCAGTGAGTTGGAGAACAAATAAGGGCGGGAACGCTGACGCAGCCACTCAACAACTTCTTTGCGCGCTGCGGTGTAACCACCGGATGCGCCGCCGAGTGCTTTACCCAGCGTACCGGTGATGATGTCCACGCGCCCCATCACGTCACAGTATTCATGGGAGCCACGACCATTTTCGCCGACAAAACCGACGGCATGGGAATCATCAACCATGACCAGCGCGTCGTATTTATCCGCCAAATCGCAAACGCCTTTCAGGTTAGCGATTACCCCATCCATAGAGAACACGCCATCAGTGGCGATCAGGATATGACGAGCGCCCGCTTCACGCGCTTCTTTCAGGCGAGCTTCCAGTTCCACCATATCGTTGTTGGCGTAACGGAAACGTTTTGCTTTACACAGACGTACGCCATCAATGATAGAAGCGTGGTTCAGGGCATCGGAAATAATTGCGTCTTCTGCACCCAGCAGCGTTTCAAACAGGCCGCCGTTGGCGTCGAAGCAGGAAGAGTAAAGGATGGCATCTTCCATACCGAGGAATGCCGCCAGTTTTTGCTCCAGTTGCTTATGGCTGTCCTGGGTACCGCAAATAAAGCGAACCGAAGCCATACCAAATCCGTGAGAATCCATACCCGCTTTTGCCGCTGCAATCAGTTCCGGATGGTTAGCCAGTCCCAGATAGTTGTTCGCACAAAAGTTAATAACGTGGCTTCCATCCGCCACGGTGATATCCGCCTGCTGGGCAGATGTAATAATGCGTTCTTCTTTAAACAATCCTTCCGCACGTGCGGTTTCGAGATCGTTCGTTAACTGTTTGTAAAAATCCCCACGCATTTCAATTCTCCAGACTGGGCAAATTTCAGCACATATTACCCAAAGCTATACGTTGATACGAGATGACGCATCATCACTTCTTCAAAATGAAGCATAAATCACGTGTACCCGCACGGCTTATCGGTGAATGGCTGAAGCCTAAGCCATGTAGTGATATGATAGAAGTATTCGTGTCTGAGATTGTCTCTGACTCCATAATTCAAAGGTTACATTTATGATCATCGTTACCGGCGGCGCGGGCTTTATCGGCAGCAACATCGTTAAGTCCCTGAATGATAAAGGCATCACCGACATCCTGGTGGTGGACAACCTGAAAGACGGCACCAAGTTTGTTAACCTGGTGGATCTGAATATTGCTGACTACATGGACAAGGAAGACTTCCTGATCCAGATTATGGCCGGGGAAGATTTCGGCGATATCGAAGCGATTTTCCACGAAGGCGCATGCTCTTCCACCACCGAGTGGGACGGCAAGTATATGATGGACAACAACTATCAATACTCCAAAGAGCTACTGCACTACTGCCTGGAGCGTGAAATCCCGTTCCTGTACGCGTCCTCTGCCGCCACCTACGGCGGTCGCACTTCTGATTTCATCGAATCCCGTGAATATGAGAAACCGCTGAACGTCTACGGCTACTCAAAATTCCTGTTCGACGAGTACGTGCGTCAGATCCTGCCAGAAGCCAATTCTCAGATTGTTGGCTTCCGCTATTTCAACGTTTACGGACCGCGTGAAGGCCACAAAGGCAGCATGGCAAGCGTTGCTTTCCACCTCAACACCCAGCTTAACAATGGCGAAACGCCAAAACTGTTTGAAGGCAGTGAAAACTTCAAACGTGATTTCGTTTATGTAGGCGACGTGGCTGCGGTAAACCTGTGGTTCCTGGAAAACGGGGTTTCCGGCATCTTTAACCTCGGTACAGGTCGTGCGGAATCTTTCCAGGCGGTTGCCGATGCTACGCTGGCGTACCACAAAAAAGGCAGCATTGAGTACATTCCATTCCCGGAAAAACTGAAAGGCCGCTACCAGGCATTTACCCAGGCAGATCTGACGAACCTGCGCGCAGCGGGCTATGACAAGCCGTTTAAAACCGTCGCCGAAGGCGTCACGGAATATATGGCCTGGCTGAACCGCGACGCGTAAGTATGAAAATTTTGGTGGTTGGCCCATCTTGGGTGGGCGACATGATGATGTCGCAAAGTCTCTATCGCACGCTCAAGGCGCGCTATCCCCAGGCGATAATCGACGTGATGGCACCTGCATGGTGCCGTCCGTTATTGTCGCGCATGCCAGAAGTCAACGAAGCTATCGCCATGCCGTTGGGGCACGGCGCGCTGGAGATCGGCGAGCGCCGTAAACTCGGCCTCAGCCTGCGTGAGAAGCGCTATGACCGCGCTTATGTGCTGCCTAACTCGTTTAAATCCGCTCTGGTGCCGTTCTTTGCGGGTATTCCCCATCGTACCGGTTGGCGTGGCGAGATGCGCTACGGCCTGCTAAACGATGCGCGCGTACTGGATAAAGACGCATGGCCACTGATGGTCGAGCGCTATGTGGCTCTGGCTTATGATAAAGGCGTGATGCTGACGGCCAAAGATTTGCCGCAGCCTCTGCTATGGCCACAGTTGCAGGTCAGCGAAGGCGAGAAATCACTGACCTGTAGTCAGTTTTCCCTTTCAGCCGAACGCCCCATCATCGGTTTTTGCCCAGGTGCGGAATTTGGTCCAGCAAAACGCTGGCCACATTACCACTACGCAGAGTTGGCGAAGCAGTTGATCGATGAAGGCCATCAGATTGTGCTGTTTGGCTCAGCAAAAGACCATGAAGCTGGCAATGAGATCCTGGCAACGCTGAGCACTGAACAGCAAGCCTGGTGCCGTAATCTGGCGGGCGAAACACAGCTGGAACAGGCCGTCATTCTGCTCGCCGCCTGCAAAGCGGTCGTCACCAACGATTCTGGATTAATGCACGTGGCCGCAGCACTGAACCGTCCACTGGTCGCATTGTATGGTCCAAGCAGCCCGGATTTTACGCCCCCGCTTTCCCACAAGGCACGTGTCATTCGCCTGATTACGGGGTATCACAAAGTGCGTAAGGGCGATGCGGCAGAAGGCTATCACCAGAGTCTGATGGACATCACACCCCAGCGCGTACTGGAAGAACTCAACGACCTGTTGTTACAAGAGGAAGCCTGACGGATGCGGGTTCTGATCGTTAAAACGTCGTCTATGGGCGATGTACTGCATACGTTGCCCGCATTAACCGATGCGCAGCAGGCTATTCCGGGTATTCAATTTGATTGGGTGGTGGAAGAAGGGTTCGCTCAAATCCCATCCTGGCATTCAGCCGTTGACCGGGTTATTCCAGTGGCGATCCGTCGCTGGCGTAAAGCCTGGTTTTCAGCGCCGATTAAAGCCGAGCGTAAAGCGTTTCGTGATGCGGTGCGTTTACAGCAGTATGACGCGATAATTGATGCGCAGGGTTTGGTTAAAAGCGCGGCGTTGGTGACACGTCTGGCACGTGGCATCAAGCATGGTATGGACTGGAGCACAGCCCGCGAACCGCTGGCAAGTCTGTTTTATAATCGCAAACATCACATAGCCAAACAGCAGCACGCGGTAGAACGTACGCGTGAATTGTTCGCCAAAAGCCTGGGGTATGCTAAACCGCAGTTGCAGGGTGATTACGCGATTACGCAGCATTTTGTAAAACAGCAAACGTCTAATTCGCAGCCCTACGCTGTATTTTTACATGCGACCACGCGAGATGATAAGCATTGGACAGAAGCGCACTGGCGGGACCTTATTACGCTGATACCGAAGACAGGGATTCGCATTAAACTTCCCTGGGGAGCAGCGCATGAAGAGGAAAGAGCAAGAAGAATTGCGGAAGGATTTGATAATGTCGATGTATTGCCAAGGATGAGTCTTGAGGAAATTGCGCGTATCCTCGCCGGTGCTAAATTTGTAGTTTCGGTTGATACAGGCCTTAGTCATCTGACCGCCGCGCTCAATCGCCCAAACGTTACGCTGTATGGTCCCACCGACCCAGGGCTCATTGGTGGCTACGGTAAGAATCAGTTAACGTGCATTGCTCCGGAAGGAAAACTGTCGTTACTCACCGCTCAGCAAGTACTAACACACCTACCGTCCGACGTATAATCCCCCGACTCGGGACGGGTGCTCTGCACGCTTATCAGAACATGCAGAGCATCGGTAAGCTTACTGCAGGAATGGTTTTACATGCGCCATGATCTCTTCGCAACTCACCTTCTCTAGCGCTGAACGATACTTAATTTCATCCAGCGTCGTATAGGCTTTGTAAACCACCTTGTGCAATTGAGGGTCCTGATAGGGGCCATAAAGATAGGGTGAGGTGATCACATACATACTCACCGTCGGTACCCGCATTGCCACGGCAAGGTGCATAGGTCCTGTATCAGATGTTACCAGCAGGTCCATATTCTTCACTTCCTGAATCAACCCTTTAAGCGTCGTTTTACCGATAAGTGGCTTTACGCGGTCATGAAAGCGGCTATCCAGCTTTTGCAAAAATTCGTCCTGCAGAGGCACTTCATTCGGCGCGCCAATCAGGACGACACGCACATCATCATGGGCAAAAAGTTGGTTTGCGAAAGTGACAAATCGCTCAACAGGCCAGCATTTCTTAAAGGATGATGCTCCCATTTGAAAACCAATCCAGCGCAGCTTTGAATCTTCCTCGCTCACCGTACGTTCGACAGGAAACGGCAGGTGCATACTGTTGTCTGGCTTTTCATTCAGCAACGGCATGATGAGCTCCAGCTTTCGCTGAATAGTATGCCCAACGAATTTACTGATTCTGTTGGTTGCCCATTTACTTACGAGTGGGATGTCCTGCTTATCGTTATCCACAAAGACATACTTTGTGCCAGCAATAATGGCGCTAAGGAAATCGTAAGGTGTATGTGAGTGAAGAATTACCGTCAGGTCTGGCGTTCCACGTTTCTTGATCTCTTTAACCAATGCCGGGAGGGTGGTGAGTTTATTATCCCATGAGATAAGATCGTCCCAGTCACTCCCCCCTTTGAGGAAGTCATACATCTTTTTGTGGCAAATCAGGGTGATTGTCGCAGAAGGATATGTCTGGCGGAGCGCATGAATTGCTGGAGAGTTCATCATGAAATCACCCAGCGCCGTTGAAGAATAAATCAGGATATTCTTCAGCTGATTTTTATCCTGATTTTCAAATTCTTGCTGACTAAAAGAAAAATCTTTCTTACGGGTGTATATCATTAAAAAAAGATTAACCAGTAATAGCTGAATTTTTTTTCTCAATGCTCTAATCATTAAATAAAACCTATTTAATCTATCGCCAGATAGGGATCAATATATCAACTTATCTATAGCAATAAGTAAACTTATGCTTCATCCATTGCGGTATTTTTACGCACTTGCTCCTGCAGACTTACAAACCGCGTAAATACATCATCGACGCTAATATTGCGAGCATCATAATCTTTTCCTTGCAGCATTTCGTACGGCACACCCCATGGCGTCCATAGCCATGCAGCCTTGTTGCCGAACAGCGCCACCACTGGTTTGCGCACCCCAGCAGCAATATGCAAGGCACCGCCGTCACTGGTCACAATCTGATCGCATAGTGACATACCGGCCATCAGCTCACGAACGCTATTCGTTCTTACTGGAATAATCGGCAGATCGGCACATTGCGCGCTAATAAAATCAGCCTTATCATCATCACCGGGATGTAATTTATTATCTGATTTTCCTGGAGACCAGAATAACATAATATGGCACGCCTGTATGGCTGCAAGTTTATGCGCAAGCTCAACAAACTTTTCTTTTTGCCATTGTTGTTCTTCTCTTCGGGAACTTATCTGCAACCCATAAACAGGTAAATTATCCTGTGGAAATTCTATCTTTGCTTTTATATCAGCCAGTTCTTGGGGTGTGACATACAGCTCCAGCGGACCTGGTTTAGAAGTACAGCCTAGCGGTCCCGTTAATCTATTCAATAAATTGACCAGATGAAGCTGCTCCTGAGTTTCAGGAATGGCATCGGTGACAATGTCCGGGCAGTCATTACCAATAGCGATAATTCTTTTAGCACCCGCTAATTTTGCCCACTGTAAAGGTCGTTTATCCCAATGCTCTTTGGCAATAATCGCGACATCATATTTAGCACGACGCAGATCGATAATCGTCTTCAGGCGCTGAAACAATACCTTAAGGCTAGATGTACCTTTAGAACGGTGGTGCAGCTTGCTGTATAAGAAAACTTTACCTACATGAGGATTATTTTCGATAATCGATTGATTGTAGGTGTTAACCAACAAATCAACTTTACAATTCATGTCTTTTGCAATAGTCGAGATCAGCGGCGTTGTCAGTATCAAGTCGCCAATATTATCTCTACGAATAATTAAAACTTTCATTTTTTAGCCCGTGATATTTTATTACTCGTAAAGATCAGTCCCAGCATTAAACCTGATAACGCAAGGTTTTGCTCAAGATAGTGATCGCGCATCATGTTATCTACACCACTACGGAACAAGAAGCTCACCGTGAAAAGAGACAAGTACAGACCCGGAATTATTAAATCACGAGAGAATGCGCGCCAGCCAATAAGGATCATCAACATGACGAATGCCACCCAGTTGATAAGCCCAAGGATACCGTTCTGAAGCGCGACATCAATCAACCCGTAATGGCTGTTAGATTGCTGAATAATAGGGTCGTGATATTTTTCCTGCAGAAGCACTAAGAATGCATCTTTTCGCGGACCCGCACCAAACGGATATTCAGCGATCAGTTCGTTCCCCTGACGGAAAAACGATGCCCGGCAACTATTCGAGTCATCCATTATGCGGCCAGTGCTGTCCTGCATCAACGGGCCATCAAAACCGTTATAACAACGACTGTGCATACCCAGATCCCAGCCAGCAACCATATCCATGCTTAGGCTTTTCCAACGGGAGTCCTGATGCCAGGAAGTGTAGCCTATAATGCCTACTACCATCGCAACGACCAGTGCAGCCAGACAGAGCTTCGGCAAGTTCTTTCGGCTAATCGCTTTTAAGGCAATAAATACGCAGATAGAAATCGTACTACCAATCAGACCAATAGTTCCCCAGCGGGTCTTCGCTAATGCTGAACAGATGAAGCACAGCAAAATAAAGGCAGCCATCAATTTGTTGCTGAAAATTAGATACTTACGGCCCAGGAACAGTCGACAGGCAAGTTCTGCCAGTAAAATTCCCGAAACCATGTTTATCTGAAAGCTCATCTCGGTGCGAGTTGGTACAATCCACGTCTCACCCCAGAGTATCGTTCCCGTCTTGATATAAAAATAGATATTCTGCAGCAGGTGAATAAATATCACCCCTAGCGAACACAGAACAACTAAAGACAATACCTTATTGGCTGTTATATATTTAAAATGATACTTACAGATTGGATACAAAAAGAGTCCAACAAAGAATAATAGCCCCGCACGCAGGTACTGTCCCTGCCAGCTGCGCAGCATTTTCCCCACATCAACTGCAACAAATAATCCATTGATCAGTGTAAACACGAGAAAAATAAGAATTAAAGCGACAGCATATTTCGCCAGTTGACTAAGCTCAATAGATACATATTTTCTACAAACGCAAAAGTATAAAGTTAGAGCTGCACTTAAATATATGGAGAAATTCCTATTGGCTGGCAAGATAGAATTCTGTATAGGCCAAACAAAACATAGAACACAAAATGAAATTAACAACAAATAAACTGCAATACCTTTACATGAGGCTTGCGTTTGTGTATTTGAATTCATATAAACCCTATTGAAACAAAACCTGACACATATTTATAAATAAAAAATGCAAGAAGAGACATAGTATGAGTTCATTCCATGAAATACAAATTCCATTTACAACATATTTTTTCAGTTAATATTACAATGATTTGCGAATTGTTCTTTCGCGAATAGATCTGGCTTTTCCTTCAACCTGTTCAATGAACACACCCTCATTCTTAATAATATCTTTCAGGCTACGATTGAAGTATATTTTTAAAAATCTATAATAATCTCGGGCCGTCAATCCAATATTGTCGGACGAAAAATAAAGCCCGATAAGATCCTTATTACGCCAACGTAAAGGCACTTTATTTCTAATTTGTGCCCGATGCAGATCGATCACCGAAATTTTTAGACTATCTTCATTTTTATCATCAAATGGAAGATGAAGTAAGAAATGGCAAATATAACAATCACGATGGTTAACACCGCCAAGATGCATCGCGCGAACCATATCGGCTACACGTTGAATCAGCATTCTTTTTACGTGCGGATGCGGGGGTTCAACACACCAATTCGCACAATAATCTTCCAGGCTAATAGTTGGCGTTAAATCTTCGGTAATGATAAAAGAGGTTTTCTTTACCGGATTCCAACCCGTTTCGCCAAATGCAACGCCATGCATCGTATCAACGCCTAAGGAGGCTAAACGGTGTATGGCATTCCACTCACGGTCGGCACCCAGTACCGGCATACGAAGTGACAGTAGATTTTTAATGACTTCTTTATAAGTGGTACCTCGGTGCCACTTCAAAAAATAGCTCTTATTAGCAACGCTAAAACGAAGTGTGCGACGGGTTTCTAGTTCCCGAAAGACCTCACCCTGAAGCTTTCTAACCTCGATGAATGGGTCTTTTCCCTTCCACAATGTGGCAAAGGGTTCATTTAACTCAACCATGCAATTCACCTGTAATAATATCCGCTACATGTTCTGGCAAACTATAAAGATCCTGCGTATCCGCATAATGCCGCGCATTTTTCGCCCACTTTTCACGAAGAGAACTATCCGCCAGGACCTTATGCAAATCGTCATCAAGCGCATGTTGCTCAAAAGGTTCACTCAATACAACACCGCATCCTGCCGCCGCTACGTGAGGTGCGTACCCGCAGACCTCCGTCACGAGCACAGGCAAACCCGCCGCGATAGCTTCAACCAGTACAATTCCCGCAGCTTCCTGCTTCGCCGGATGTAATAACACGTCCGCAGCCGCCATCAGATGTGCAACATCATCACGCCCAGCAAAGAAATGGACGTTCTCTTTCACACCCATTCTTTCTGCCTGCGCAGCGAATGCGCGAGGTTTATCCTGACCAACAACAAAGAGCTGGGTTTGACGACGGATAGCCTCAGGCAGTGCGGCGACAGCGGCAATTGAGCGGCCGACTCCTTTTCGTGAAAAATCAGAACCAACCTGCAACAATAAGAAGTGATCCGGAGTGATGCCGTTGGCTTCACGGTAGCGTTCACGGCTACCGGGGGCCTGGCTACTGTATTTTCTATCGGGATAGATGCCGGGCGGAAGAAGCTGAAAGCGCTCGTCTTCCGTATGGTAATACATTTTAAAATCAAGGATTTGTTTTGTAGTCAGCATCAGCAACTTTGTCTTCATCCCTGGTTTAAACACAGCTTGCTCAAAGGCTACGTAGTGACGGTATCGCGCCGTTAAACGATACAAGAACCCCTTTTCTTTCGCTACCTTCGCCGCATAACACACATCCGCTGCGTAGTAATAATCCAGACCCGGCATTTTATTAAAACCCAGGACACGGTCTGCCGGGTACTGAGTTAAATGCTGCTGAACCCACGTCTGATACTGTTTATCTCGTCCATGGTTGGAATGTGCGGTAACCGGGACATCAACGCACTCAAATTCCGCCGGGCGCTCCCCTTGCCAGGCTCGTGTATAGACTCGGACATGATGCCCGCGCGCCGCGATCGTTTTAGCGATACGCATAAAGTCACGCTGTAGCCCACCATAGGGAAAATATTTGTACAGACAGAGGGCAACAATCATTGTGCATTCACCTCAATTTCTGGCGCGGCGCCATTGAGCACTTGCCAGGCGGCGTTAATAACATCTTCCGCAGGGATCACTGACGGATATTTATAACTGCGGTCCAGTCGCTCTCTTGGCGGTACTGGCTGATAGTTTCCAGCCCATAGCAGCGTGACATTTTCCGCCCATGGCCGCCACGCGATATGATCCGTCGCGCCAAACAAACAAATGATAGGGGTCTTCACCGCTGCGGAAATATGCATAGGCGCGGAGTCAACACCGATAAACAACGCCGCATGATCAATGAGAGCAGCCAATTCAGGAAACGTCGTTTTACCCGCAAGCGCGGTGACGGGAGATAATTTGCATCCCTCAGCAATATCATGGATACATTCCTGGTCTTCTATCCCAGGTCCAGAGGTCAGCACAACCGGATAACCTTGTTCCTGTAAGGCATCAATAACCTCACAAAATTTCTCGTTATCCCAACATTTAAAGATCTGACGTGCGGTTGGCTGAATAACCACATAGCGCTCACCCACGTTGAGCTGTTTTAGCTGTTCATAGATATTTTTCCAATGGGAAGGAGCGTAGTGCATGGACAGTTCGTGATTGAGTGTTTTAAGCCCAAGTGGATTCAGAATCGACAGGTTACGCTCGACGATATGGTCGCCAGTAATCGGCACAAGATGCGTAAAGCTCTTCTGCCAGAAAGGCTTCTGACGGTGCGGGAAATCAGGGGAAAGTTTTGTATCCGCGGACAAAAAGCGGACCAATAGTGCAACCAGCCACTGATCGGTCAAGTTGATTACTAAATCATATTGGTTTTGGCGTAACTTTTTTATTAATGAAATGAAATTAGCGATTTTCTTTTTTGTCGTGGCGTTTTTCTTACTGATTCCATATAGCGCATTAATTTCCGGATTTTCAGATAAAATCGGCTTTGTGTCTTCGTAAAGGAGCACATCGATTTTGGCATCAGGATAGTTATGTTTTAATGTACTTATGACGGGGGTTGTCAGCAGCATATCGCCATGAAAACGCATTTTAATGACTAGGATATTTCTGAATAACTTTTCCACAAGCGGCTCTTTTGTTGAGAGTGTCCGATACCGTTAAGCAAAAAAAAGCACGCTACCGCCCCAAGCTCAACAGTTGCCTGATTACTGATATCGCACTAAAATTTTGCGCGCTAGTGTACCACTTCTTTAGTGGCAATCCGATACGAATAAAAGTTAAGCACATTTTTCTTTTCGTCTTTCCAATCAATTCATTAGCGCAGATTGATGCCAACTTTAAAACCAATTTTGTTACCTTCTCTAGCCCCTGACTTTAATTTCAAAGAGTTACACCAGAATGTAACTTAATGGTCTATCACACGTCAGATTGACCACTTTAGCGTCTAATTGGTCCCTGAATGGCAAAAGTAATAGCAAAGCACCGGGTAAATACATAGAATCCACAGCACATCCATTAGCCAGCTAACGCCCATGCTTGAGTTGCTTTACACCACATTGCTCTATCTTATTCAGCCTTTGATCTGGATACGGCTTTGGGTGCGCGGACGTAAGGCTCCGGCCTACCGTAAACGCTGGGGCGAACGCTACGGCTTTTATCGCCGCCCGCTAAAACCTGGCGGCATCATGCTTCATTCGGTTTCTGTGGGCGAAACGCTGGCTGCAATCCCATTAGTTCGCGCTCTGCGACATCGTTATCCCGACTTGCCGATCACGGTAACCACCATGACGCCAACCGGTTCCGAGCGCGTACAATCTGCTTTTGGTACTGACGTTCAGCACATTTATTTGCCATACGATTTACCGGATGCCCTGAACCGTTTTCTGAATAAAGTTGACCCCAAACTGGTGTTAATTATGGAAACCGAGCTGTGGCCAAATCTGATCGCGGCACTCCATAAGCGCCACATTCCTCTGGTCATTGCCAACGCACGTCTTTCTGCTCGTTCAGCCGCTGGTTATGCGAAATTAGGTAAATTTGTTGGCAGACTACTGCGTCGAATTACGTTGATTGCCGCACAAAACGAAGAAGATGGCGCACGTTTTATTACGCTTGGCGCCAGAAGCAATCAAGTCACCGTTACTGGCAGCCTGAAGTTTGATATATCCGTCACACCGCAACTGGCCGCAAAAGCGGTGACATTACGTCGTCAATGGGCGCCTCACCGCCCGGTATGGATTGCAACCAGCACCCACGACGGTGAAGAAAGCATCGTCATTGCCGCTCATCAGGCGTTATTAAATCAGTTCCCGAATCTTTTACTGATTCTGGTCCCCAGACATCCAGAACGGTTCCCGGATGCCATTAACCTCGTACGCCAGGCTGGACTAAGCTATACCACTCGTTCTTCGGGTGAAGTTCCATCATCAGGTACTCAGGTTGTGATCGGCGATACCATGGGTGAGCTGATGTTGCTGTATGGCATTGCCGACCTTGCTTTTGTCGGCGGTTCACTGGTTGAACGTGGTGGACACAACCCGCTGGAAGCGGCAGCACATGCTATTCCGGTGTTGATGGGACCACATACGTTTAATTTTAAAGATATTTGCGCCCGTCTCGAACAGGCAAGCGGATTGATCACCGTCACCGACGCAGCTACGCTGGTGAAAGAGGTCTCTTCCTTACTGACCGATGCAGATTATCGTAATTTTTATGGCCGTCACGCAGTTGAAGTTCTGTATCAAAATCAGGGCGCGCTACAGCGTCTGCTGCAACTGCTGGAACCTTACCTGCCACCCAAAACGCATTGAGGCAAGTCATGCAAAAACGGGCGATTTATCCAGGAACCTTTGATCCTATTACTAACGGCCACCTCGATATCGTGACGCGTGCGACAAGCATGTTTGATCACGTGATTCTGGCGATTGCCGCAAGCCCCAGTAAAAAGCCGATGTTTACTCTGGAAGAGCGCGTTGAGCTGGCACAACAGGCAACGGCGCATCTTGGCAATGTGGAAGTGCTGGGATTCAGCGATCTGATGGCAAACTTTGCCCGTGATAATCAGGCGAACATTCTGATCCGTGGCCTGCGCGCGGTAGCCGATTTTGAGTATGAAATGCAGCTGGCTCATATGAACCGCCACCTCATGCCACAGCTGGAAAGCGTTTTTCTGATGCCATCTAAAGAGTGGTCATTTATCTCATCGTCACTGGTGAAAGAAGTTGCCCGCCACCAGGGTGACGTGACGCACTTTTTGCCGGAAAACGTCCATCAGGCGTTAATGAGTAAACTGAAGTAATGCACCTGGCCGGATGCAGCATCCGGCCAGCAATGAAACTATTTCTGACAGCGACGACAATAGAACGTTGTACGCTGGGCGTGTTTTGTCGCAACAATCGGTGCGCCGCATGCACGACACGGTTCACCTTCTCTCCCATAGACCTGCAGCTCCTGGGCAAAATAGCCAGGCTTACCGTCACTTTGCAGAAAGTCCTTCAGCGTCGTCCCACCCTGCTCGATAGAACGCAGCAACACCGCCTTGATAACGCGTACCAGCAATTCACACTCATCTTTCGACAGCGATGACGCAAGACGGTCAGGATGAATCCCAGCCGCAAATAGCGACTCGCTGGCGTAGATATTACCCACACCCACCACCAGCTTGTTATCCATCAGCCAGGGTTTAAGCGCCGTTTTCTTCTTCACACATTTCTGCTGTAGATAATTGGCGTTGAAATCGTCGCTCAGCGGCTCAGGGCCAAGATGAGCGAGTACATTATGTCCATCCAGTTCTTTAGCCCACAGCCAGGCGCCAAAGCGACGGGGATCGGTATAACGCAGAACTTTGCCGTTGCTCATCACTAAGTCAACGTGGTCGTGCTTGTCTGCCGGAAGCTCTTCAGGAAGGATACGCAAGCTACCCGACATCCCCAGATGAATGATTATCCAGCCATCCGCCAGTTCTAGTAGCAGGTATTTCGCGCGCCGCTGTACGCTGAGGACAGGTTGATCACTCAGACGATAGATTTCCTCAGATACTGGCCAACGCAAACGACCGTTACGCACCGTCGCGTGCATAATCGTTGCCCCCACCAGATGCGGCTCAATACCACGGCGGCTGGTTTCGACTTCAGGTAATTCAGGCATAGTATCTCCGGCGGTATGTCAGGTCTCATTAATATGGGGACGGCCAGAAAACAAAAAACCCCGCCGAGGCAGGGTTTTTCTTTACATCAAAACGAAAATTATTTGATTTTCGCTTCTTTGTATAAAACGTGCTGACGAACAACTGGATCGAACTTTTTCAGTTCCAGTTTTTCCGGCTTAGTACGTTTGTTCTTCGTAGTGGTATAGAAGTGACCAGTACCAGCAGAAGAAACCAGCTTGATTTTCTCACGAATACCTTTAGCCATGATTTATTTCCTCTTAGTACTTAGTACTTTTCGCCACGGGCACGCAGTTCAGACAGAACTGTTTCGATGCCTTTCTTATCAATAACACGCATACCTTTAGCAGATACACGCAGGGTGACAAAACGCTTCTCGCTCTCAACCCAAAAACGGTGAGAGTGCAGGTTAGGCAGGAAACGGCGTTTAGTCGCGTTCAGTGCGTGGGAACGGTTGTTACCGGTCACCGGACGCTTGCCAGTAACTTGGCAGACTCGGGACATGTCTATTCTCCAAAAATCAAATTAGCTCGAGCTTCGTATGGGGTATTGGCGCCTCGTCAGGCTTCTCAGCCCGGTTATCGCAGTTCAATACACTTAATCTTTCAATGTTGCCTCGTCATTGGACGCAACAAGAATGATTTTGCGTATTTGCGAACTCTCGATTGCCAGGCCCAAATGCCAAACCCGAGATTCTCAAAGGTGGCGTAGTATACGCTGAGTCAGCGATGTGCTCAAGTCCCGAACAGACAAAGATCCCGATGGATCGCGTAAAGTGCGTTAAATCCAACCGCGTTCCGCAAAAGAAACGTACTCTCCGCGCCCAATGACCAGATGATCAAGCACCCGGATATCCATGAACTGACAGCATTTCACAACACGCTCGGTGATGAGTTTATCTGCTTTACTCGGCTCTGCACACCCCGAAGGGTGATTATGCGCAAGGATCACCGCAGAAGCATTCATTTTTATCGCTTCCCGGACAATTTCTCTCGGATGCACCTCGACATGGCTAAGCGTACCGGAAAAAAGTTTGCTGTGTTTAATCACGCGATGTTGAGAATCCATAAAGATCACCAGAAAGATCTCACGTTCCTCTTGCGAAAGCTGGCTTTGCAGAAATTCACGCGCCATTTCCGGACTAAGTAGAGCACGCTCCTCTATCACTCGCACGTTGTAGTAGCGTCTTGCCAGCTCCGCAATCCCCTTCAACTGCGCGTACTTCGCGATACCGATTCCCTGAACATAGCTAAAATCCATGTAATCAGCAGACAACAGGCCATACAGCGACTCAAAATGCTGAAGCATCTCTTTCGCCAGCGTAAGCACATCTTTACCCTGCATGCCGGTACGTAAAAAAAGAGCCAAAAGCTCAACATCGGTCAGAGAACTGGCCCCCTGCGCCAATAGCTTTTCCCGGGGCATCATACTTCCTGTATTTTCCATGCATCTCCCTCCTCTCGCGTCCGCATAGTGGCATAACACTGACGGTGATTCGACGCGTTGTTTTCACTTCTTCGTAGCGCCTCGCAAAGTGGAGCACGGTCAAAAGCACGACAAATTGCGGATTGTGATAAAATATCCGCCTTCTGGTGAAATCCAACAGGAAAGATCATGATGAGCCTGGCCGGTAAAAAAATCGTACTTGGCGTCAGTGGCGGTATTGCTGCGTACAAGACCCCTGAGCTGGTGCGTCGTTTATGGGAACGCGGCGCTGACGTCCGCGTGGCGATGACCGAAGCGGCAAAAGCATTTATTACTCCCCTGAGTTTACAGGCGGTTTCAGGTTATCCCGTTTCCGACAGCCTGCTTGACCCCGCAGCCGAAGCCGCGATGGGCCACATCGAGCTGGGGAAATGGGCCGATTTGGTCATCCTGGCACCCGCTACTGCAGACCTGATTGCTCGTGTCGCCGCAGGTATGGCCAACGACCTGGTGTCAACGATTTGTCTGGCAACGCCTGCTCCTGTTGCTGTACTGCCAGCCATGAACCAGCAGATGTACCGCGCTGCCGCGACCCAGCACAACCTGGGTATTCTTGCCTCACGCGGTTTACTCATTTGGGGTCCTGACAGCGGTAGTCAGGCATGTGGTGATATCGGCCCTGGGCGCATGCTGGATCCGTTAACGATTGTGGATATGGCGGCAGAACATTTTTCACCTGTCAACGATCTGCAACATCTCAACATCATGATTACGGCGGGTCCGACGCGTGAACCGCTTGATCCCGTGCGTTATATTTCCAACCACAGTTCCGGGAAGATGGGGTTTGCGATCGCGGCCGCTGCCGCAAAGCGCGGGGCAAACGTCACTCTGGTATCGGGTCCCGTTTCGTTATCCACACCACCATTTGTTCAACGGGTTGATGTGATGACCGCGCTGGAAATGGAAGCCGCTGTGCAGTCTACGGTGCAACAACAGCATATTTTTATCGGCTGCGCTGCAGTCGCTGATTATCGCGCTGAAACTGTCGCCCACGAAAAAATAAAAAAACAAGCGACGCAGGGCGATGAATTAACAGTAAAAATGGTCAAAAATCCGGACATTATCGCTGGTGTTGCCGCACTGGATGCTAACCGTCCTTTTGTCGTTGGGTTTGCCGCCGAAACAAATAATGTGGAAGAATATGCCCGGCAAAAACGCATCCGCAAAAACCTTGATGTGATCTGTGCGAACGACGTTTCGCTGTCAACTCAAGGGTTTAACAGCGATAGCAACGCATTACACCTTTTTTGGCAGGATGGAGACAAAGTCTTACCGCTTGAGCGTAAAGAACTCCTGGGCCAATTATTACTCGACGAGATCGTGACCCGTTATGATGAAAAAAATCGACGTTAAGATTCTGGACCCGCGCGTAGGGCAACAATTTCCGCTCCCGACGTACGCCACTTCTGGTTCTGCCGGACTTGACCTGCGTGCTTGTCTTGATGACGCCGTAGAGCTGGCGCCGGGCGCAACAACGCTGGTGCCAACCGGGTTAGCTATCCACATTGCCGATCCTTCTCTGGCAGCGGTAATGCTCCCGCGCTCCGGGCTGGGCCATAAGCACGGTATCGTGCTGGGCAATCTGGTTGGTTTGATTGATTCCGACTACCAGGGCCAACTGATGGTGTCCGTCTGGAACCGTGGTCAGGACAGCTTCACTATTGAGCCGGGCGAACGTATCGCGCAGATGGTATTTGTACCGGTCGTGCAGGCTGAATTTAATCTGGTGGAAGAATTTGAAGCCACCGATCGTGGCGAAGGTGGCTTCGGCCATTCCGGGCGCAAGTAACCCGCAGAAAAGTATCCCATAGCGTAATAACGCAATAACACACCGCAAACAACAGTTTGCGGTCGCTGTGTGGATGCCTGCCTGGCAAGAGCTTATTTTCAGGGGTATTTTGTAACATGGTAGAAAAGCAAACTGCGAAAAGGAATCGTCGCGAAGAAATACTTCAGTCTCTGGCACTGATGCTTGAGTCCAGCGATGGTAGCCAACGCATCACCACAGCAAAGCTGGCAGCCTCAGTTGGCGTATCCGAAGCGGCATTGTATCGCCATTTCCCCAGCAAGACCCGTATGTTCGATAGCCTGATTGAGTTTATCGAAGATAGTCTGATTACGCGTATCAATCTGATTTTGAAAGATGAAAAAGACACCAATACGCGTCTGCGTCTGATCGTTCTGCTGATTTTAGGGTTTGGTGAGCGTAATCCAGGCCTGACACGAATTCTGACCGGACACGCATTGATGTTCGAGCAAGACCGTCTGCAAGGTCGCATTAACCAACTTTTTGAGCGCATTGAAGCGCAGTTGCGCCAGGTTCTGCGAGAAAAAAGAATGCGTGAAGGTGAAGGCTACACCGTGGATGAAACGCTGCTGGCCAGCCAGTTACTGGCTTTCTGCGAAGGTATGCTGTCCCGGTTTGTGCGTAGCGAATTTAAATACCGCCCAACGGATGATTTTGACACCCGCTGGCCGTTGGTTGCCGCTCAATTGCAGTAGCGATTTCGTCTTGTCCGGCCTACGGGGTTACGTAGGCCGGACAAGCGCAGCGCCATCCGGCAGTTCTTAAACTCCGTACGCTTCGCGATAGGCCCGTACTGCCACCAGATGCTCCGCCATCTCTGGTTTCTCTTCCAGATACGCAATCAGATCTTTCAGGGTAATGATAGAAATCACCTTGCAGCCATAATCGCGTTCCACTTCCTGAATCGCGGAAATCTCGCCGCGACCGCGTTCCTGACGATCGAGAGAAATCAGTACCCCCGCCAGAGTGGCGCTATTCGCCTGGATAATTTCCATCGACTCACGAATCGCCGTACCTGCAGTGATAACATCATCCACCAGCATCACGCGTCCCTCTAGTGCGCTACCGACCAGATTCCCGCCTTCACCGTGGGTCTTTGCCTCTTTACGGTTAAAGCAGTACGGCAAATCTTTATCGTGGTGTTCCGCCAGCGCAACGGCCGTTGTGGTCGCAATCGGAATACCTTTGTAGGCAGGGCCAAACAGCAAATCGAACTCAATACCGGAATCCACCAGCGCTTCGGCATAAAAACGGCCTAACAGTGCCAGGTCGCGCCCGGTATTAAACAGCCCGGCGTTGAAGAAATAGGGGCTTTTGCGCCCGGATTTCAGCGTAAATTCGCCAAACTTTAGTACCTGCTTGCTAAGCGCAAACTCAATAAACTGGCGCTGATACGGTTTCATGGATTCGCTCCTCATCTCACTTTATTACAGACAAAAAAAAGGCGACTCATCAGTCGCCTTTAAAATCAATTTTCTAACGCCGCCTTCTGCGTCGCTACAATGGATTCGATTCCCCCTCGGGCCAATGCCAGTAGGGTGAGAAGTTCTTCATGGCTGAACGGTTCGCCTTCCGCCGTACCCTGAACCTCTATAATGCGACCGTCCTCAGTCATCACTACGTTCATGTCGGTTTCAGCGGCAGAGTCTTCAACGTACTCAAGGTCACAGAGTGCTTCACCGTTCACAATGCCCACGGAAACCGCGGCGACCATCCCTTTCATCGGGTTAGTTTTCAGCTTACCGCTCGCCACCAGCTTGTTCAGCGCATCAGCCAACGCAACGCATGCGCCGGTAATTGATGCGGTGCGCGTACCGCCATCGGCCTGAATAACATCGCAGTCCAGCGTAATTGTGAATTCGCCGAGCGTTTTCAGATCAACAGCTGCGCGCAGCGCGCGGGCGATCAGACGCTGGATTTCCATGGTACGACCGCCCTGCTTACCTTTTGCCGCTTCACGGGCGTTACGGGTGTGCGTAGCGCGTGGCAGCATGCCATATTCTGCGGTGATCCAGCCCTGGCCCTGACCTTTCAGAAAACGCGGTACGCCTTCATCAATAGAGGCGGTACACAGCACTTTGGTATCACCAAATTCGACCAGCACGGAGCCTTCAGCGTGTTTTGTATAATTACGGGTCAGGGTGACGGGACGCACCTGATTGGCACTACGACCTGCTGGACGCATGATAAAATCTCCGGCTTGAAACGAATGTGGCTGCGCATTATACGGACTTCCGACTGTTATTCCTATCCTGACAAGACGCGGATGGCTATAATCCTCCCATCTCATCTTTAAAAACAGGAACGTCTATGATCCGCAGCATGACCGCCTACGCCCGGCGTGAAATCAAGGGTGAATGGGGTAGCGCCACCTGGGAAATGCGCTCGGTAAACCAGCGTTATCTGGAAACTTATTTTCGCCTGCCGGAGCAGTTCCGTAGTCTCGAACCCGTTGTTCGCGAACGTATTCGCACGCGTCTGACGCGCGGTAAAGTCGAATGTACGCTGCGTTTTGAGCCTGATGCCAGCGCGCAAGGCGAGCTGATTCTGAATGAAAAACTCGCTAAACAGCTCGTTAGCGCTGCTAACTGGGTCAAAATGCAGAGCGATGAAGGTGAAATCAACCCGGTTGATATCCTGCGCTGGCCAGGCGTAATGGCTGCCCAGGAGCAGGATCTGGACGCCATTGCCGCCGAAATCCTCGCCGCGCTTGACGGTACGCTGGATGACTTCATCGTTGCGCGTGAAACCGAAGGTCAGGCGCTGAAGGCGCTGATCGAGCAGCGTCTGGAAGGCGTCAGTGCTGAAGTCACAAAAGTGCGTGCTCATATGCCAGAAATCCTGCAATGGCAGCGCGAGCGTCTGGTAGCCAAACTGGAAGACGCCCAGGTGCAGTTGGAAAATAACCGCCTTGAGCAAGAGCTGGTGCTGATGGCGCAACGTATCGATGTGGCGGAAGAATTAGATCGTCTGGAAGCCCACGTCAAAGAAACCTACAACATTCTGAAGAAAAAAGAGGCGGTTGGCCGTCGTCTGGACTTTATGATGCAGGAATTCAACCGTGAGTCGAACACTCTGGCATCGAAGTCTATCAATGCCGAAGTGACGAATTCCGCGATTGAACTGAAGGTACTGATCGAGCAAATGCGCGAGCAAATTCAGAACATCGAGTAAGCAACCATTCTACGTAGCCCGCCAATAAATGGCGAGGCTACGTATTTTTCCCGACGCTTTGATACTCCCTTGTTCAATTCGAATTATATTTTCTCATCATTCTTTATTGAAGGTCATAATACAAAGCGCATATCACCACGCATTTTCAGCAAACTCGCATTAGCTGTAGTTATTAAAATCACTTCACCTTAGAAAATCTCAATCGTGACAAGGCGCACAAATCGTTAACCTTAGCCCCCAGCAAATCAGGGGGAATACATGCTGTTACACGTTTTATATTTAATTGGTATTACTGCCGAAGCCATGACCGGTGCGCTTGCTGCTGGGCGTCGTCGTATGGATACATTTGGCGTCATTATCATTGCCACCGCGACGGCCATTGGCGGCGGATCGGTACGCGACATTCTTCTCGGCCACTATCCGCTTGGCTGGGTCAAGCATCCCGAATACGTCATTATCGTGGCAGCCGCTGCGGTACTCACCACCATTATTGCTCCTGTTATGCCCTACCTGCGTAAAATATTCCTTGTACTGGATGCGCTGGGCCTGGTGGTCTTTTCTATTATTGGCGCACAGGTGGCGTTGGATATGGGTCACGGGCCGATTATCGCCGTGGTCGCTGCGGTCACGACCGGCGTCTTCGGTGGCGTGTTACGCGACATGTTCTGCAAACGCATTCCGTTAGTGTTCCAGAAAGAGCTGTATGCTGGGGTTTCTTTTGCCGCTGCCGTGCTTTACATCGTGCTGCAACATTACGTCTCCAGCCACGATGTGGTGGTTATCTCTACCCTACTCTTCGGTTTTACCGCCCGCTTACTGGCGCTACGCCTGAAGTTGGGCCTGCCAGTATTTTATTATCGCCATGAAGGTCATTAAGGCATAAAGCCCGTAATACGCTGGGCAGCCAGCCAGTTGCTCAGCGCTATGACCTCCCTGGTCTCCAGCCACTGAATGATCTGTCGTGCCCGCCGTTCCCCCATGAAAGGGAGCTGCCGCCAGCTTTGCTCATCACGGTCCTGCAATTGTTGCCACGAAGCATCCCGACTGGCATTCAGGGTTGCCTGTGTTAACGGTATTCCCATGGCAATAACCCAACGTGTGAACGGGAGATCGCGCGACAGGTTGAACTGATGCCACAGCTTCTCCCCTTTGATTACACCAAGTGCAGACTCTAACTGTTCCTGAGTTAACCCAAGCCAGGAAAAGATATGTTCAAAGCGATACACCTGGTTGAGCTCTCGCCATCCCGCCTCGCCGATCCCCTCCAGCCCCAGCACCTCTTTGCCGCCCAGCCAGACCAGTCTGGCAACAAACTGTTCCTGGCACTCCGCTGTAGCATAAAAACAGGTTAATGAATTGAAGCGCCCCTCGGGGGGTATTGGCTTAGTACGCTGAGTGCTGCGCCAGACCACCTCGTCTATACGGGGTATCCCTTGTCCAGCCAGGCGCACCAGAATCTGATCGCCAGGCGCGATATCCCATTCATTCCAGCGTCGGACGGAGCCAATATTGACGCGCTGTACGCGTTTATCATCCAGCATGACGGGAGTCAGCAATGCAACCACCGCAATTTTCCCGCTTTTACCAACGGAGAACTGAATACCAGTAACCTCAGATACCCTCGTCACGGGAGGATATTTCCACGCCGCCAGCCACTCACCCTGCCCGGGTAGCCAATACTTTGCCCGTGGCTCTTTTGCCGTTCGCACCACGACACCATCTGTCACAAAAGGTAATGCTGAACTCCACCACCTGGCGCGCAACTTTTCGACTTCATCCGCATTCTTCACGGCGTGAGTATAACGTTGCGTGTAACTGAACCCGGCAGCCGTGAGCTGCTCCAGTCTTTCAGGCATGACCGCCGGACCATCAGGCCAGGCCCAGATAAAAATTGCCAGCGAGCGTAACATTTCCGGATTGCCCTGGCGCATCATTAATCCAGCAACCTTCGAGCGGGCGTTCATTCCCCCTCTCTGCTTCTGAATATGCCCCTCTTGCTGCAAAAATATCTCACCCTGCAACGTACTGTTAGCGAGTTTCCCCTTGGTGGAATGTGGTACGGAAGGGATCTGCAGAACCTTTTGCGTCCAGTCTTCGCCTTTCAGGCCATTACCACGGCTAATCGCCCGTACCAGATTGCCATTGCGATAGACTAACGTCACCGCCACACCATCCACCTTCGGTTGCACCCAGAGATCGCTGCGAGCGAGCATCCATTGCTGTAGCGCTTGCTTATCAGCAAGTTTTCGAACGCCCGTGTGGGGAACTGGATGCGAGACGGTGCCACTTATTGGGGGCACAGACAGATCTGGTGGGACTTCATCGCCAAAACAGCGCTGCCATTGAATTAGTTGCGCATTGAGCTGGTCATAAACGCCGTCGTCTACGGCACTTTCCCCTTGCTTCCAGTAACTGTCATTCCACTGTGTAATCTGCTGCTGTAGTCGTGAAATTTCCTCGTTTGCCCTGGCAGGCGACCAGACGGGGCATACCGCCCACGCAGGTAAATGCCACACCAGTAAAACCAGCCCTATGCATTTCCATAATCCCATGCTATCTCCGCTGAACGATACGTTTCCCGGCAGGTATAGCGCGAAGTGAAATAGAAACAGAGCGGCAAAAATTCATCCTGCGAACAGCTTTCCGGACATTTGCATGTATTGCTGCAAATCACCGATAAAACAGGAAACTGGTACGCAAAACGCAATAAACATGCGCAAAAAGTGTGACAAGGGCTACGTCACATAGCGGCTACGTGTATAATAAGCCCGTATGTAGGCTCTCTTTCGACAATCACATACATTAAGATACTCATGGCTCAAGGCACGCTTTATATTGTTTCTGCCCCCAGTGGCGCGGGTAAATCCAGCCTGATTCAGGCTTTATTAAAGACCCAACCGTTGTATGACACCCAGGTTTCTGTTTCGCACACCACGCGCGCACCGCGCCCGGGGGAAGTGCACGGTGAACACTATTTCTTTGTGAACCATGATGAATTCAGAACCATGATTGGCAGAGACGCGTTCCTGGAACACGCGGAGGTTTTCGGTAATTACTACGGCACCTCGCGTGAAACCATTGAGCAAGTATTAGCATCCGGCGTAGACGTCTTTTTAGATATCGACTGGCAAGGTGCGCAGCAAATTCGTGAAAAAATGCCGCATACGCGCAGTATTTTTATTTTGCCACCGTCTAAGATTGAGCTGGACCGCCGCCTGCGTGGCCGCGGTCAGGATAGCGAAGACGTGATCGCGAAACGTATGGCGCAAGCTGTTGCAGAAATGAGCCATTACGCCGAATATGATTATCTTATTGTGAATGATGATTTCGACACCGCCCTGGGCGATTTGAAAACCATCATTCGCGCCGAACGTCTGCGCATGAGCCGCCAAAAGCAGCGTCATGACGCTTTAATCAGCAAACTGTTGGCAGACTGAACCCACATTCAGTATCATGCCCAGTCATTTCTTCACCTGTGGAGCATTTTAAGTATGGCACGCGTAACTGTTCAGGACGCTGTAGAGAAAATTGGTAACCGTTTTGACCTGGTACTGGTCGCCGCGCGTCGCGCTCGTCAGATGCAGGTAGGCGGAAAGGATCCGCTCGTACCGGAAGAAAACGATAAAACTACCGTTATCGCGCTGCGCGAAATCGAAGAAGGTCTGATCAACAATCAGATCCTCGACGTGCGTGAGCGCCAGGAACAGCAAGAGCAGGAAGCCGCTGAATTACAAGCCGTTACCGCTATTGCTGAAGGTCGTCGTTAATCACAAAGCGGGTCGCCCTTGTATCTGTTTGAAAGCCTGAATCAACTGATTCAAAACTACCTGCCGGAAGACCAGATTAAGCGTCTTCGGCAGGCGTATCTCGTTGCACGTGACGCTCACGAGGGCCAGACACGTTCAAGCGGTGAACCCTATATCACGCACCCGGTAGCGGTAGCCTGCATTCTGGCCGAGATGAAACTCGACTACGAAACGCTGATGGCTGCGCTGCTGCATGACGTGATTGAAGATACCCCAGCCACCTATCAGGACATGGAACAGCTTTTTGGCAAAAGCGTTGCAGAGCTGGTAGAAGGGGTATCGAAACTTGATAAGCTTAAGTTTCGCGATAAGAAAGAGGCGCAAGCTGAAAACTTTCGCAAGATGATTATGGCGATGGTGCAGGATATCCGCGTCATTCTCATCAAACTTGCCGACCGCACCCACAACATGCGCACGCTGGGCTCATTACGCCCGGACAAACGTCGCCGCATCGCCCGTGAAACCCTCGAAATCTATAGTCCGCTGGCACACCGTTTAGGTATTCATCACATTAAAACCGAGCTGGAAGAGCTGGGTTTTGAAGCGCTGTACCCAAACCGCTATCGCGTGATTAAAGAAGTGGTTAAAGCCGCTCGCGGCAACCGCAAAGAGATGATCCAAAAAATCCTCTCGGAAATCGAAGGGCGTTTGCAGGAGGCAGGTATTCCGTGTCGCGTAAGCGGGCGTGAGAAGCACCTGTACTCTATTTACTGCAAAATGGTGCTCAAAGAGCAGCGTTTTCACTCCATCATGGATATCTACGCATTTCGCGTCATCGTTCATGATTCCGATACCTGCTATCGCGTACTCGGCCAGATGCACAGCCTGTACAAACCACGCCCTGGTCGCGTGAAAGACTATATCGCCATTCCGAAAGCGAACGGATATCAGTCTTTGCACACCTCAATGATCGGCCCTCATGGCGTCCCGGTTGAAGTACAGATTCGTACTGAAGACATGGACCAGATGGCAGAGATGGGTGTCGCAGCGCACTGGGCTTACAAAGAGCACGGCGGCGAAAGCAGCACCACTGCGCAAATCCGCGCTCAGCGCTGGATGCAAAGCTTGCTGGAACTGCAGCAGAGCGCCGGTAGCTCGTTTGAATTTATTGAAAGCGTCAAATCTGATCTCTTCCCGGATGAGATTTATGTTTTCACACCGGAAGGGCGCATTGTCGAACTGCCCGCCGGTGCAACGCCTGTCGACTTCGCCTACGCCGTGCATACCGATATCGGTCACGCCTGCGTCGGCGCGCGCGTCGACAGACAGCCTTACCCGCTTTCACAACCACTCTTTAGCGGCCAGACCGTTGAGATTATCACCGCGCCGGGCGCACGTCCGAACGCAGCGTGGCTAAACTTCGTCGTCAGTTCGAAAGCGCGCGCCAAGATTCGCCAACTGTTGAAAAACCTCAAGCGCGATGATTCCGTCAGTCTGGGTCGTCGACTGCTCAACCATGCCCTGGGCGGTAGCCGTAAACTGGCTGAGATCCCGCCAGAGAGCATCCAGCGTGAGCTTGAGCGTATGAAGCTCGCCACGCTTGACGATCTGCTCGCAGAAATCGGTCTGGGTAACGCCATGAGCGTGGTGGTAGCGAAAAACCTCCAGCAGGGCGAAGCAACAGCGAACGTACCAGCACAATCTGGCCATGGTCATCTGCCAATCAAAGGCGCTGACGGCGTACTGATCACCTTCGCGAAATGCTGTCGTCCAATTCCAGGCGATCCAATCATTGCCCACGTCAGTCCGGGTAAAGGTCTGGTGATCCACCATGAGTCCTGCCGTAATATTCGTGGCTACCAGAAAGAGCCAGAGAAGTTTATGGCGGTGGAATGGGATAAAGAGACGGAGCAGGAATTCATCACCGAGATTAAGGTGGATATGTTTAACCACCAGGGTGCTCTGGCGAACCTGACGGCGGCAATCAACACGACCACCTCCAATATTCAAAGTTTGAATACGGAAGAGAAAGATGGCCGCGTTTATAGCGCCTTTATTCGCCTGACCGCTCGTGATCGCGTGCACCTGGCGAATATCATGCGCAAAATCCGCGTCATGCCGGACGTGATAAAAGTCACCCGTAACCGAAACTAGTCTTATGAATGAACAGCGCTATGCACGTATCCGCGAGATGCTCGCACGTCGTCAGCCCGATCTGACCGTCTGCATGGAGCAGGTTCACAAACCTCATAACGTTTCTGCGATTATTCGTACTGCAGATGCGGTCGGCGTGCATGAAGTCCACGCCGTCTGGCCGGGTAGCCGTATGCGCACCATGGCCTCTTCTGCTGCAGGCAGCAACAGTTGGGTGCAGGTGAAAACTCACCTTACCATTGGCGATGCGGTCACACATTTAAAAAGCCGGGGCATGCAGGTCCTGGCAACCCATCTGTCAGATAAAGCCGTGGATTTTCGCGAGATTGATTACACGCGCCCCACCTGCATCCTGATGGGCCAGGAGAAAACCGGCATCACTCAGGAAGCGTTGGATCTGGCTGATCAGGACATCATCATTCCCATGACTGGCATGGTGCAGTCACTGAACGTTTCTGTCGCCTCCGCGCTGATTCTGTACGAAGCACAGCGCCAGCGGCAAAACGCGGGGATGTACCGACGAGAAAACAGCATGCTGCCACAAGAAGAGCAGCAGCGCTTACTGTTTGAAGGCGGTTATCCGGTGCTGGCGAATGTCGCTAAGCGCAAAGGTCTTCCCTACCCTCACGTAAACACGCAGGGCGAAATTGAAGCCGATGCAACGTGGTGGGCCACTATGCAATCTGCGAGATAAACGCGATGAAAGGCCGTTTACTGGATGCCATCCCACTCAACTCTCTGACCGGCGTTGGCGCAGCGCAAAGCAGTAAACTGGCTAAAATTGGCCTGCACACCGTGCAGGACCTCCTGCTCCACCTCCCTCTGCGTTACGAAGACCGTACCCATCTGTACCCAATTGGCGAACTGCTGCCGGGTGTCTATGCCACCGTTGAAGGCGAAGTGCTGAACTGCAATATCACCTTCGGCGGCCGCCGGATGATGACCTGTCAAATCAGCGATGGCTCGGGGATTCTCACCATGCGCTTTTTCAACTTCAGCGCAGCGATGAAAAACAGCCTTGCTACCGGGCGTAGGGTACTGGCCTACGGCGAAGCCAAACGCGGGAAATACGGCGCAGAGATGATTCACCCGGAATACCGCGTACAAGGCGATCTCAGCACGCCAGAATTGCAGGAAACACTCACACCAGTATATCCAACCACCGAAGGTGTGAAGCAGGCCACGCTGCGCAAGCTGACCGATCAGGCACTGGATCTGCTCGATACCTGCGCCATTGTCGAACTGCTGCCGCCAGAGCTGTTACAGGGCATGATGAGCCTACCCGAAGCACTGCGCACGTTGCACCGCCCCCCACCGTCGCTGCAACTCAGCGATCTGGAAACCGGACAACATCCGGCGCAGCGACGTCTGATTCTCGAAGAACTGCTGGCGCATAATCTCAGCATGCTGGCACTACGCGCCGGGGCACAGCGTTTTCACGCCCAGCCGTTAAGTGCTAACAACGCGCTAAAAGATAAGCTGCTGGCAGCATTGCCGTTCAAACCTACGGGCGCACAGGCCCGCGTTACCGCTGAGATTGAACGCGATATGGCACTGGATGTGCCGATGATGCGCCTGGTGCAGGGTGATGTCGGCTCCGGTAAAACGCTGGTTGCCGCGCTGGCCGCGCTGCGGGCTATCGCACATGGTAAGCAGGTTGCGCTAATGGCTCCTACCGAACTATTGGCTGAACAACATGCAAATAACTTCCGCAACTGGTTCGCGCCACTGGGCGTTGAAGTGGGCTGGCTGGCGGGCAAGCAGAAAGGTAAAGCGCGTCTGGCGCAACAAGAAGCCATCGCCAGCGGTCAGGTGCAGATGATTGTCGGCACGCACGCGATTTTCCAGGAACAGGTACAGTTCAGCGGGCTGGCGCTGGTTATCATCGACGAACAGCACCGCTTCGGCGTTCATCAGCGTCTGGCACTGTGGGAGAAAGGTCAGCAGCAGGGTTTCCACCCACACCAGCTAATCATGACCGCCACGCCGATTCCACGTACCCTGGCGATGACGGCCTATGCTGACCTCGACACGTCGGTCATTGACGAACTCCCTCCGGGGCGTACGCCGGTCACTACGGTCGCCATTCCGGATACCCGCCGCAGCGATATTATTGATCGCGTGCGCAACGCCTGTACCCACGAAGGACGTCAGGCATACTGGGTCTGTACGCTGATTGAAGAGTCTGACTTGTTGGAAGCTCAGGCGGCAGAAGCGACGTGGGAAGAGCTTAAACTGGCGCTGCCAGAACTCAATATTGGCCTGGTACATGGGCGCATGAAGCCCGCCGAGAAGCAGTCAGTAATGGCGGCCTTTAAGCAGGGTGAACTGCATCTGCTGGTTGCTACCACGGTGATTGAAGTGGGCGTGGACGTGCCAAACGCCAGCCTGATGATTATTGAAAACCCGGAACGCTTAGGTCTGGCCCAGTTGCACCAGTTGCGTGGTCGCGTAGGCCGTGGCGCGGTGGCTTCCCACTGCGTTCTGCTCTACAAATCACCGCTGTCTAAAACCGCGCAGAAACGCCTGCAGGTTCTGCGAGACAGCAACGACGGGTTCGTAATTGCGCAAAAAGATTTAGAGATTCGCGGACCCGGCGAGCTGTTAGGTACTCGCCAGACCGGAACGGCAGAATTCAAGGTCGCAGATTTACTGCGCGATCAGGCGATTATCCCGGAAGTTCAGCGCATTGCCCGCCATATTCACGAACGTTATCCGCAACAGGCCGCGGCACTGATAGAGCGCTGGATGCCGGAAACCGAACGCTACTCCAACGCGTAGTTAATTCATAGCGGCGGCGGATGTTACCCCGCCGCACAGCCGTTATTGCGCGAAAATCGGTAACAGCAGATACAGCTTAATTACCAGCGCGTTGACGATATCGATAAAGAACGCCCCCACCATCGGCACCACCAGAAACGCCATATGGGATGGTCCAAAACGTTCGGTAATCGCCTGCATGTTGGCAATCGCCGTCGGCGTCGCGCCGAGGCCAAAACCGCAGTGTCCGGCAGCCAGCACGGCGGCATCGTAGTTCTTACCCATCATGCGCCAAGTGACGAATATCGCGTACAGCGCCATGAAAATAGTCTGCACAACCAGGATTGCCAGCATCGGCAAGGCCAGTGAAGCCAGTTCCCACAACTTCAGGCTCATCAGCGCCATCGCCAGAAACAGCGACAGACTAACGTTACCCAGTACAGAAACCGCACGTTCGAACACCCGATAAAAGCCCAGTAGCGCCAGACCGTTACTGAGGATCACCCCAACAAACAGGACGCAGACGAAGGTCGGCAATTCCAGCACTGTTCCAACCAGCATTTGCGCAACGATTTTACCCACCGTCAGACAGATAGCGATCAGAGCAATGGTTTCAATCAGCACCAGCGAGGTGATCATGCGCCCAACGTCCGGCTTTTCAAATGCGGTCGGCACGGCCTGATCGTCCGGCATACCGTCTGGCGTGGTGGAGTGTTTGACCAGATAGCGTGCCACCGGGCCGCCAATCAGCCCACCCAACACCAGACCAAACGTTGCGCAAGCCATCGCCACTTCAGTCGCATTGGTGAAGCCATAACGTTCAATAAACAGCTTGCTCCACGCGGCCCCGGTTCCGTGTCCACCAGAGAGGGTGATCGAGCCAGCGATCAGACCCATCAGCGGGTCCAGACCCAGCAGGGTCGCCATACCGATACCGATGGCGTTTTGCATCAGCAACAAGCCAACAACCACAATCAGAAAAATACCCACCACGCGGCCGCCAGCACGCAAACTGGCGATATTGGCGTTCAGGCCGATAGTGGCGAAGAAAGCCAGCATCAGCGGATCGCGCAGGGTCATATCGAAGTTCACTTCCCAACCCATGCTTTTTTTCAGCACCAGCAGCGCAATCGCCACCAGCAATCCGCCTGCAACAGGTTCGGGAATGGTATATTTTTTCAGGAAGGAAACAGACTGGACGAGCTTACGTCCCAGCAGCAACACAAGGGTTGCCGCAACCAGCGTTGATAACGTATCGAGATAAAACATTTACAGCTCCATTAGTGCGTTTAGCACAATCACGCACGATGCATTCCAGACCGATTTTTAGCTCTTATTGAGTTTTCGGAGTGGATTTTAAGCAGAAAATGATGAAAAGTTATATAAAAATGTTTGTTTATCCGTTTTAAATATTAAGAATACCTGCTAGCAAACGTTTGCTTTTCTGCCCTGGTCAGATAAAATCACCGCTTTTCCACCATGGGATTGCCTCTGATGTCCGTTAACGCCGTAGAGTCAACAAATGCGCAACCGGTTGCGCAGACTCACAACAGTGAACTGATTTACCGTCTTGAAGATCGCCCCCCGTTAGCCCAGACCCTGTTTGCCGCCTGTCAGCATCTGCTGGCCATGTTCGTCGCGGTGATCACCCCTGCTCTGTTAATTTGCCAGGCGCTTGGTTTACCGGCTCAGGATACTCAACACATTATCAGTATGTCGCTGTTCGCCTCCGGCGTGGCTTCTATCATCCAGATCAAAGCCTGGGGGCCGGTCGGCTCAGGGCTGCTATCCATTCAGGGCACCAGCTTTAACTTTGTTGCGCCACTGATTATGGGCGGTACGGCGCTAAAAACCGGTGGCGCAGATGTCCCAACCATGATGGCGGCGCTGTTCGGTACGCTGATGCTGGCAAGCTGCACCGAGATGGTTATCTCGCGTGTCCTGCACCTGGCGCGTCGTATTATTACTCCGCTGGTCTCAGGGGTGGTAGTGATGATTATCGGCCTGTCGTTGATTCAGGTGGGTCTGACATCGATTGGCGGTGGCTATGCCGCAATGAGCGACAACACCTTTGGTGCGCCGAAGAATTTACTGTTGGCAGGCGTGGTGCTGGCGCTAATCATCCTGCTTAACCGTCAACGCAACCCGTACCTGCGCGTTGCGTCATTGGTGATTGCGATGGCGGCAGGCTATCTGCTGGCCTGGTTTATGGACATGCTGCCGCAAAATACCGCACCGGTAAGTCAGGACCTGCTGATGGTGCCAACGCCGCTGTATTATGGCCTGGGCATCGACTGGAGTTTACTACTGCCGCTGATGCTGGTCTTTATGATCACGTCACTGGAAACCATCGGCGATATTACGGCCACCTCTGATGTCTCCGAGCAGCCGGTTTCTGGTCCGCTGTATATGAAGCGCCTGAAAGGCGGCGTGCTGGCGAACGGTCTGAACTCGTTTGTTTCCGCCGTGTTCAACACCTTCCCGAACTCCTGTTTTGGCCAGAACAATGGGGTTATTCAGTTAACAGGCGTTGCCAGCCGCTACGTTGGTTTTGTGGTGGCGCTGATGTTGATCGCGCTGGGCCTGTTCCCGGCAGTCAGCGGTTTTGTACAGCATATTCCTGAGCCGGTACTGGGCGGCGCAACGCTGGTGATGTTCGGTACTATCGCAGCATCCGGTGTGCGTATCGTGTCCCGCGAGCCGTTGAATCGCCGCGCGATTCTGATTATCGCGCTGTCGCTGGCCGTTGGTCTGGGTGTTTCCCAGCAGCCGCTGATTCTCCAGTTCGCCCCGGATTGGGTGAAAAACCTGCTCTCTTCCGGTATCGCCGCTGGCGGTATTACCGCAATCGTTCTGAATCTGGTATTCCCGCCAGAAAAGCAATAAGCAAAATGCGGCGTTGGTTCTGAATCAACGCCGCTGTAACGCTCTTTCACCATTCCCGCCTTGAGCATTGCGCCTAAATCGTGCATAACTTGACTATGTGCACTTCGCGGGATGGAAGACCATGAAATTTATTGGAAAGCTGCTTTTTTACGTGCTGATCGCCCTTGCAGTGGCGATTCTCGGCCTTTATTTTCTACTGCAAACCCGCTGGGGGGCAGAGCACGTCAGTGCCTGGGTTTCGGAGAACAGCAGCTACCATCTGGCGTTTGATGCCATCGATCACCGGTTTTCCTCCCCTTCCCATATTCTGCTGGAAAACGTCACCTTTGGCCGGGATGGTCAGCCCTCAACGCTGGTCGCTAAAACGGTCGATATTGGGCTGAGTAGCCGCCAAATCACCGACCCGCTGCACGTAGACACCATTTTGTTGCAAAACGGCACGCTGAATCTTTCCCAGCAAACCGCGCCGCTACCGTTCCAGGCCGATCGCCTGCAATTGCAGGATATGGCGCTTAACAGCCCCGGCAGCGAGTGGAACCTCAGCGCCCAGCGCGTTAACGGCGGCGTCATTCCCTGGAGCCCTGAGGCAGGTAAAATTCTCGGGAGCAAAGCGCAAATTCAGCTCAGCGCCAGTTCGTTGACGCTCAACGATGTTCCAACTACCAACGTCTTGATTGAAGGCAGCATCGACCATGACCGGGTGACGCTAAGCAATATTGGCGCTGACGTGGCGCGTGGGGCATTAACCGGCGTAGCGCAACGCAATGCCGACGGGAGCTGGGTTGTGGAGAATCTGCGCCTGAACGATATCCGGCTGCAAAGCGACAAATCGCTGGCCGACTTTTTTGCCCCGTTAAGCACTATTCCTTCCCTGCAAATTGGTCGTCTGGAAGTGACGGATGCCCGTCTGCAAGGCCCCGACTGGGCGGTGACGGATCTCGATCTGAGCTTGCGCAACATGACCTTCAGCAAGGACGACTGGCAAACTCAGGAAGGCAAACTGTCGATGAATGCCAGCGAGTTTATTTACGGCTCTCTGCACTTCTTCGATCCGATTCTGAACGCCGAGTTCTCACCGCAGGGCATTGCGCTGCGCCAGTTCACCACCCGCTGGGAAGGCGGTATGGTCAGAACATCCGGAAACTGGATGCGCAGCAACAAAGCGCTGGTCCTTGACGATGCCGCTATTGCTGGTCTGGAATACACGCTGCCGGAAAACTGGAAGCAGCTGTGGATGAAACCCCTGCCAGCGTGGCTAAACAGCCTGACGCTGAAGAAATTCAGTGCCAGCCGTAATCTGGTGATAGATATCGACCCCAACTTCCCGTGGCAGCTCACCGCGCTGGACGGCTACGGCGCTAACCTCGGGCTGGTACAGAATAATCAGTGGGGGATCTGGAGCGGGAGCGCCACCCTCAACGCTGCCGCAGCCACCTTTAACCGTACGGATGTGCGTCGTCCTTCTCTGGCGCTAACGGCAAACAGCAGCACCATCAATATCAGCGAACTGAGCGCCTATACGGAAAAAGGACTGCTGGAGGCCACTGCCAGCATTTCGCAGCTACCTCAGCACCAGACGCAGGTCAGCCTGAAGGGGCGCGGCGTGCCAATGACGATCCTGCAGCAGTGGGGCTGGCCCGCACTGCCGCTTTCCGGAGATGGCAACATCCAGCTTACTGCCAGCGGCAATATTCAGGCCGATGCGCCTCTCAAGCCAACGGTCAACGGTCAGCTGCATGCGGTGAACGTGGAGAAACAGCAGGTAACGCAAACCATGCAGGCGGGCGTGGTTTCGGGGAGTGAAGTCACTGCACCACCACCTGCACAATGATTTATTGCCCGGTGGCGCTTCGCTTACCGGGCCTACTCACGCTCATAAGCGAATATATTCACTGCACAACAGCCACTTCGCCGGCTCGTCTTCTTCAATCACCGGGAAGCGACCGCCAGGTTCCAGAAAGTGGTTGTCATGCTGGTCGTCATTGACCATCGAGATTTCCCAACCCAGCACGAACGCCTTCTCCGCCCAAAAGCGATGATACAAGCGCGGTGGCAGGCACACTCCTTGTCCCGGTTTCAATACCAGCGTCTCGCCTGCGTTAACTGTACGCCGCTGACCATCCACGCTAACCTCAACAATGCGCCGGGTATCATATTCGTCATCGGGCGTGGACCACGCCAGCTGCATACACAAATCACCGCCGCCGCGGTTAACGATATCTTCCATCTTATGGCGATGAAAATGCCACGGTGTTTGTTGATCCTGCTGAATTTGCAGCATCTTTTCGGCATACGGTTTGGGGTAACCCGCTGAACCCATCAGACCATTGCGCAACGTTAGTAACGTCAGCCCCGTTTGCGCAAAATCTCCGTGCCCGAAGTCGGTAATATCCCAGCCCAACTGGAGATCGCGCACTTCACGCCACCGAGTTTGATCCTGTTGCCGCCAGGCATCGACCGTAAAATACGCAAAATCAGGCAGACAGACCCGAAAAGTCTCAGCGATGGCATGCGCTTTTTCGACGGCATAATTAATGTGTGAACGCTTCATTCCACTTTTCCTTGTTGCGAAAGAGGCGGGTCGCCCCGCCTGCATGCCGTTAGTAAAGTGATGCTTTGCCGGTTGAACCGAACAGTTTCATTTTGTGGCGGATCACGTCCCGCGCGGCGCTAATGGCTTCCGGGTAGATTACGTTCGGGTCCCACCAGGTTTCTTTCGCCAAGATTTCGCGGACTTTCTGGAAGTAGGCGTATTTCATATCGCTGGAAATGTTGATTTTGCCAACGCCCAGCGTCACGGATTCGGCAATTTCCGCATCCGGGTTCGCGGAACCACCGTGCAGCACCAGCGGAATATCCACACGTCCGGCGATATCGCGCAGGATGTTCATTTGCAGCTCTGGCTGCATCCCTTTCGGGTAGATCCCGTGCGCGGTTCCAATCGCCACCGCCAGCGTGTCTGCACCCGTTCGGGCGATAAAATCCTCTGCCTGAGCAGGATCGGTATAAGTAACCTTCGACACGCCGCCTTCCACTGACGTCCCGGTCTGGCCAATCGTTCCCAACTCCCCTTCCACCGAAACACCTACCGCATGCGCCAGTTTGACCACTTCGCGGGTCAGCGCCACGTTCTCTTCATATGGCAGCAGCGAGCCATCAATCATCACCGAGGTAAACCCACACTGAATCGCCCGCAGGACATGCTCAACCGAAGCGCCGTGGTCCAGATGCAGAGTAAAGGGAACCGGGCTGCGCAGGGTGATATCACGGACATAGCTAAAAAACGCATCGCCGACAAAATCATGTTCGCTGGGGTGAATGGAGATAATCGCCGGGGTATTGGTCGCTTCCGCTTCTTCCACTACTGCGCGTACAAAGCAGCTGTCCGCCACGTTGAATGCGCCGATGGCAAAACCGTGCTGACGGGTAGGTTGCAGTAATTCTTTCATCGAAACTAACATGTTAATTCTCCAGTTTCAGGGTGTAGAAAGCCCTGCCAGTGCTCATCGCAGAGGCATAGAAGGCGTTACAGAAAATGAATCAGGCTTTGCCGATAGCGCCGCTGGCCTGCAGGTACGGAATAATGGCTTCCTCGCAGGCCTGTTCCATCAGGGCCAGGGCATCAACGAGTTCACCGGATGTGTCGCGACACAGGGTATGCAGTAGCGCAGCCTTTCCGGCTTCGAAAACCGCCGCACCAACGTTTATCTTGGCGACACCAAACGTCGGGCAGCGCTGTAGCTGGTCAAACGGCGTTCCGCTGCCGCCATGCAGCGCCAGCGGCACCGTTGATAACCGGGCTATTTCCTCCAGCCGCTGGAAATCAATAGCAGGAGTGATACCCGGCGCGTACATGCCGTGTGCCGTACCCACCGACACCGCCAGCAAATCGATCCCGGTCTGTTGGATGAAGGGTTCCACGTCGGCGGCCTGGGTCATCAAATCAGCGTTAGCGGCGTGGTCATAGCACGGAGCATCGGCCAGATGGCCCAGCTCGCCTTCCACGCACAGAGAAACGCTGGCGGCAAGCTCAACCACCGCCCGGGTCTGGCGAATGTTCTCCTCCAGCGCAAAGGCGGAGGCGTCGATCATTAAGCCGCTGAATCCGGCGCGAAAAGCCTGGCGAATGCGTACAGGATCCTTTCCATGATCCAGCGCCAGCGCGACCGGTACCGAGGCTTCCTCTGCCAGCGTTTTGACCACCGCTGCCGCTATCGGGGCCGGAAAATGCTCCAGATGCCCCTGATACAAATTCAGAATGATGGGCGCACGGTGTTTCTCCGCCACTCGCACCGCTGCGCGGGCGCTTTCCAGGTTCATACAGTTGATGGCCAGCAGCGCGTACTGTTCGCGCCAGGCTTTGGTCACCATGCTTTTCATATCGGCAAACATATGGCCTCCGGTTATTCCAGGGTGAAGGTGATTTCTTCGTCTTTCAGCTTTTGATCGCTGAGTTCGTCAAACTCTTCATCACGCTCGGTTACCGGTTTCTTCCACAGCGACAGCATGACGCCACAAATCACCGTACCGATCCCCAGCGCCAGGCAAAACAGCAGCGGATGCGTAAAGAGCGGAACCACAAACATGCCGCCGTGCGGTACCGGGCTTTCGACACCCCACACCATAATCAGGCCACCCGCAATCGCCGAGGCCACCACACAGGAGCCCACCACGCGCAGCAGGTCGCGCGCCGCAATCGGAATAACCCCTTCGGTAATCATGCAGATCCCCATCGGGAATGCAGCCTTCAGCGCCTCACGTTCCGCACGGGTGTACTTGTGACGCGTCAGCAGGAAAGAGAGCGTAATGCCAAATGGAGGGATCATCGAACCAACAAACTTCACCGCTTCCGGACCGTACACGCCGCTGACCAGCATGCCGTCAGCAAACAGCGACATGGTTTTATTCACCGGCCCACCGAAGTCGAATGTCGCCATCGCACCGAGGATAGCGCCCATCAGAAAGCGGGATCCGCCCTGCATGGACTCCAGCAGATGAATCAACGCGTCCTGCAGCCAGGCAATCGGCTTGCCAATCAGCGTCATCATCAACAGACCGCCAATGACGGTACTCAGTACCGGCAGCACCATGATGGGCATCAACCCCTGCATCGACTGCGGCAAACGGATATAGCGCTTGAGCAGCAGGACGGTATAACCGACCAGAAATCCGCCCAGCATCCCACCGATAAAACCGGTATGAATTTCTCCGCAGACGAAGCCGACAATCAGGCCCGGCGCGAATCCCGGACGGTCAGCAATGGAGTACGCAATCGCCGCACTAATAAGCGGTACGATTAACCCCATCCCCCAGCCGCCAATCTGGTTGAGCATCCAGGGAATAGTTCCTGTTTTTTCACCGACGTTAGTGCCGCCAAGTATTTGCCCGAGAGCAATACAGATCCCGGCGGCGACAATTAACGGGATCATCCACGAAATTCCCGTTAATAAATGTTTTTTTATTTCCTGAGATAGCGGAATTTTATTTTCACTCATGTGAAACCCCTCCAGAATGAGGATCGCTACTGGTTATTATTAACTAATGATTTTTCGACCTTTTCAAGAAACTGAATGGGCGATTTTATGACGATTTCAGTTTTTACTCGCACAATGCGTTTGTTTGAAAATCGCTCCTCCCCTTTTATTTTTACATCGACAGCAAGAATCACGACATCAGCCGCAGAAATATCTTCTGTCAGCAGTTCGTTTTCTGTGCCAATGGTTCCCTGGGTTTCAACTTTTATATTATGACCAAGCGCTTTGGCACCTTTAATTAACTTCTCACGGGCAATATAGGTGTGCGCAATACCCGCCGTACAGGCGGCAACACAAACAATATTCATAACATGCTCCACATTTTATTTAGCAGACATTGGATTCAGCATATTGGCTAAAAAGCTCAATAATTTTTTGTGGACTACTTTCAACTAATAGTTGTTCAATAATGTCGTCATCTGCCAACGCGCCAGCAACCTGCGAAAGCAGACGAATATGGGTGGTGTTTTGATCTTCAAGACGTACGGCAAACAGAATAATGCAGCGCACGTTGCTGCCATCCAGGGTTTCCCAGGGAATATCCTGGCGGGTACGCCCAATCGCCAGCGTGGTATTGACCACCGCCGAGGATTTCCCGTGCGGGATCGCAATATGGTTTTCGAAGCCGGTCGAGCCTTCTGACTCACGTTGCCAGACATCCTGAATAAACGTTTCGCGACAGCTAATTGCTCCATCTTTTTGCAGAATATCCGTCAGTTCCTCAATAGCCTCCGTTTTGCTTGTAGCCTTCATGTCCAAAATAACGCGATTTGTATTGAGTATTTTCGTGATGTCCATCAATCATACCTCATGGAGTTCAGACATTAATTTTCAACGACCAGCGACGTCGCCCGATGTAATTTTTCCGTAATAACCGTTTCTGTTACCCGCTTAATATCCGCATCATTGAAAAAGGCAGTGACATACACGACCGGCATGGCAACCGCGGGTAAATTAATCGTCGATACCACCAGTTCAATATCGTCCGTCAGTACAGAGGGCAGGCTGCCTGCCGACACTACGCCGACGATAGTCCAGTCCGGAAAGGCGCGTAGAATACGGCTTTTGAGTAAGTGAGAAGTGCCGATACCCGTTGAACAGACCAGTAGTACGCGTTTACGCGCTATCTGACGCTCCATTGCGGCCTGAAAATGCACGGTTAAATATCCCACTTCATCTTCCGACACGGCCCGCTCGCCCCAACCGCTAAACACCCGATTCACCGCACATTGGGTCAGACGCCACACGTCCTGCAACTCGCCTTTGATATCCTCCAGCAGCGGATTACGAATGCGGATCTGGTAGTTCAGTCGGTTAATCAGCGGCTTAATGTGGATCAGCAATCCGTCATACAGCGCCGTGTCCAGGCTAAGATCGCTGTCGACCATCTCGGCGAAGGTGGCAATCAACCGATGGGTAATCAAACGCGCTTCGTCGCTGGAGTGCATATGACCAATCACACTCACGTCATTATGCTCTTCAATCACCACACCCGAGGAGATAATGTATTGATATATAAACCAGACTTCGTCTTCCGGCAGCGGGTGGGCAATGCGCTTTTCGATATGCTGAATCATGCGACTGGCAATGGAAAATATGTTCTCATCACAGGTAGTGATGCTCTCTTCTTTTCTCGGAAGCGCATTGCCCCGCGTGATGCGGTACATCATGATCAGAATATGGGTAAAGATATTGACGTAATAAGGCTCGCCGAGCGACCAGCACAGGTCATTCTCCATTTCCTGCAATAACGTCTGGACAAATAAAACGTCTTCTTCGCCAAAGTAATGCACTAAGGCTTTATAACTGCCCGGGTCAAGGCGTGAATAAATCACGCTGCCGGGTTCATTATGGTTAATCACGCCGTTAATCAACGATGCCATTGCCTGGCGCACACCGCTCTCGCTACCTTCAATGTGCGTGCCGCTCTGACTACGAATCAACGACAGGCCCAACGGGGTAATCCAGGATTCAATTACTTTCAGATCGTTAACAATCGATGCGCTACTAATGAAATAACGTTCGGATAATTTACTGATCGACGTTTCATGCGGCGTTTCGCTTAATAACTGTGAAGCTATCTTGACTCGCCGTGAATTATTCATCATGCCGTCAGCATCATCACCCTCCGATCCTAATAACTGGTCCATATATAAAAGGTCGGTAATATTATCTGCACTTAATATCACCCCAGCACCAGCACGTTTATCGATAGTTATTTTCCATTCTGATAACCATGGTTCCAGTAAGCGCAGATCGCGCTGCACAGTTTTCTCTGAAACAGATAAATACTCGGCAATTTTCAGCAGCGTGACATATTCCTTCTTAGACAGAAGAAATTTTAATAATCTGTTTTGTCGGGAGGTAATCATTTGCATTATTTACCCTTATTACATACCAGATTAAATATCTATACCCGTCATACTTCAAGCTGCATGTGCGTTGGTTTTTCTCGCTCACCCCAGCCACGTACTTATGTACGTTCAGGGGATTCGCTGCGTCGCCGCCTTCCTGCAACTCGAATTATTTAGGTTATAAAGAAGCATTGATGCTCCACGTGTAATCCGTGATGATAAATATAAGAGGACTACGATGCGCCAACAATACTAAATCGTGTCCTGTATTCCGGACAGAAATAAGACAAAAACGGGAAATAGTGAGATATTTACGGCGCAGATCACATTTTTCGTGGGATTCAGAGTGATATCGCTCGCAAATATGGGGAGATAAAAATTTAATTCAGGATGTTTTGGATTTTCAGATCTGGAATGCTGCTCGCAGCGTGGGCCGGATAAAACGCATTGTATCGCCATCCAGCCCACGTTGAGATTTACTTACAGGGTAATCGTCAGCACATCCGCATCCGGCGTGACAACCGTTCCCCACTCACTGCCCACAGATGAGCCGCCCTTCACGCCGCTAACCTGCGTAATATTACGCAGACACAGCGTCCAGTTACGCGCTTCGCCACTTCCTTGCACGGTGATGGTATTACCCGTGCGCGTCGCCTTCAGCGTGAAGATAACCGAACCGTCAGCCGCCGGGACTTCACAAATCGCCTCCCGACCCTCCTGCAGATGGAACAGCTGGAACGCCGTCCCTTCGTGCCAAGCGTAGTCCGGCTTCTGGTTATTGCAGCCCAGCGCCAGCAGTGTATTGTCACGCACATAAACCGGCAGACTCAGGAAGTCATGCTGCTGCTTATGCCAACGGCTGCCCACCACCTCGTCGTTACGCCACAGATGCGTCCAGCGTCCTTCCGGCAGATAGAACTGCACATCACCCGCCTCGCTAAACACCGGCGCAACCATCACGCTATCGCCCAGCATGTACTGGCGGTCGAGATAATCACATGCCGGATCGTCCGGGAACTCCAGCATCATTGCGCGCATCATCGGCGTTCCGAGTTCATTGGCGCGCGCCGCTTCGCGATACAGGTATGGCATCATGCGGCATTTCTGCTCAGTGAAGTAGCGTACCACGTTGCAGGATTCATCATCGTACGCCCATGGCACACGGTAGGATTTACTACCGTGCAGGCGGCTGTGGCTGGAGAGCAACCCGAACGCACACCAGCGCTTGTAGACGTGCGCCGGGGCGGTATTCTCAAAGCCGCCAATATCGTGACTCCAGAAGCCAAAGCCGGACAGGCCGATGGACAAGCCGCCACGCAGGCTTTCGCCCATTGATTCATAGTTGGCGTAGCAGTCGCCGCCCCAGTGCACCGGGAACTGTTGCGCACCCACTGAGGCCGAACGGGCGAACAGCACTGCCTCTTCTTCACCGACGGTCTCTTTCAGCACGTTCCATACCAGTTCGTTGTAGATGTACGCATAATGGTTGTGCATTTTCTGCGGATCGGCACCGTCAAACCACTGAACGTCAGTAGGAATGCGTTCACCAAAGTCAGTTTTGAAGCAATCAACGCCGATATCCACCAGACCTTTCAACTTGTTGGCATACCACTCGCAGGCTTCAGGATTGGTAAAGTCATAAATCGCCAGGCCCGGCTGCCATTTATCCCATTGCCACAGGGAGCCGTCCAGGCGCTTGAGCAGATAACCTTTCTCTTTCAGTTCATTGAACAGCGGGGATTTCTGGCCGATATAGGGGTTTATCCATACGCAGACCTTCAGCCCTTTATCTTTCAGGCGGCGGATCATACCTTCCGGGTCAGGGAAGGTCACCGGATCCCACTCAAAGTCGCACCACTGGAAGGCTTTCATCCAGAAGCAGTCGAAATGGAAGACGTGCAGCGGCAGATTGCGCTCGGCCATCCCGTCGATAAAACTGTTCACCGTCGCTTCATCGTAATTAGTGGTGAACGATGTAGTCAGCCACAAACCGAATGACCAGGCTGGCGGCAGCGCCGGACGACCGGTAAAGCGGGTATAGCGATCCAGCACCGCTTTCGGCGTAGGGCCGTCGATGACGAAATATTCCAGATACTCGCTTTCAACGCTGAACTGCACTTTTGACACTTTCTCAGAGCCAATTTCAAACGACACGCACTGCGGATGGTTTACCAGTACGCCGTAACCACGGTTGGTGAGATAAAACGGGATGTTCTTGTAAGACTGCTCGGTACTGGTGCCGCCATCGCGGTTCCATGTTTCCACCGTCTGGCCGTTACGTACCAGCGCAGTAAAGCGCTCACCCAGACCGTACACCGTTTCGCCAACGCCCAGATCCAGGCGTTCAAACATATAGTTTTTCCCGCTGTTGGTGTCCTGCACGTAGCCGTTATTTTTCAGCTGGCTGCCGGTAATACGTTCGCCGCTACGCAGGAAATCCAGCGACCAGAACTCACCTTTAGTGATCCGCACGCTCAAATTTCCGCTTTTCAGTTCGGCAAATTCAGCGGTGTTTTGTATCTCTACGTTGACGTCCTGCAGCACGTTCAGCGGATAGTGCGGACCGTTATCCAACGCGCCCTGGAAGTGTTCCATACGCACACCCACCACGCCTTCCTGCGGCGAGAAAAAGCGCAGGGTGAAGAGTGGAGTATCCAGTTGCCAGGTACGTTCACGCACATCGCGCGGCGCAACGTAGACAATCATCTCGTTACCCTGTTGCTCGACCTCAAACACCTGAATCGGGTGAGTTAAATTCAGGCCAGGCTGCGTCAGCCAGTTTCCGTCGCTAATTTTCATCGTTGGTTCCTTAGTTCTGTAATTCTTTCGTCGAAAAATCCTGCTGATTGCGGTGCGCACCCTGAGCCAGCTGACTCATGATTTCCGTCAGATACGGCGTTTTCAGGGTATAGAAGCGTTTGGCAATCACGGCACTCAACAGGTAACAAATAGCCGGGACAATCGTGAACAATGCGATAATGATGCTAATGGTGGCGCTGTTCTGGGTTTTCGCTGCGGCATCGTAACCGCCGCCCGCCAGCATCCAGCCGATCATCGCCCCGCCGAGCGCCAGACCCAGCTTGAGCACGAACAGCGTGCCCGCGAAGCTGATCCCCGTCAGACGTTTTCCGTTACACCACTCGCCGTAATCAACTGTGTCGGACATCATCACCCACTGGATTGGCGTCACGAGCTGATGCAGTACGCCAATCACGAAGATGAAGGCGAACATGGTGAGATTTGCGTGCATCGGCACAAAGAACATTGCCAGGCTGACGACCGCTAGCAGGGCGTTCGTCCACCAGAAGACGCTGACTTTGCATTTCCAGTCAGTCAGCGGTTTTGCCAGCGCAGAGCCGATAAGATTGCCGACGCAATAGGTGGTGAGGAAGGCGACAAACACTTCCGGGGTACCCAGAATCCAGGTGACGTAATACATCATCGCCCCGCCGCGTACGCAGACGGCCAGTATGTTGAGGATGGTCAGCAGGCCGACGATGCGCCATTGGTCGTTCTGCCAGATGTCGCGCAGGTCTTCACGCATTGAGTTGCTGCTCGGCGGCGCTTCCACACGTTCTTTGGTTGTGAAGAAGCAAAACGCCAGCATCAGGAACGCCACAACCGAGAGCACGGCAATCCCGCCCTGGAAGCCCAACGCTTTATCTTCGCCGCCAATCAGATTCACCAGCGGCATCATTAGCACGGTGGAGAGCATGCCGCCCGCCGTCGCCAGCACAAAGCGCCATGACTGCAGGGAGATACGCTGCGTTGGGTCATTGGTTATCACACCGCCCAGCGCGCAGTAGGGAATATTCACCACGGTATAAAGCAGGGTCAGCAGCGTGTAGGTGATTGCGGCATAAATCATTTTGCCGTGCAGGCTGAGATCCGGCGTGCTGTAGGCGAGCACACAGACCAGACCAAATGGCAGAGCGCCAAACAGCACCCACGGGCGGAATTTCCCCCAGCGCGAACGGGTGCGGTCGGCGAGCAGTCCCATGCAAGGGTCTGAGATAGCATCCAGCGCGCGAGCCAGTAAGAACATGGTGCCGACAAAACCGGCCGGGATACCAAAAATATCGGTATAGAAGAACATCATATATAACATAACGTTATCAAAGATGATGTGGCTGGCGGCATCGCCCATGCCGTAGCCAATCTTCTCTTTAACGGACAAAATCTCACTTTTCATTACGCATCCTTGTTAGCACTTTCACACGCACTGATACCGGTTACAGTTCTTGTAAACCATCCCTGTGAGCGCGGGTATTCCGATATCTCGTTATCAAATTACGATTCTTGTTTTCTGTGATCAGAGTAGCGTCAAAAAATGTGTCTAAGTGTAAGTAATGGATTTTGCGGGGATTTATTTGAAACTGGTCATGGTATGGAGAAACGGAAGTTAAAAAAGTGAGTGAGGGGGTGTGGAAACGTTTGGAAGTAGCTATAATGCGCCCCGCCTCCATGTAGCAATCGAGGCGCGGAAGATCGTCATCTCCGGTGAGGTGGCTGGACTTCAAATCCAGTTGGGGCCGCCAGCGGTCCCGGGCAGGTTCGACTCCTGTGATCTTCCGCCAAAATTCCTATCTTATTCCAGTCATTTGCCATATTTTCTCTGCTCAAAAAGGCTTTCATGATTCTCGTCCGAAATTATCCTTTCCGACAGGTAACTACGCGCAGTTGGGTTTGATACCGGGCAGAAAATTACCGTCAAAGTAATGAACGGTTGTATCGCCCTGATGGTCTACAGTGAGCAATAACAACGGTTGCAGGATGAGCTGAAAGAGGCCAATCAGAAGTTAAATAGAATTGAGAGCACGCTGGCGACTCTTCAGTGAAGCAAGGCTAAACCTGTTAGCGTTACTTACAGGTTCAGTTGGTGCCGGATGGCGCTAACGCTTATCCGGCCTACTTTCACAATACCCTCTGTCTGACCACCCACCTCATAGTGACCCCCAGAAAGATATCGACTATAATGAACGAATCGAACGATTCATGCGAAATGGTGGCAATATGCATACTCTTACGGCAAATGAAGCCAAAACCCAGTTTGGCGATATGCTACTTAAAGCGCAGCGAGAACCTGTGCAAATTAATCGTAACGGTAAACCTGTTGCAGTCGTCGTTTCCATTGAGGACTATGAACAAATGGAAGCCATGAAGCACCAGTTACTGAAGGCCAAAATTCAGCGTGCTCAAAACGATATTCATTTGGGCAATACTGTTGATGGCGATGCTTTTTTTGATGAGTTGATGGATCAACACAAAGGATAAAAAGTGAGTTACAAACTTACTGGAGAGGCACAGCGCGATATTATTGAAATCCGTGATTACACATCAAGAAATTGGGGCGCTAAACAGTCCAGGGATTATCTTAGAAAATTACGGGGCGTTCTCTCTCAGTTAGCTGAAATGCCAGACATGGGGCATCATCGAATTGATGATTTTGGTGAAGATATTTACAGCTTTCCTTATGTTAGCCATATGATTTACTACAGTGCACAAGACACAAATATTGTTGTACTGGCAGTCTTACACCAAAGCCGAGTACCAACAAAACATCTGGGACAACGTTTGTAGCCCACCACCTTAATGCCGGATGGCGCTTACGCTTATCCGGCCTACGGGCTGCACGCAACAAGTGACAACATTGCGGCTTTTTATTGCAGTTGTTCGGTTTTACCGAACAACTGCAATAAGCATCATATTTCATACGTAATAAAGCCGCTGATCGGTTAATCAGCGGCTTTCTATTACCTGTGATGCCTCAGAAGTTATATTTCACCCCGAGCATACCGCGGGTATCACTGTAGCCTTTGTCACCAACCTGTTGGGCCACGTTGCTCCACACGTTGAGGCGCGGAGTGATTTGACCTTCAACGCCGACTTTCAGCTCGCCGATGTTTTTGGTGCCGCGCATGTCGTTGCTAACATCGTCCATCTTCACGCTGGTCGTCTGTGTGTTGTGGATCCAGTTGGCTTCAACAAACGGCTGGAACTCGCGAGATTTACCGTCGTCGATGGCGTTGTGCCCGTTGATAAAGGCTTTCACACCCAGACGGGTCATCAGGTTGCCATCGGTGTTGTCCTTCACGCGGGTACCGTTCGCTTCGCGGTGACTGTCGGCTTGCACGTCCATCCATACCACCTGCGCTTTCGGTTGCAGCCAGTAGCTGTTGCGCTCGCTTTCGCCCAGTTTGAAGCTGTAACCGGCTTCAACCGAAGCGGTTATCCCGCTGGATTTGTATTTCTCTGCTGCCTGCTCCTGGCCCATCACTTTGTTATCAAACCAGTTATACAGCGCCCAGGTATCCACGTAGGTGCCGGTCTTGTCGGCGTCATTGGCATACCATGTGCCATACAGCCCCACGCTGTAACCGGTGACCTGACCACGTGAATGGTAGCCGGTCAGGCTGGACTGCGTGCGGTTCTGGCTGTTGGCATAACCTGCCATCGCGCCAAGGTGCCAGCGGTCAAGACCGTCGCTACTCCACTGCGCCAGGTCGCCGCCTAGCTGCATTACATAGCTGTTGCTTTGGGTTTTCAACTGCCCGCTACCGTCTTTGAAGCGGGTATGCGCCCCAACGTTACGCATCCACAGGCTGGTAACTTTCTTCTCGCCTGTCAGCATATCGACGTACTGCGTTTCACCCAGACGATCGTGCAGTCGGGTCATAAACAGCGTGTTAGCCGCATAGTTGTTCGCCAGATAACTGCCTGCTTCCGGACGGTATTGCTGCTCAGTGACAGGAGGCGCAACAGGTTCTTCCGGCTCAGGGATAATCGGGTCTACAGGATCGACCGGGTCTGGATCAATAGGGTCAACCGGGTCCGGATCAACAGGGTCAGGGTCATGCGGATCGACGGGGTCCGGGTCTTCCGGATCCGGCGGAGCAGGAATAAAGCTGGTCAGATACCAGTTACTGCCTTTCTGCACCACGTTATAGTCGTACGCTCCGGCAACAATACGGCCCGCTTTCTCAAAAGTACCGTCAGAATTACCGGCCACTTCGATGATCTCAATACCTTCAATGGTCTGCGCCCCGGTTCCGCCAATGTTATTCACCGCCACAAACGCATTACCCGCGGTGTTGCCGAGCACTTTCAGCTTGTCGGTTTCGGAGGTATCGTCATTCAGGACAGTATTGAAAACCAGTTTGCCGCCGTTCCCGGTAAAATCTTCATTGATGGTAAGCGTCTGCCACGGTTCGCCGTCAGCATGCCCAAAGTTCACCACTGACCCGCCGTTCAGCGTCAGGTCGGTGAGCGTTGAACTGTTAGTCATGTTCCAGGTCGCGTCGCTCATTTGCAGCGAGATAACGCCCGTCCCGGCAGTGGCGCTGTTGATGTATGACGCCCCGCTCCACAACGAGTTGTCGGTCATGTTGAGCTTAATGGTACTGTTTTGCTGCGGCAGGCTGCTGGTTGCAGCAGTCGCGCCAGCGGCATGAAGATCGCCGTCGATAAGAAAACGCCCGCCAGTAGAACCGTCTACGATGCCGCCCGTTTCAGTGCTGATGGCATAACTTTCGTTGCTATGATCGCCCGCCATGGTAATGGCGGCACCGCCTGCCAGGTTTATCGCCCCGCGTGAAGTCGCATACAGGCCACGTGGCGCTTTGCTGTATGACGCCGCTTTCGCCGAACTGTTCACGTTGATCGTTGCGTTTTCACCAAGATTCACGGTCGCGTTGGTGGAATAAACCGCATGAGCGCTGACGCCGTTGACCGTAATCGTCGCGTTGTTGCCCAGTTCCGTTTTGGAAGATGAGGCGGCATAAATCCCCGTTGAAGAAGCACCCGAAGTCTCAATGGTGGCGTCATTGCCAAGCAGTATCGAGGAACCGCTCTGCCCGGTGCGAAGACCCTCTGAACTGTCACCTGTCGTCACAATGTGTGCCCGGTCGCCGACCACAATTGTATTTTTGGCCTGCGTGGCGTCTTTCATCGCGTTTGCTGTGATACCACGTCCCTGGGAACCGGTGGTTTGAATATACAGATCGTCGCCGACGTAAATGCTGGCCGAGCCCTTCCAACCCTGGCTATAGGAGTTGTAACCAGCGTTAATACCGTCACCATCCTGACCGTCCACATAAATACTGGTGCGATCCCCGGTGATGATAAAGACCGGGTTATCCGGCGTATTGGCCCCGTGCGTGCGGATACCGTCAACATCTTTACCATTATTGGCGGCATTCTTCGACTGCGTGCGAATCGTCAGGTCATCCCCAAAAATAACGCCCGGACTACCCGTTGTACTGTTCTGAATAACGGTAACAGAGTGCTCAAAAGCTTCAGCGCCGGGTCCATTAATCGTTAATCCATTGCCATAAACGGGAATAGTGCCTGCACTCCATTGATAAACATAATTCGGCATGGCGCTGGTTTTAGCGAAACTGGCATTTGCCTGCGCTGGAATTATTGCCTGCAATTCCGGGGGCAGACTGCTAACCAGTCCGGTGGAGGGTAGACTATCAACGTCAACCCATGCCGCTTGAGCTGAAAATACCATAGAGGTTAATGCGGCTGAAACCGCTATGGCAATACGAGAATAAGATTTGGGATTTGGCATATTAGCCTCCTGCTTTCAGGCGTAGAGCGTCCACCACATCGCAAGGATGTGAAAATAATAAAATTCAAAAATACGTTATAAAATATTCGACAATATTTGATGAATACTATGGCCTAACTTATCTTCAAGCCTGAGCTTGTAGACATATATTTTCTTAATATCGATATTATCTATCTTGGTAATTTGCTGAATACTTTTCCCTGACACAAAACGCTTCAGTAATATCATTTCAGTATAGTTAAGTGAGCGTCCACGTTTGCTGTTAGCGAGATGACCCGTAAAGAGTCGCCTAATTTTCTGATGTTGAACTTCGTCATCATCATCAGAATATATAATCCCTTGTATTTTATTGCTTTTGGACAGCCAGTAGTTGGCTAACGGCGCCAGGTTCCTGTCTGCTATCAACACAATATGCATACCACTGTAGGCAAGCCGGTCAACCCATTGCGGGTCGGCAAACAGGCGCAGATTCGGGAAAGAAAAGTCCACAAAAATAAACCCACGCGACAAATGGTTTTGATTATTAAGCAGAAGCTTTTCAATAATTCCTTTTTGCAGAAAGCCATTCCCCTCAGGCCAGATCGCAAATGCGGCACGGTGACAGTAACTGGCACGAACCGCAGTATCCGGAAATAATTGACAGGATAATTCACAGCTTATGCAACGAACAGTCTGTGACGGTGATCTCTTCATCAAAAATGACTCCTGTTATTTTTCCATAAATATTTCATTGGTAAATAAATGTGTCAATCCAACACGTAGTACGTTCCTTGTCAGTTAATAACAGTGGCGCTAATAAAATGTAATAAACTCCTGATGCACTAATATGTATGGTCTGTGAGTAATACGATTGCGCTAAGCTTATTTACGCTTTATCTCAGAATAACAACCTATGCATTAGGAATTTTATGCATAAATTCAGATTCCAGGATAAACAGTAAAAAAGCACTATTTGCTAAAAAATAACCTGCGTAAAAGTTACTTACTAATTACGTAATTCTGATAACTCAATCACCCTTGTCATGTTGTGGACAAATATAAAGATAATTCAGATAAAACTGTAATGAATTCTCATTATTTAACCTTAGTTAATTCTCACCTAAGAAATAAGATTGCTAACATATTGTATTTAAAGATTTTTTAATGAATTGGTGAAATTCTTATCTTCGTTCATGAACAAAGAGTGAGGCGCATTTTCGATTTGGATGTAAAATTTAAAGGATGCGTTAGCACACGCTGTGATTCGTTTTGGTTACTGAGGGCTGGGCAATTGTACCTTATCAATCAGTTGGTCGAATTTAATCCTGATAGCAAAAGTCTGGTCAATCGTCAGACCGGGCGAGCAATTCAGCTCCAGCTCCCTGCCTCGCTCTGTTTTCTCTATTTAATTACTCACGCAAGTGACATTGTTTCCCAGAACACGTTGATGACAATTGGTTGGGGTGAAAGAAATAATGTGACCACCACCAACACATTTTACCAGGCTATTCTGACGCTACGAAACGCGCTGGCGGACGTGGGGTTGCCTCGTGATACGGTGAAAACTATTTCCCGACGCGGGCTCAGATTAAATGAGAATACGCAAGTAGAGACAATAACGCTTCAACAGAGTGAAGTTTCCCCGCCGCCGGTTATTGAAGAAATCCCCCCCGCAAAGATAATTCCTTCGACACCACAACAAACGACGCAGATACCCTGGTTTGAGGTTTTATTTAGCGCCAGTGTCGTGATTGCCACGTTGATCATCTGGCTGGTGTGGTATCAAACGCGCCCTGTTATGCCGTTTAGTAAATTTGTCCAGGCTTCCATGCAGACCCCATCGCGGCAAAATTGCAAAATCTATTACTCACCAAATGAACACGACCAGCAAGGCTATTTCAATCTGATGCAGTTACATCCCTATCTCTGTGAAAACAACAAGCACGTGTTTCTTACCGGTTACAGCAAAGCGGAAAGGATCGTGGCATTTGTCTGTGATAAAGATGCACGGGTGGATGCTAACGCATTTTGTACTACTCATTATTACTGGATGCGCGGGCAATGAAAAAAACACGCCACCTTATAGTGCTCGTGGCCGGGCTGGTTACTGTGCTCGGTTCAGGCGGATGGTTATGGCATTCACGCTATGCCGACAAACCGCTGAATTGCATCGGTAACATGGAATGGAATATTGGCAGCAACCGCTTTACCGGTACGTTATCGTTTCGGATGTACAACAGTGAAGGCCTGGCCACTATTACCGGCAAACTGTACGGGCGTAATACCTCAGACATTAGCAGGAACATCTATTTTAACTACACCCAAAAGCGCGATGCCCGAGTGCTACAGGCGATGCAGATCGTCAAAACCTTCGCTGACACCGCTGATGAAGCGGATATTAACGACACATTACCTGGATTTTACCGCCAAAGCGGACGAAGCCTGAGCCTGGTCATGGAGGAGTATAAAGGTGCATGGATTTTTGCCAGCTCCAATGTGCCCTCGCTGTATTGCCGCAAAAGGTAGCGTCATATCCGGAAACAAAAAGTACGGCCCCTCAATGAAATTCACATTTGTCATCATTGACTTACGCGACATGGGTCACTGAATCCACACATAACCCATTGCTATTCTTCATCGCGAATCAGGAAACATCCTGAATATCATAATATCCGTTGCGTAATAATTAAGCGAAATGGGCGTTATATTTTGCCCAGAAGACTTCAACCTACGGATGGATATTTGGAGAAGACGTGGGCAGGGGCGTTTATCTCTCTCGCGAGCAATGTCTGAGCGTTCAGGCGTTATCGCATTTCAGGAAACGGTGTGTTTCCGGTGTATTTTTGGCGTACATATGAGGGATACGTAATGTTTACTTTTAAAAAGTGCCTGATTGCACTTTCTATAAATTTGGCCGTTGTTTCATCAGGTTTTGCTTGTACGACCCTGCTGGTCGGCAACGAAGCATCAGCGGACGGCTCCATGCTGGTCGCCCGTAGCGCAGACAGCGATGCTCTGAAAGCACAGCATTTTGTCATTCATCCGGCAAAGCAAAATCAGACCGGGGAATACAGCACCAAAGCACATAATGGTGCGAATGATTTTACCTGGCCACTGCCGAAAAACTCTCTGCGTTATACCACTGTCCCAAACTGGAAAACCCAACTGCACGGCGCGACCGGGTTTAACGAGCTGGGTGTCGGCGTGAGCGGTACAGAATCCATTTTTGCCTCACCGAAAGCACTGGCCGCCGACCCGTACGTTGAGGATAAAGGGATCACCGAAGACGATATCCCGGATATTCTGCTGTCACAAAGTAAAACCGCACGTGAAGCTGTGGCGCTGTTGGGCCATATCGTTGAGACCGTCGGCGCAGGCGAAGGTTTTGGCGTTGCCGTCGTCGACGATAACGAGATCTGGTACCTGGAAACCGGTAGCGGCCACCAGTGGATGGCGCAGCGTCTGCCGAATAACCAGTATTTTGCCACCGGTAATCAGGGCCGCTTACAGGATTACGATCCTAAAAATCCGGACATGATGGCGTCAAAAAACCTGATTCAATTTGCGACTGAAAAAGGGCTGTACGATCCGGCGAAAGACGGTAAATTCAACTTCTCCAAAGCCTATACCCGTGATGACGAGCGTGACCGCACGTATAACGACCCTCGCGTATGGACCATCCAGAAAGAGTTCAATCCTTCCGTAAATCAGGATATGGCCAAAGGGCGCGAATTCCCGGTCTTCATGACGCCAGAGAAGAAAATGACGCTGGACGATGTGAAAGCCGTGTTGCGTAGTCACTATGAAGGGACCAGCCATGACCCGTACACCAACGGTCTGAACGGCAAAGAGCCATGGCGTCCGGTCAGCGTTTTCCGTACCTATGAAGCGCACGTTATGCAGGTCCGTCCGTGGTTGCCAAAAGAGATTGGTGAAACGACCTACATTGGCCTGGGCATGGCTGACCTCACCGCCTTCGTTCCGTACTACAGCGGTCTGAAAGCGTATCCGGCTAACTACACGATGGGTACCGATAAAGCGGACGATCAGTCTATCTACTGGAAATATCGTAAATTACAAACGCTGACGATGACCGATTATCCGAAGCTCGCGCCAATCGTCAAAAAAGCCTACAAAGCGTGGGAAGACAAAGTGGCGAAGGAGCAAAAAGAGGTCGAAGCAGAGTATCTGAAGATGGCGAAAACCGATAAACCCGCCGCGGATAAGATGCTGAATGACTTCAACCTGCGCATCATGGCCGACGCCGAGAAGCTGACGGAAGATCTGACTAATCAGCTCTTTACCATCCGCACTAAAGACATTCAGTCTGATATTTTCTTTGCGAATGCAACGAAAAAAGACTGAGTAACGACGCGATAGTATTCTGGCGTAAAGCGCTTATTAGCTTTGCGCCAGCATTTCACACCGCGCCTTCACCGCCTCGTGCAGAAGGCGTACCGCGGTTGAAAGCTGCTTCCGATGCGGGCAAATCATATTCAGCGGGACTTTCTCTCCCTGATAATCCGGCATCAGCAGTTGTAATCGACCGTCACGCACATCTTCGCTGACATCCAGCCACGACTTGTACGCCACACCTTCTCCGGCAATCGCCAGGCGCCGGATCACTTCCGCATCGTCACTCATAATGGTGCCGTTAACCTGCACACTGCTGACCTCGCCGTTGCGCGTAAACGTCCAGCGATCGTGCAGGCGGCCGCGTAATACGAAAGTCATGGCGTTGAGCTGTGTTAAATCATCCAGTTTTTGCGGCGCGCCGTTTTGCTCAACCCATTCCGGTGATGCCACCAGCACGCGTCGGTTACCCGCTGCAACCGGCAGCGCAATGTAAGACGCGTCTTCGGTGTTGCCATAGCGAAACGCAACATCGACGGGGTCTTTAAAGACATCCGTTACCTGGTCGGAGAAAAAAATCCGCAGGCGCAGCGCGGGATAGCGGCGTCGAAACGACTGAAAGACCGGCAGCAGCAGGTTACGACCGAGATCGGAAGGCACGGCGATTTGCAGCGTGCCAGAAACTTCATCTTCCGGAGTCTGAATTTTTTGCAGCCCGGCATGCATTACGTCCAGCATCTGGCGGGCATAGGGTAACCAGACTTCACCTTCTGGCGTCAGGCGCAGGCTGCGCGTGGAGCGGGCGAACAAGCGGATAGCCAACGTAGACTCCAGGCGCTTGATAGCTGAACTGACCTGAGCAGGCTGAACGCCGACTTCGCGCGCAGCATCACTAAAACTATTCAGCGCCGCGGCGCGGACAAACAACGTGAGATCTTCAAGCCGGAACATTTTCACTCCCCGAGTATAAGTCCTGTCGCCATAGGGCTATTTTTCCCGTTCTGTTACCGGTTTACCATCGAATTATTCAACTGATTCCTGTGACCGGAGATAATATGAAAGCCATCGCCATTACCCGCGCCGCGACCGACGGCAATAACATTGAATTTTTACAAGAGATTGACCTGCCCATGCCAGTTGCTACCGGGCACGATCTGCTGGTTGAAGTGAAAGCCATTTCCGTCAACCCCGTTGATACCAAGGTCCGCGAAGGTTTTAACGCTGATGTGCCGCGCGTACTGGGCTGGGACGCCGTTGGCGTGGTGAAGTCCGTGGGCGAAGCCGTCACCCTGTTCGCACCCGGCGATGAAGTCTGGTACGCCGGAGCGCTCGGCCGCGCTGGCAGTAACAGTGAATTTCAGCTGGTTGATGAACGTATTACCGCGCTGAAGCCAAAAACACTGGATAATGCTTCTGCTGCGGCGCTGCCACTAACCGCTATCACCGCCTGGGAAATGCTGTTCGACCGTCTGGGCGTTGAGGAAAATGGCAATGAAGATGATGTGTTATTGATTGTTGGCGCGGCTGGCGGCGTCGGTTCTATTCTGACACAACTGGCCAGTAAGCTGACCAAAATGACCGTCATCGGTACCGCATCACGTCCGCAGAGCCAGAAATGGGTACGTGAAGCGGGCGCTCATCATGTGATTGACCACAGCAAGCCGTTGACGGAAGAGCTGGCACGGATAGGCATTAAAGAGGTGACGCACGTTGCCAGCCTGAACAATACCGAGCAGCACTATTCGCAAATTATTGCCGCACTGGCGCCGCAGGGCAAACTGGCGCTGATTGACGATCCTCAATCTCTCGATGCGCGCCCGCTGAAGGCCAAAAGCATTTCGCTGCACTGGGAGTTTATGTTTACCCGTTCGATGTTTACCACCCACGACATCATTGCGCAGCATCAGTTACTGACCCGCGTGGCGCAGCTGATCGACGACAGCACCCTCCGTACCACGCTGGGCGAACATTTTGGCGCGATTACCGCGGCAAATCTGCAAAAAGCCCACACGCAAATTGAAACCGGTCGCTCGGTCGGCAAGATTGTGCTGGAGGGGTTTTAACATGTCTGATTCTGACGTGATTTCAATTATTGCGGTACTGAAAGCCAAACCGGGGAAAATCGACGCACTGAAACAGGCGCTACAAGCTCTGCTGCTGCCCACGCGCCGGGAGCCGGGCAATATTGAATATGCCCTGTTCCAGTTACGCGACACGCCGGATGTGTTCTACGTGCGCGAATCCTGGCGCGGTCAGGCCGGTCTGGATGAGCATATCGCTCTGCCACATTTCCAGGCGTTCATTCTACAAATGAACGATCTGCTAGCCGAACCGCTACGGCTGGATTATCTGACGCCGATTGAGCCTTAATGTCTCGACGCTCCCCCGCAGCTATGCGGGGGATTTACATCAGCCATTACGTCCGGCCATAACTCCCCCATCTACATCCCAGATGGCGCCAGTTACCCATTGCGCTTTGTCTGACAACAGGAAGGTGACGGATTCAGCCACATCACGCGGCGTACCAACCCGACCAATCGGATGGAAGCTGTCAAAGCTGCTCATCACACCTTGTACGTCTTCTTTCGGGATAAATCCTTCGTAGATAGGTGTATGCACGACTGCTGGCGAAACGGCATTGACGCGGATCCCATTCGCCCCCAGCTCAATGGCCAGATTTTTAGTTAATGCATGCAGGCCCGCTTTTGCCATTGAGTACGCTGAAGAAGGTGTTGCGCCAATTGCTTGTTGCGCCCACATCGAACCAATATTCACGATGGCACCCTGGATGTTAGCCGCCACCATATTACGCACGACATCGCGGGTGATAAAAAACGTCGCGCGGTTGAGGCTCATGTACAGTTCATAATCTTCAACTTCATGATCAGTGAAAGGTTTTGGGAAGAAAACCCCAGCTGCATTTACTAACAGGTTGATGTCTTTGTGCTCAGCATTCACCGTTGCCATCACCTGCTTAACGCCCGCTTCTGACATCAGATCCGCCACAATGACAGAGACGTCACCCAGTTCCGCCAACGCCTGACGGGCCTGTTCCGCTTTCTCGGCACGATTGCCAACCAGCACCACTCGACCACCACCCTGGAGGATCAGTTTTGCGGTTTCAAATCCGATACCACTGGTACCGCCCACCACTAACAGTTTTTTGCCGACAAATAATGTGTTCATCGTTAGCCTCGTTTCAAGTATTCGTTAATGCGCTAACAATGCCACTACCCTGAGGCGCTGACGAATGAGAAGAAATAGCGATCCGAGAAAGAAAATCTATCTCGATGGCATATACTGAAGATATTCACAAAACGGGAAATGACCTGATGCGCTCGCTTAATCGGCTTAAATGGTTACACGCTTTTGAGGCCACAGCCCGCCACGGCAGTTTTACTGGTGCGGCGCAGGAACTGGGGGTCACTCCGGCTGCCGTTGGGCAACTGGTTCGTGCGCTGGAAGACTGGGTTGGCCACCCGCTGCTGCATCGTACTCGTTCAGGCAAAGAGCGTCTCACGCTGGTCAGCGAAGCACAGGACGCGTTGCGCGAGATAACCCAAGGACTGGATAGTCTGGAATCTGGGCTGAACAAGTTACGCGGTCGGCGAGCACGCTCGGTGGTGATTATCACTGCCTCTCAGGTACTGGTGATGAACTGGCTGATGAGCCGCCTCAATCGTTTCTCACAAGCGCATGAAAACATAGAATTACGCTTGAACGTGACGGAAAAGCTGATGGATGTTGCTCATGGCGAAGCGGATCTGGGCGTACGTTGCGGTAAAGGCGACTGGCCTGGGGTAAATAAAACCTGGCTGATGGATGAAGAAGCGGTTCTGGTTTGTAGCCCGCGTATTGTGCCAGTAGATAAAATTTCCTGTGGAGAATGGTTGGCCGCACAGAAGCTTATCCATGATGACACTCCCCACCCCGGCGCCAATTTCCCAGGCTGGAATGATGTCCTGACCGCCACCCAGGCACCTGCCGTTCGCGACAGTGGATTGCACATCAACTCTACCTCTGCAGTGATTCTGGCGGCGCTCAGCGGTCAAGGTGTCGCCATTGTGCGTAGAGCATTGGTGCAGCAGCTACTGACAGACGGACAACTGGTTCAGCTTCATCCCAACACCCGCTGGCCTCTGGCGTGGTCTTACTACATTGTTACGCCACAGCACGCGGTAATGCGTCCGGAGGTAAAAGTCTTTAATGACTGGCTGATTGCGGATGTGCTGGCAGAAATCACAACCATCTCTGCTATGATGCCTGCACACAAATAAAACAAAACAACATGCCGAGGGAAAGATGAGTTCCACCAGAAGAGGGATGATGAACGTCCTGATTGCCGCCGTATTGTGGGGAAGTTCAGGCGTTTGCGCGCAATACATAATGGAGCAAAGCCAGATGTCGTCGCAGTTTCTGACCATGACGCGCCTGATTTTCGCCGGGCTCATTCTGCTGATGCTCTCTTTCGTTCACGGCGACAAAGTGTTCTCCATTATCAAAAACCGCAAAGACGCCATCAGCCTGCTGATTTTTTCCGTGGTTGGGGCGCTCACCGTACAGCTAACCTTTCTGCTGACTATTGAGAAATCCAACGCCGCCACCGCGACGGTGCTGCAATTTTTGTCACCGACCATAATCGTGGCGTGGTTTTCCGTGGTGCGCAAAGCACGACCGGGGATTTTAGTGCTGACTGCGATCTTCACATCGCTTATCGGCACCTTCTTGCTGGTCACCCACGGTAACCCGACGTCGCTGTCTATCTCACCTGCCGCGCTGTTCTGGGGAATTGCCTCGGCGTTTGCCGCCGCGTTCTACACCACCTACCCCTCAACGCTTATCGCGCGCTATGGCACGCTGCCGGTTGTCGGCTGGAGTATGTTAATCGGCGGCATGATCCTGCTGCCGTTTTATGCCGGACAGGGCACTAATTTCGTGGTGAATGGCAGTTTGATTCTGGCGTTTTTCTATCTGGTGGTCATCGGCACGTCGCTGACGTTTAGCCTGTACCTGAAAGGCGCGCAGATGATTGGCGGACCGAAAGCGAGCATTTTAAGCTGCGCGGAACCGTTGAGCAGCGCATTGCTGTCCCTGCTGCTGTTAGGTATTACCTTTACCCTGCCAGACTGGCTGGGCACGCTTTTGATCCTCTCTTCGGTAATACTTATCTCAATGGACTCACGTCGCCGCGCCAGAGCGGTTTAACACCAACCGGCGCGGCAAAAGGTCATGATTACCAGCCCGGAACCGCGCCACCGTTAAAGATTGTTTCTGCCGCCTTCGCCACTTCAGGTGACTGATAAGATTGCAGGAACTCTTTCACATTCTCGGCATCTTTGTTGTCTTCTCGCGCCACCAGAATGTTCACATACGGTGAGTTTTTGTCTTCAATAAATACGCTGTCATGTACCGGGGAAAGCCCGGTTTGCTGGATGTAGGTGGTACTGATAATCGCCACATCCACTTTCTGATCGTCCAGCACACGCGGCAACTGCGCACCTTCCAGTTCCATAATTTTCAGATGCCGAGGATTATCAGTAATATCCAACGCTGTTGGCAGCAGGCCGGTATCCGCTTTCAGCGTAATTAACTTCTCTTTTTGCAGTAGCAACAGCGCCCGGCCCAGATTGGTAGGATCGTTAGGTATCGCAATCGTTGCACCGTCTTTTAGTTCAGCGACAGTTTTGATTTTCTTCGAATAACCAGCCATTGGGAACACAAAGGTATTGCCCACCGCAACCAGCTTATAGTCGTGTGCTTTATTATCTTGTTCAAGGAACGGGCGATGCTGGAAGACGTTGGCATCCAGCTCACCATGATTGGTGGCATCGTTGGGCAGCAGAGAACCGCTAAAACCCACCAGTTCCACCTCCAGACCATATTTTTCTTTAGCGACTTTCTTCGCGACCTCCGCCACATCCTGCTCTGCACCGTTAATTACACCCACTTTGATATGCTTTGCATCGCTGCTCTGTTGATCGCATCCTGCCAGCAATAATCCCGCCAGTAATACCGCCGCCCCGGCCCCGAAATAAGGTATCTTCAGCTTCACGTTTTATCCTTTTGCAATAACCGCCTGATGAGTAATGAAATGACTATAGCGGGAAGGCCGCTGCGGTTTAAAAAACGAAAAAGCATCAGCAAGAAGAAAAAAGCATAATGGGGCTAAGATAAATTAGTCGGAAGATACTGTTAGTTCATCAATTGCAAGCCCGGTAATAATTAGCACCAGTTCACGATCGATCCCCTTCTCAAGCATGGCATGGGCTATCCGCAACGCTTCGTCCTTTTTGCCCTCGCGTTTGCCTTCGAGTTTGCCCTCTAGCAACCCTATCCTTCGCCCCGACTCACGTAAGCATTCTGCAATCGTCATTAATCTCTCCTTATGCTGGGGAACGCGCAGGGCAACCTCTCGAATAAACGCCTCAAAACGCGGTGCGCTGCCAGACTGCACCAGGTAATTAAATAGCGTTTCTACCTGACTGTCATTAGCGTGTCCTTTAATCAACAGGGCAACCAGTTTATCGACCAGCACCATCAAATCGCGCTCGCGTATATGCTTCTGGACAAGTTCCAGTAGTGCCACTCGCCGGTGTTGCATAATCTCATCATCAGACACCACCGTGATATCGACCAGCGGGAAGGCCGCTCCATAAAGCTGCCGCGCAGTCTCTGGATCGTCAAATTCATCCAGCCAGCACAGCGAAAAAGGGTACGGGCTGGCAACGCCATGGTAAAAAAGTATCGGAACCACCAGCGGCAGCGTTTTGTGCCCGGCATCAAGGTGATTCTGCATCGCGGCAATGGCGTAACGCATCATTCGGAATGCCATATGAGCATCCGGTGAACTCTGGTGTTCAATCAACGCGTAGATATAGCCTTTACCAGTTCTCGTTTTTAGCGACCACAGAACATCGGAATAACTGGCACGCAGGTCTTCCTCAATAAAACTCCCTGGCTCCAGCTTCAGTGTGTTCAGATCGCAAAGTTCACGTAATGGTGCGGGGAGATAGCTATCAAGAAAATCCCGAGCCGTTTCTGGATGGCTTAAGAACTTTTTAAATACCGCATCATGCGGCGTAGAAGTTGTTGGTTTTTTCATGGCGGTCCGTCACCAAAAGAACAAGATGACGGAACCTTACTCGCCAGTCGCACACACAACATCTGGGAATTTTTCTATCTGCGAGGCGGCTTGGCGGATAAATACATACTTTTGCAATGTATTCATTTTCAGGGAATAACGCTCGCAAAAATGCCCGGTAAGCGTGATCACCTCCGGGCAAGTACCTAAATCCTCTTTGGCGGCAGCATCCAGACCTTCCGGTCATCAAAACGTTTTCGACAAATAATGGCGCGCGGAACCGGTTTCCGGGAAGTTATCGAGGGTCATTTGCAGCTGATAGCCGTTTTTCTGATAAAACGGCAGCGCCTGGAAACTCATGGTATCCACCAGCGCATGCAGGCATCCTCTCTCACGCGCCGTCTGTTCTGCGGCCTGCATCAATTTTGTGCCGTAACCACCTTTACGCAGCGAGTCATGCATCCACAGAAAATCAATGCACAGCCATTCGCCTTTGATTTTGCCGATCAGCCCCCCCAGAATGTCATTGCGCTCATCGCGCCAGTACACCGCCAGGTCGCCAAAATTGGTGGTTCTCAGAAACTGTTGGTTGTAAGCGCGCAATCCGGCAAGCAGGGCATTTTGATCGTCTTCGGTAATCGTATCTGTAATCTGTATTTGCATCCTATCCTCCTGAAATAACTACAACTTCTGGCTGATTTATTTTTAGACATTAACACAGGGTGATGAGTGAGTCGTATGCCGTCTACACTTACTCTTGAGATGATGCGCATAGACAACAAGGATTATTATCATGAAACGAGTCATTTTTCCGATTATTGCCGTCCTTTTCACGCTACCCGGTCTGGCACATGCCGACTCGGCTTATGGCAGTCTGCAGGCTGTACACGAAAAGAATACCGTTATGAAGGACTTACGTAAGATTTGCACCCCGCAAGGGTCGCCATCTGATGAGGTGTGGGAAAAAACGATTATGGCTGATACGCGTAATCAGCAGCACATCCGCGAAGCCATTCTGGCAATTCAAAGAAACAATCAAAACAACTACTGGGAAGCGCTTGGCAAAGTTGAATGCCCGGATTTATAGGCGTGAAGCGAAATAGCCCCACGCCAGAGGGAAAGCGTTAACGCTGAGGAATAATTAAGTCGCCGCGCAGCACGTACGACCCCAGCACGCTCTGGGTTTTCTCGTTGAGCCAACTGACGATCCGCGCCGCCATGGCGTCCATGGAATATTCAATCGCCGGGATCGTAGGGATTCCCGGCAGATGCAGCGAACCGGCCAGGCTAAAGACCATAATGTCTTGCGGTACTGATTTATTAAACGCCTGCAACTGCGGGATCACCCGCTGTGCCTGCTGTTCATCCGCCACCAGCAGCGCGTTAAAATTCAGCGTGGACGCGTTGTTCAGCAGTTCCTGCAAGGCCACTGACGATGACGTTGCAGCCATAAATACCAGGTTACGGTTAAACGGCAGGAAGTTTTTTTCCAGCGCGTGTTTATAGCCCAACAGCACCTGATCGGAGAAACCCATCCCGTCCGGATGAATTAAAGCAATCTGGCGTCGGTTCTGACTTATCAGGTAGTTACAGGCGGTTTCGGTAGCGAACTCATGATCGAACTGGATGCTGTTGACGTCATCGCCGGAATCCAGACAATCCACCAGAATGACATTCTCCTGATTGATGTTCAGCGGAAAACGCGCGCCAATAATCAGGACGTCATCGCACAAGCCGCAGCTTAATTCATCAAGAGCGCTCATGACTTCCGCTTTGGTATTGGCAAAACGCAGCAGCAGGTGCTTTTGATGCTGGCTAAGATGCTTTTCCAGCGCGTAGAGATAACCCGTGGTCTGATTAATGTTGTCCTGCGCGCATATCACGCCGATACAGCCCGTAGACTGGCTGAGTAGCGACTGCGCAATCACGTTCGGACGATAATTGAGTTCATCCACCGCTTTCAACACGGCGAGGCGGCTGGCCTCTTTTACGCCACGCGATCCGCTCAACACGCGTGACACAGTGGCTTTTGACACGCCAGCCAAACGCGATACATCGTTGATAGTAGACATCATTCTCCCCTGACAGGACCCGCCTGGCCCTTTCCATCCTGAATTTAACATTGGCTCAAATAATCGCCATCCGCAGTATAGCTGTTTCCGTTTTTCATGGAAACCGATTTTCCATTTGGACTCAAAAAGAGATCTTCACAGCTAATTTCGTGAGCTAAATCCAAATAATTAGCCTTATAAGAATAAGATCTTGATGGCCGTCACAGTTCTGTTTTCCATTAATGGAAACCGGTTTCCGTATGATATCAAATCAGACTCGCAATAAGTTTTTACATTTAAAGGATGGTTCACTATGTTCAGGATTATGTTGTGTTGTTCGGCAGGGATGTCCACCAGCTTGCTGGTTCGCAAAATGGTTGAAGAGGCAGAGTCTCGCGGATTGCCTGTGAAGATTGAGGCCTACGGTGTTTCCGAATTTGACATTCAGTTTCCAAATTACCAGGTGGTGCTACTCGGCCCCCAGGTAAAGTACATGCTTAATACGCTCTCCGAAAAGGCTGCCACCCAGGGTATACCCGTAAAAGCCATAGATATGATGGATTACGGTATGCAACGCGGTGACAAAGTGCTGGATTATGCTCTGTCGCTGATTGAAGCGACACACTAGAAAGGTGTCATTATGAGTTCGTTATATCAGTCAATGGTTGCCGTCATTGAACAATCCATCACCCCGCTCGCTGGCAAGTTAGGGCAGCAGAAGTATGTGATTGCAATTCGTGACGGTTTTACGGCGGCGCTGCCGTTTATGATCATCGGCTCCTTCATGCTGGTGTTTATTTTTCCGCCGTTCTCTGCCGATACTACCAACAGCTTTGCCCGGGGCTGGCTCGATTTCTCGGCAACTTATCGTGAACAGCTGATGCTGCCGTTTAACCTCAGCATGGGTGTTATGACGTTCTTTATCTCCGTGGGCATTGGTGCCAGCCTGGGCCGTCAGTTTAACCTCGATCCGGTGATGTCTGGCCTGCTGGCCTTTATGGCGTTTTTACTGGTTGCTGCGCCCTATGCCGACGGTAAAATCTCGACGCAGTATCTTTCCGGTCAGGGTATCTTTACCGCCCTCATCACCGCCATTTACTCCACCCGTATATATGCATGGCTGAAGCAGAATAACGTGACAATCCGCCTGCCGAAGGAAGTCCCGACCGGCGTCGCGCGTTCATTCGAGATCCTCATTCCGGTACTGGTGGTGATTGCGACCCTGCATCCGCTGAACCTGTTTATCGAAGCACAAACCGGGATGATCATCCCGCAGGCGATTATGCACCTGCTGGAGCCGCTGGTTTCCGCTTCTGACTCACTGCCCGCTATTCTGCTTTCTGTGCTGTTGTGCCAGATTTTCTGGTTTGCCGGCATTCACGGCTCATTGATCGTAACCGGCATCATGAACCCATTCTGGATGGCGAACCTGTCCGCTAACCAGGCCGCTCTGGCAGCGGGCGCTGCGCTGCCCCATGTCTATCTGCAAGGTTTCTGGGATCACTACCTGCTGATTGGCGGCGTCGGTTCAACTTTACCGCTGGCATTCCTGCTGCTGCGCAGTCGCGTCACGCATCTGCGTACTATCGGCAAAATGGGAATTGTGCCTAGTTTCTTTAATATCAATGAGCCTATTCTGTTTGGTGCGCCAATCATCATGAACCCGATGTTGTTCATCCCGTTTGTCTGCGTCCCGCTGATTAACGCCGTGCTGGCCTATAGCGCCACCAAACTCGGCTGGCTGGCACAGGTTGTTTCATTGACGCCGTGGACTACGCCTGCGCCAATCGGTGCTTCCTGGGCCGCAAACTGGGCATTAAGTCCGGTGGTGATGTGCTTTATCTGTATGGCGATGTCAGCGCTGATGTACCTTCCATTCCTGCGTGCTTACGAACGTTCTTTGCTGAAAACCGAAGAGCAAAAAGCACAGGATGCCGTCTCCGTGGCGAACGCTGCCCGTAGCAACTCATAATGAATCAAGGAGTCAGAACAATGAGATACCGTTTTCCTGAAAACTTCTGGTGGGGCAGTGCCTGCTCAGCGCTGCAAACCGAAGGGGATAGCCTGAACGGCGGCAAAAGCCAGACCACGTGGGACGTGTGGTTCGACCGTCAGCCAGGTCGTTTCCATCAGGGAGTTGGCCCGGCAACTACCTCGACCTTTTATCAGCACTGGAAACAGGACATCGCACTGCTCAAACAGCTGAAGCATAACAGCTTCCGTACGTCTCTGAGCTGGTCGCGCCTGATTCCGGACGGTACCGGCGAGGTTAATCCTGAAGCCGTCGAGTTCTATAACAACGTCATCGACGAGCTGCTGGCACAAGGCATTACGCCATTTATCACCCTGTTCCATTTCGACATGCCGATGGTGATGCAGGAGAAAGGCGGCTGGGAAAACCGTGAAGTGGTCGAGGCGTTTGGCCGCTATGCACAAACGTGTTTTACATTGTTCGGCAACCGGGTTAAGCACTGGTTTACCTTTAACGAGCCAATTGTCCCGGTTGAAGGCGGCTATCTGTATGACTTCCATTACCCTAATGTGGTGGATTTCAAACGTGCAGCCACCGTGGCGTATCACACCGTACTGGCGCATTCGACGGCGGTTCGGGCATATCGTGCCGCAAACCATGACGGTGAAATCGGCGTGGTGCTGAATTTAACGCCTTCCTACCCGCGCTCACAAAATCCGGCGGATGTAAAAGCCGCACACTATGCGGATCTGCTGTTTAACCGCAGCTTCCTCGACCCGGTGCTGAAGGGTGAATATCCAGCGGATCTGGTTGGACTGCTGAAAGAGTATGATCAGTTACCAACATGCCAGCCAGGCGACAGCCAGTTAATCGCCGAGGGCAAAATCGACCTGCTCGGCATCAACTACTATCAGCCGCGTCGCGTTAAATGTCGTGATAGCGCCGTCAACCCGGATGCACCGTTTATGCCGGAGTGGCTGTTTGATTATTACGAAATGCCGGGGCGGAAAATGAACCCCTACCGTGGCTGGGAAATTTATGAGCCGGGTATTTACGATATTATTACCAATCTGCGTGATAATTATGGCAACCCGCGCTGTTTTATTTCTGAAAACGGTATGGGTGTCGAGAATGAGCAGCGTTTTATTCAGCAAGAGCAAATCAACGACAGCTACCGTATTGAATTTGTCTCTGATCATCTTAAATGGCTACATAAAGGAATTAGCGAAGGCTGTAATTGTCTTGGCTACCATATGTGGACCTTTATTGATAACTGGTCATGGCTTAACGGCTATAAAAACCGCTACGGTTTTGTTCAGTTAGATTTAGCAACGCAAAAACGTACGGTGAAAAAAAGCGGCGAATGGTTTGCCCAGACCGCCGAAAATAACGGATTCGATTAGGAAGAGAACAACATGATTGCATTAGAAGAAGCAGTAATGGAAATCATCGTCAATGCCGGGCAATCCCGCAGTCTGTGCTTTGAAGCGCTGCATGCCGCGCGCGCCGGCAATATTGACGAGGCAAAAAGCCTGCTTCGTGAGGCTGACGGTTACGCCCGTCAGGCTCATCACATGCAAACCAAATTGATCGAACAGGACGCCGGGGAAGCCCGGCAACCAATGACATTAATTATGGTGCATGCGCAGGATCACTTAATGACGTCGTTATTAGCCCGCGAACTGTCAGAAGAAATTATTCATCTGTATCAGCGTTAATCGTTAATTACACATTCAACAACGGAGAAAGCATTACGATTAAATAAAGCAGCCCTGTACCCGTTATTAAATAGACAAATCAACTTGTTTTGGTGATAGCAAATTAAACCGAGACGGGATGGTTATTATCTTAAAATAAATTAATGCACACGCTTATTCAGAATGCTCTGCGCAAACTGAAGGGTAAAGTGTCGATGAGATAACCATGAACATGATAAAAAAACTTCCAGTCACGCTGGCGGTCGTCGCCGCGCTGTGCCCAATTTCTGTCCTCGCACAGGAATTCACACAAGAACAAATCGATGCCATCGTTGCCAAAGCCGTCGATAAAGCGCTGGCTGAGCGTCAGGCTAAAATGGACGCCGCCGTGGCGAAAAAAACCGATGTCATTAACGAGCCGCAAAGTGCGGCGCAATCGCCGGATATGGCTATTCCGTTCGGTGTGAAATTCAGCGGCTATGCGCGTTACGGCGCGCATTTCCAGAGCGGCGATCAGAAATACGTTGGCGTTGATGGCTCCTACAACGGTGCTTCCGCTATCGGTCGCCTGGGTAACGAAGGCAACGGCGGCGAGTTCCAGCTCTCAAAAGCGTTCAAAAGCGATAACGGCGCCATCTGGGACATCAACGTGATGATCGACCACTGGGGCGACGAAGTTAACCTGAAAAAAGCCTACGCGGGCGTCACCAACGTACTGGAATCCAATCCCAACGCCTATATCTGGGCAGGCCGCGACTTCCACCAGCGTCCGCAACAGGGTATCAACGACTACTTCTGGATGAACCACGACGGCCAGGGCGCCGGGGTGAAGAACTTCGACATCGGCGGCGTACAGTTTGATGTCGCCACCGTTGCCGCAGTTGAATCGTGCAGCCCGGAAGTGATGGAAGACGAAGCCAACCCATCGCGTATTACCTGTACCGGCGGTTCCGGTACCGGCGATAAAGGCAACTACGCTGTGACGTCAAAAATTCACAATATGAAAGTGGGCCCGCTGGATCTGGAGATCTACGCCAACTACGGTTTTGACTCCAAAGCCGTCGAGAGCGATGACCGCCTGAAAGCCTGGCAGGGCGCATTCGTGCTGAGCCATACCAACGACAGCGGTGTGAATAAAGTGATTGCCCGTTATTCTGATAACTCCGACAACAGCGTCTATAACAAAACCGACGACCTGACTACGGTTTACGCCAGCTTCGAGGGAAGTCATAAGTTTACCCGCCAGGCGCAGGTGGAATACCTGTTAGCATTCCATGATTACGACAACAGCACCGATAAGAGCGATAACCGTAAGAACTACGGCGCGATTGTGCGTCCAATGTACTTCTGGAACGACGTTCACTCCACCTGGCTGGAAGCGGGCTATCAGCGCGTAGATTACGACAACGGCGGGGATAACCACGGCTGGAAACTGACGCTGTCGCAGAACATGTCGATCGCCATGGGACCAGAGTTCCGCCCGATGCTGCGCTTCTACGTCACCGGCGGCAAGGTGGATAACGATCGCACCGCGCGGGTCAACGGCACGCAGGATGAAACGCTGGACGACTTTAACCTTGGTGCCATGTGGGAAGCATGGTTCTGATTAGTGAGTCGTGAAGTGCCGGATACGGCGAGAACGCCTTATCCGGCGAACAACACCGAGATTATTGCATACCTTTTATGCGAACTTTCGCTGCCACCAAAAGCGCCGTCAGCAGCATCAGGCTGCCGGAAAGCATCAGGGGCGACAGCAGTCCGAGGGTATCGAGCACATAGCCTCCCACCGCTGCCCCGCAGGTATTGGCAAGCTGGATCACGGCGACCTGGACGGATCCGGCTTTTTCTGCCTGATCGGCAAGCGAACGGGTGATCCACGTCGACCAGCCGACCGGTACCAGCGCAAACAACAGCCCCCAAATAATCGCAATACCCGCCGCGACCACTTTGTCGCTGCCCCACAGGATCAGGACCAGCGCACTGAGCGCCAGCACCAGTGGCGCACCGGCTAACGCCAGTTTGACCGAACGCTTCAAAATCATCGACGAGAACGACGTACCAACGAAACTGGCAATACCGAAGCTCAGCAGCACCAGCGTCAGGCCATCAACGTCAAAGCCCGCCAGATTCATATAGATCGGGCGAATATAGGTAAAGAAGGCGAACTGACCAGCAAAGGACATGAAGATGGCAATCATCCCGGCCATCACCCCAGGACGCTGCAACAGGCTGAACATGTTTTGTTTCTGATGCGAAGGTTCACCAGGCAGCGAAGGCAACGCTCTCACCACCCAAATCGTGCACAGCACGCCCATTACCGCCGCCGCATTAAACACGTTGCGCCAGCCGATAATGCCGCCCAAAAAGCTCCCCAGCGGCGCGGCAATTACCAGCGCGATGGAGACCGCGCCAAAAATAACCGACAGCGCTTTCGGCACCGTACGTGCAGGAACCAGACGCATGGTCAGCGACGCCGACATCGCCCAGAAGCCGCCAAGCGCCAGACCGAGGCAGGCGCGGCCAACGAGCAGCAGCGAAAAAGAATTGGCAAAGGAAACCAGCAGACAGGAAAGCGTCAGTAGCACCGAAAACAGAATCACCACATAGCGACGATCGGTCGCCTGAATAATTTGCGTCACAAACAGGCTGGCGAACATGGCGACAAATGCCGTCACGGTCACCGATTGTCCGGCCACGCCTTCAGAAATCCCCAAATCCTGCGCCATCGGCGTTAACAGGCTAACGGGGAGAAATTCAACGGTTATCAGGCAGGCAACGCAGAACGCCACGGCAAATACCGCCGACCAGTTAGGTCGGGAATTTGCCTCAGCGCGGGATTTTTGTTCAACAGCTTCACTCATTTTGCTACCTGCGTGGGGTTATTGTAGAAAAGTTACGCAGTGTAACATTAAATTTGTGACGTATTTAACGTTTTGACAACTATTCACCGGAGATCGGCTGTGCCTTATCCGGCCCAGGACAGAGAGCCCTTTCTGGCTCAATTAAGCGTCACGCGCAGCCCGGGCCAGGCCGGTTATCCACTCCTGGTGACCGTTGATCATCGGATTGGGCAGCGTACGTGCCAGTTCTTGTGCCGGAACGCCAATTTGTGATTCCTGGGTCAGAATACGTACGCGCCCGCCGGGTAAATCCTCAAAGAGCCAGGCGTGGATCACATCCAGACGTGTAGTGGCATCGCCTTCCGCCCAGCCATGCCAGGCAACACGCGCGGCCTGGCCGTCAACCGGCGGCACATACTCGGTGATTTGCGCTTCGATGGGGAAACCAAAAGTCGTAAAACGAAAACGGGCATCCATGCTTAACAATGGACCGGAACCGTCGTGAAAACGGATATCCGCCACGTTGCTGTAATACGTCGGCCAGCGCGTTGTGTCATTAAGCTGTGCCCAGACGGCACGGGCGCTCAGTCCGGCAACGATAATTTCATTTGAGGCAAAGTTATCAGTCGTCCCCGGCAGATACGCTGCAGGCCAGATAATTGCACGTTGTTGAGTCGCTTGATTCATGATGTACCTCGTCGTGTGAGTTAACGAGGTACATCATGCTTTCGCGTAAGATATAAAGATAATGACGATTCAAAATAGTCGTCATCATAAATTTTGATATCAGTGCAGCCAGTGCACGCCATCCTCGGGCTGGAAAAAGGCGTTATAGCGCATCTGGAACGCATTAAGCTCCTGCATATCCGGCTCCATCTCGCGCAGAAAACCGAGCGCCAGACGCACCTGCGCGTCGGTAATCGGTGCAGCCAGCCGGGCTTTTTGCAGCCAGCGGTGCCATTGCAACAAGTTCTGCTCACTGCCGTCGACAATAACGATTTGCCAGATCAACAGCACCTGGGCAGCATTTTGTAGATGCGATTCATCAGGACGGTGGAGGTACTGTAAAAAAGCCTCACCCTGTACTTTTCCCATCTGATCGATCATCGATTCTACCGGCACGACATCAATGTTCAGCCGCTCGCTCAGACGGCGAATTGCCCGCCGCGACCCGGACGTTAGCACCCGAAATCCCACCACAAAAACAACCACCAGCGTGGCCAGCATTATCCAAATCATGCGCACATCCATTACCAGACAGGACGCCCATCATAGCGGCAAATTCACCTCTGTCGACGACTGAACGTGTCATAATGTGACTTATCGAACTCGCAGGCAGACATCATGAAATCTGATATCAGAACGCTCGATCTCAATCTGTTAAAAACGCTGGATGCCCTGCTGGATGAACGCAGCGTAACCCGGGCGGCGCAGCGGCTGTCGCTCACCCAGCCTGCGGTAAGCGGTATGCTCAACCGCCTGCGCGACTATTTTGACGATCCGCTGTTTAGTCGCACACCGCATGGCATTGTTCCGACGCTGCGTGCCCAACAGTTGGCCGCCCCGGTCAAACAGATCCTCAGCGATATCGATATCCTGCTTAAACCGACACAATTTGACCCGCTCACCGCAGCGCTCACCTTTACCGTCGCCGCTACGGATTACGCGCTCAAAGCGGTTATCGTGCCATTTATTGCCGCGCTTCGCGTGCGCGCACCGGGCATTCGTGTACGAGTGATCCCGGTTGAGCCAGTGCTGCTCACCACACAGTTTGAGCAGGGGAAAATCGACCTGGCATTGCTGACGCCGGATTCCACGCCCGACAACCTGCACAGCCGGGCGTTATATGATGAAGAGTACGTTTGTCTCATGCGTCATGCGCATTCTGATGCGGGGCAACCGCTGACGCTCGATCGCTTCTGCGCGCTGGAGCATGTGCTGGTTTCTTATGTGGGTGAAAGTTTCTGGGGCGTCACCGATGAGGCACTGGCAAGCGTCGGACGCCAACGGCAGATTGGTTTGTCGGTTAGCAGCTTCCTGGTATTGCCGGACATCCTCGCCATCAGTGATATGATTGCCGTTGTTCCTGCCCGTCTGGCGTATGACGACACCCGTATGCACGTTTTACCGCCCCCGCTGCCCATAACCGGTTTTACAAAAAGCATGGCCTGGCATGAACGCACGCACCGCGATGCCGCTCATCAGTGGCTGCGCAATCTGGTACATGAAACCAGCCAGTTGAGAGCATAAAAAAGCCCGCCATTAAGGCGGGCAAAAGTTACCAATGCACACTTAACTTAAGCTACTTTCAATTGTTGAATCTTTTTCTCGCGGCGAATTTTACGTTCTTCAAACACAGCCACGATGGCCATCAAACAGATACAACCGATAGCGGCAGCATCCAGCGCGGCGAAAGTGCCTGCCCAGCCGGTCAGCCCGAAAATCGGCGTGCCGTCGGCAATCATCCCCAAACCGAGCTTGGCGAAGCTGTCACCAATCAGATAAGCGAAAGTGCCTTTAATCCCATCGGCTGCGCCGATCGCTTTTTTCGGCACAAATCCGACTGCCGCAACGCCAATTAACAGCTGTGGACCAAACACCAGGAAGCCCAGCGCAAACAGCGAAGTCAGATAAACGTACTGGTTGCTGGCGTGCTGATAAACGCCCAGGGTGGCGATAATCAACGCCAGCGCTACACAGGCCACCAGCGCACGACGACCGTTAGCCAGGTCGGAGAGCCAACCCCACATCAGCGTGCCAACCAGCGCGCCCACTTCAAACAGGGTAAAGCCCTGAATCGCCACTTCTTTGGAGAGCTTCAGCTCCTGGAAAGCGTAGACGGTGGACCACTGGTCGATACCGATACGCACTACGTACAGGAAGATGTTCGAGAAACATAACAGCCAGATCACTTTGTTTTTCAGCACGTACTCAACAAAGATCTGCCATTTGGTCATCTCGTTTTCTTCGGTTTCTTTGTCTTCTTCGCTGATCTCCTCACCGAACAGCTCTTCGGCTTTACCGAGGCCATAAGATTCCGGGGAGTCGCTGCCGTAGCGCAGGCCGATAAAGCCAACAATCAGAGCAATAATCGACGGGAAGATAAACATACCGATGACGTGACCGTCGAACAGATAGTTAGCGCCAAACAGCGCCACGCCCGCTGCACCCGCACCGCCGAGGTTGTGGGAGATATTCCACATGCCGAGGTAGGAACCCCGCTTGCGACGCGGCGTCCATTTAGTAATGGTGGAATAGCTACATGAGCCGCCAGTACTCTGGAAGAAACCGCTCAGCGCGTAGAAAGCGATCATCAAAAACAGGCTGGTTGAACCCGCGCCCATGCTGGCGCTAAAGCCGAGCATACAGATGGCGGAGAGGATCAGCATAAACGGCAGAAACTGCTTGGTGTTTTTGCCATCCGCGTAGTAGGAAACCAGCGTTTTACCCACGCCGTAGGTGATGGAGAAGCCCAGGCCAATCATCCCCAGCTGCGTCATGCTCAGCCCGTAGGTGGAGATCATGTCGTTCTGCGCGATGTTGAAGTTTTTGCGGATCAGGTACATGGTCAGGTAGCCGATAAAGACCACCAGATAGGACTGCATGAACGGTTTGAACCACATTTTTCGCCGCACATCGAGCGGCAGATCCAGGGTCGGCTTGCGCACCTGGTTTAGAAAGGCCAGCATTTGACACTCCCGAGCTAATTTTTATACCTGCGAATGGAAGGCATTGTAAAAATCAGCCGGAAGACGCGCCTGAGACAGCGTCCAGGTGAAACCGGGAAAATTTCTTAGTTTTGCTCCACTCGGGGCAAAAAGGTGAGGTGCATCACGCTTCGTTGAGTTCGCGCGGAGCCTGGGCGTTTAAAAACGGCAGCAGCAGTAGCGCGGAAATTCCCGCCGCAATAGCGATCACCACAAAGAATCCGGTCCAGTGCCAGACCTCCATCACCTTCGCCAGCGGCCAGCCGGAGAGCGATGCCCCCAGATAAGCAAACAGCCCGACAAATCCGGTTGCCGCGCCCGCCGCCTCTTTGTGCGAACACTCCGCCGCCGCCATGCCGATCAGCATCTGCGGGCCGAAGACGAAGAATCCGGTGGTGAAGAAGCACGCGGCCTGCATCACATAGCTGGCGAACGGCATTAGCCACAGCGAGCCAACGGAGAGCAAAATTCCGGCGGCGAAAATCAGGTTCATTGGACCGCGGTTGCCGTTAAACAGCTTGTCCGAGCCCCAGCCCGCGACCAACGCGCCGATGAAGCCGCCCAGTTCGAACATGGTCACGGCGGTATTGGCGGTCACCAGATCCACGCCGAGCGTCTCCGACATGTACAGATTGCCCCAGTCGTTAATCGCGGCACGGACCACGTACACCAGCACATAACACAGTGACAGCAGCCAGATATAAGGATTCAGCAGCACATAGCGGGTGAGGATCTCTTTGCGGCTCAGCCCAGCACCTTCCTGCTGTTGGGCAATTTCCAGTTCATCATGCCGCCAGTCGCCAATTGGCGGCAGACCAATCGCCTGCGGCCTGTCGCGCAGCCGCCAGCAGAGAAAAATCCCCACCACAATCGCCAGCAGCCCGGCGATCATCATCCCGGCGCGCCAGCCGTAGTGCAGCGCTGTCGCCGCCATCACGATAGGGATCAGCGCCCCGCCGACGTTGTGCGCGGTGTTCCACAGCGCCCACCAGCCGCCGCGTTCAGTACGCGAATACCACGCGGTCAATAAACGCGCGCAGACCGGCGATCCCCAGCCCTGGAAAAAGGCGTTCAGCGCCCACAGCACCGCAAAGGCCCATAGCGAGGTGGAGAATCCAAACAGAATGTTTACCACGCCGGTGGCAATCAGTCCGATACCCATAAAATAGCGGGCGTTGGATCGGTCGCTGACGATACCGGAGACAAACTTCGACAGGCCGTAGGTGATGTAAAACAGCGTCGCCAGCAGCCCAATGTCGCTGCGAGTCAGCACGCCGCTGATGAGGATATCCGGTACGGCGGCATTGAAGCTCTTGCGTGTGAAATAGAACAGCGCGTAGCCGAGCCAGATGGTGGTCAGGATATGCCGCCGCCAGTAGCGGTAGAGAGCATCCACTTCACGCTTATCAGTAATGAGCGGCGCACTGGCCGGAGCTTTTAAAAATGAAAACATGACCGCGCCTTACACATATCGCTGGGGTAACGACACGCTGACCCGCGTGCCGTGCGTACAGGAAATCGAGAGCGATCCGCCGAGGGCGCTAATGCGTTCACGCATCCCAGTGAGGCCAAATCCCTGTTGATTCGACCCTGGCGGCAGGCCGCTGCCGTCATCCTCAATTACCAGCATTAGCCGTTCATCCTGTTGCCAGCCCTGAAGCGTCACCGCGCTGGCGTTGGCGTGCTTAACGATGTTGTTCAGCCCTTCCTGACAGACGCGAAACAGCGTCACCCGCTGGCTTTCGCTAAGTGCAGATTCATCAATTCGCCAGTCGAGATGGCTGACGATACCGCGACTTTCCAGCTCCATTTCGCGCATCAGTGAGCGGATGGCCTGCTCCAGCGTGAGATCGTCCAGTTGACGTGGTCGCAGACGGCCTAACAGGCGACGCACCGAATCGTACACGCCGAGAGAAAGTTGTTCGATGTGCGCCCCGCAGCGCTTCACCCCTGCGTTTTCTGGCGCCAGCCGCTGAACAATACCCGCCTGGGTGCGAATGGCGGTGATGGTCTGGCCGATATCATCGTGCAGTTCGCGCGCCACATCCCGGCGCACGCTCTCTTCGGTTTCCAGCAGGCGTTCCGCCAGACGATGGTTGCGTGCTAATTCATTTTGCAGCGACTGGTTAAGTTCGCGCAGACGCTGAATACCCGCACCGAGCAGCAGCCCGGTCAGGCTTTGCACCAGCAGCGAGAGCAACAGGTCAACGGGATGATCGTGCCAGGTCTGGCTGGCAATCAGCGCGATGGCGTTCATCAGCGTCGCAATCAGCGCCCCCTGCCAGCCGTAGTGCCAGGCCAGCGCAATGATCGGCAACGCGAGGCAAAACGGCGTGAAGCGCGAAAGCTCGGCGGGTAAACCGAGCTGTAGCCACAGGCTGACGCTAAACAGCAGCAGGTACCAGACCAGATGCCGCCCGCGCCAGTTCACCGGCTGCGACACCACCGCCGGGCCCAGCGGTAGCCAGGTCGTGCTGGTCAGATAGTGCCAGAACACCAGGCAGATCGGCGCCAGCGTTAATCCGCCGGTGAGCGTCAGCAGCAGCGCGTTCCACGCCTCTTCGCCTTGCCCAAGCCAGGGCAGCGATTGCAGCAACGCCGCCGCCGTGAGCGCCGCGCCCTGCAACAGCAGCGTGCGCCAGTCGCGCTGATGGCGGTATCGCGAAATCAACATCACCGGGAGTAACGTGAGGAAGCTACCGATCATCAAAAGTGGCAAATGGGCCAGCGCCACTTCCTGCGCCAGCCAGAAAAGAAGCAGCCATTCCGCGCCCAGCAGCACCGGCCAGTAGCCGCGCGGACATTGCAGCATCAACCCCAGACGCAGGCCAAACGGAAACAGCAGTACCGCCAGCTCCGGGCGCTCAACCAGATGCAGGCTGATGCTCCACAAGCAAAACCACGCGGCGGAGAAGATAAAGAAGCAGGCAACAACGGTGATTAACCGGGAACAGAGCGTGTTCATTGCCAGCCGTCAAACATCCGGCGGGCCAGTTCGACGTCGTTGCTGACCCCCAGCTTTTCCATCAAATTAGCGCGATGCACGTGCACCGTTTTCGGAGACAGACCCAGTTCAGCGGCAATCTCTTTGACCGCCATACCTTGCGCCAGTTTTTCCGCCACCTGACGTTCGCGTTTGGTGAGCGGATCCTGACGACCGGCCGCCAGTTTGACGGCGATGTCCGGCGTCAGGTAACAGCCGCCAGTCGCCACGGTATGCACCGCCGCGATCAGCTCATCCGGGCTACAACGTTTAGAAAGGAAACCACGCGCGCCCGCGTTGAGCGCCTGCTCCACCAGCGCCGGGCTGTCGTGGACAGAAAGCATGATAATCGCCATTCCTTTTGGCAACTGGCTTAACAGTTCAAGACCGGAGATATCAGGCATAGAGATGTCGCAGATACACACCTGCACGCCGCGTCCCGGTAATCCCGCCAGCGCCTCACTGCCTGAGCCAAACTCAGCGACCACCTGCAAATCAGGTTCCAGCCCCAGCAGTTGGGCAAAGCCGGAGCGGACGATGAGGTGGTCGTCAATAAGGGCAACGGTAATCATGGGTTCATCCTGGCGCTAAGGCATGCCTGATGGCGCTACGCTTATCAGGCCTACGGGCGGGTGCCGTTGTAGGCCGGATAAGGCATTAATGCCGCCACCCAGCAAAAGCGCTTACCTTAACGATAAGTGCTTTGGTGTTCAAGCCTTGAGCGATCAGGCTATGCCAGTTGTGACTGTAAATGTCCGGGTGTGCTGCGGTTCTATTTCAATCAAGGTGCCATTGCGTTGTGCTGCCAGGTATCCTTCAGGTCGACAGGTTGCAGGCAAGGCGAATGCCGCAACCTGCTGATCGCCGTTATAGAGGATCCAACGCGTCACATAATTCAGCTCCGTGCTGGAGAAACGCGTAACGAACGTGGTGCCATCAGGCGCGATCATGCTAAATTCTGGTTTATCAGTGTACCTGTCCAATTGGTCAGCAAAGAAGACAATTTCCGGATCGTAAAAATGGGGTTCATTGAGCCGCGCCAGAGAAGCCTCGCCCTGTACAATCCGCTGATTAAACGCCAGCCACTGCTCAGTCGGCTTAACATGCGCGGGTATCGACTCACGCAGCTTCATGGCCTCATCCGGAATATTCTGGCTGAAGGTGGCTTCCGGTACGTAGGCATAGTTCATATGGCACATGTACTGCAACGGCATTGCCACTGAGGCGAGGTTGGTAACCGCCATCTGAATATCAAACAGCGCGCTCGCTTTGTGCATTACCACCGCAGGATGCGCCTGATAATGATGACCGAACCCCATCACATACTCATAGCGTCCACCCACGCGCAAATTCTCACCCTCCAGCTCCAGCCAGGCTTCATCCATCGCGGCACAAGCCATTTCACCGTGCAAAGGATGTGAATCCTCTGGTGATGGGCAGCCATTTGCCAACAGACCTGAGTGGAAGGCAAAACAGCCGTAGGTCGCCACCACTTCCGCCGCCGGTTTCGGCTGACTGAACATGTTACGCATGGTCAGGTCATGGCCATCAAACTGAGCATCCCAGATCATCTGCCCCATCCAGGGCAGAATAACCAGATGTCCACGACTGTTTTCTACCTTCAGCCCTTCCACTCCGCTGGCGTAACGAAATGCGGTAACCGTGAAGTCGTTATTCTTCAGTAAGATTCGCGGATGCTCTGCAAAGAGTTCTCGCCACAGCGTTATACGTGTTGTCATGATCGCTCTCCTCAGGAAACTGTCGCTTCAGCCAGGTTGTTGCGCACTTTGCTTTCACGCCAGAAGTAGATACCGACGTACACGAAACAGAGCATGGAAACCAGGAACGAAAGTTGCAATGAATGGAACATATCGGCCACATAGCCCTGAATCGCCGGAACCACCGCCGCGCCGACAATCGCCATGACAATGACGGCACCCGCCATTTCGGTATGCTCGTTATCCACGGTATCAAGCGTACCCGCATAGATTGTCGCCCAGCAGGGTCCAAACAGGACACTCACCAGCACTGCGACATACACAGCGCTGAAGCTTGGCGCCAGTGCAACATAGACGAGGAACAGCGCACCAATAATGGAATAGAGAATCAGCACTTTTTCCGGATTGAAGCGCGTCATCAAAATGTTGGCGATAAACTTGCCGATAAAGAAGCAGGCGAAGCTATAGACCATGAAGGTTGAGGCGTCGCGCTCGTTGATATCACCTAATTCCAGTGCCAGACGGATGGTGAATGACCACACCGCGACCTGCATCCCCACATAAAGAAATTGCGCCACAATTCCACGACGGAAACGGGCATTGCTGGCCAGATAACGCAGTGTATCCATCGCTGACGGGCGTTTATGACTCGTGGTTTGCGCGACTTTACAGGTCGGGAAGCGAGTCAGCAGGAATAACACCATCACCACAACCAGTACCATAATCATGTACTTGTATGGCTCAAGGGTATTTTCCAGCATCAACACTTTAAAGTTATGGATCTGCTCAGCGTTCATCCCGGCCATCTGTTTTTCCAGGCTTTCACCTTCAGAGAAGACCAGATATTTACCTAGCAGAATGCCAGCAGCCGCACCAATAGGATAAAAAGTCTGACTGATGTTCAGGCGTAAAGTGGCATACGCTTTTGGGCCGATCATTGAGCTGTAGGTGTTGGCTGCTGTTTCCAGGAAGCTCAGACCAATCGCAATCGCGAAAATCGCCGCAAGGAACATGGTGTAGGTGGCCATGTGCGATGCCGGGAAAAAGAGCGTACACCCAACGATATAAAGGGTCAGCCCCATTAAGATGGCGACTTTATAACTGGTCTTTTTAATCACCAGAGATGCTGGAATCGCAATTAAAAAATAACCGCCATAAAAGGCACTCTGAACTAATGCCGAGGCAAAGTTGCTGAGTGAAAATACGCTTTTAAATTGCGTAATCAGAATATCATTTAATGCGGCTGCGCATCCCCATAACGGGAATAAACAGGATAACAAAATAAACTGGAACAGAGGGGTCTTATTCAAATAGCCGTCAGGCATCTGAATGATGTTTTTATCGTTCATAGTGCTACCTTTTACAGTGCAGGAGTATTATTCGTTTAAGGTAAGAAACTCATTAAATTGTTCGATGCTTGGATAAGATGATTGAGTGCCTTTCCCGGTAACGCTGAAAGCAGCGAAGAGAGCGGCTTTTTTCATGGCGGCTTCCACATCACCGCTTTGAACGTAATAGTGAGCAAAACAACCGATGAAAGCGTCGCCTGCGCCACTGGTATCGACAGCGTTCACTTTAAACGCTGGAACATGGACTTCCTGGTCACGCGTCATCCACAGCGCACCTTTCTCACCCATGGTGACGATAATATTGTTCAGACCTTTATCAACCAGAGAACGTGCCGCTGCGCGAATATGGTCATAAGTATCTACTGGCATACCGGTTAATATTTCCAGCTCGGTTTCATTCGGCACAAAAAAATCACATTTACAGGCATAAGACATATCTAATTCCCGTAATGCAGGGGCGGGATTTAGTAACACTTCAATACCGTGTTTTTTGCCAAATTCAATCGCGTGATAAACGGTTTCCAGCTGCACCTCCAGTTGCAGGACAATAAGCTGACATTTTTTCAGATCTTCCGCCGCACGATCGATATCTTCCGGGGAGAGAAATTTGTTCGCTCCTTTAATAATCAGAATACTGTTGCTGGAGTTCGCATTAACAAAGATCGGTGCGACACCGCTGCTGGTGCAGGGTACCTTTTCGACATAGGTGGTATTAATTCCCCAGGATTCGAGATTGCGAATAGTGTTATCCGCAAAAATATCATCACCGACTTTTGTCAGCATCAGCACTTTGGAATTGAGCTTAGCAGCCGCAACGGCCTGATTTGCGCCTTTGCCCCCGCAGCCAATTTTGAACGCCGGTGCTTCCAGCGTTTCCCCTTCTTTGGGCATCTGGTTGATGTAGGTGATGAGATCCACCATGTTGGAGCCAATAACCGCGATATCCATTTTACTACCTCTCAGAAACAATCACACAACAATGATATTAAAATAACATTATCATGTTACTTTCGTATCATTTGTGACTAGGATCGCGATTGGAAGATCATTTTATTGTTTATTTATTGCACTAAATGTTACTCCCACATCACAATACAAATGATAAAGTTGCTTACAATTGACTGAAAATTAACTGGATATAATCAATAAAACGTGAAAAAACACGCTTTTATTTCCGGATAGTCAGACGTATAGTAATGCGGCAATGTCATGTTCTCAGAAACACAAAAATGTTACTGAAGGAACATGGGAACATGATTCGTGGAGAAGCACATGGAAACTAAGCAAAAAGAACGTATTCGACGTCTGATGGAATTGTTGAAGAAGACCGACCGAATCCATCTGAAAGAGGCGGCACGAATGCTGGAAGTTTCCGTGATGACTATTCGTCGGGATCTCAGTCAGGATGACGAACCGTTACCACTCACGCTGCTTGGTGGTTACATTGTGATGGTGAACAAACCTGCCACCATCGTTAACGCGCCACTCCCCGCGCAAAAACAGTATCACCGCGACGATTTACCGGTTGCCATTCTGGCTGCGGGACTGGTGAGTGAAAATGATCTGGTCTTTTTTGATAATGGTGCGGAAATGCCGTTGGTGGTCAGCATGATCCCGGACGATATTTCCTTTACCGGGATTTGCTACTCGCACCGGGTGTTCGTAGCGCTAAATGAAAAGCCCAACGCCACAGCGATTCTTTGCGGGGGGACCTACCGGGCGAAAAGTGACGCCTTTTACGACACCAGCAATCCCTCCCCGCTGGATGCACTCAACCCACGGAAAGTCTTTATCTCCGCCAGCGGAGTCCATGAGCATTTCGGCGTTAGCTGGTTCAATCCGGACGATCTGGCCACAAAACGCAAAGCGATGGAACGCGGATTACGCAAAATTCTGCTGACGCGCCACGCCCTGTTCGATGAGGTCGCCCCCGCCAGCATTGGTCCACTCTCCACCTTTGACGTACTGATAAGCGACCGTCCGTTACCGGCAGATTACGCAACCCACTGCCGGAACGGCTCTGTAAAAGTGATCACCCCGGATTCAGACGGCGACTAACTCACTCAAAGAACACGGTAATTTTGTTAAACATCGACGGATCGGACTGGTTGCGGGCCACTTTCACCACATCTTCCAGCTTGTCGATCTGGCTTATCATCTGCTCAAGACGTTGATCGTCGTTGACCAGTAGCCAGATGCGGCTCTTATCGCTGTCCTGAATCGGTAGACAGAGAATGCCTTCTACGTTGAACGCGCGGCGGGCGAACAGCCCGCAAACGTGAGTCATTACGCCCGGATGGTTGCGTACGGTGAGTTCCAGGATTACGTTGTCATGTGTCTGCTGTTGCATGGCTTATTCCCCCACCATTTCTGTGTTTGCCGCACCCGGCGGCACCATCGGGTACACTTTTTGTTCGGCATCGATGCGCACGTGGATCAGCGCAGGCCCAGGGCGATTAATAATCTCCTGCAACGCTGCCTGTGGGTCCGCTTCGTTATTCAGATCGCAGGTTTCGAGACCAAACCCGGCGGCTATCTGCATAAAGTTAATCATCCCCGGATAGGTCGCGGCAAAAACACCCTGCTTATAGAACAGACTCTGCTGCTGATATACAAGACCCAACGCTTCGTTATTCATCAGGATGATTTTAATATCCAGCTGATTTTCGCTGGCTGTCGCCATTTCCTGAATATTCATCATCAGGCTGCCGTCGCCGGAGAAGCACAGCACTTTTTTGTCTGGATTGGCCAGCGCTGCACCAATTGCCGCTGGCAGGCCAAAGCCCATAGTTCCCAGACCGCCGGAGGTCAGCCACTGACGCGGACGGTTCAGCGGATAAGCCTGTGCCGCCCACATCTGATGCTGGCCTACGTCGGTGGTGATAATAGCGCTATCGTCTACGCAGGCAGCCACGGCGTTGATCAATCCATAGTGGCTGAGCGGGTCGCTTTCCTGCGGAATAGTGCAAGGGAATTCACGTTGTAAATCGGCCACCGTCTGATGCCACGACTCTCGCGGCTGCGCGTCAATTAATGGGATCAATTGCGCCAGAACCTCATCGACATCCGCCTGAATCGCCACGTGCGGTTGTTTGATTTTACCCAGCTCCGCTCGGTCGATATCTACGTGAATGATTTTGGCGTTCGGGCAGAACTGCTCCGTTTTACCAATCGCCCGGTCATCAAAACGTGCGCCCAGAACAATCAATAAATCCGCTTCTTGCAGAATAAAGTTAGTGCTACGCGCGCCGTGCATGCCCAGCATGCCTAACGACAGCGGATGGGCTTTCGGCAACATACCGAGCGCCATTAAGGTCATAGTGGTGGGCAGCATCGCTTTTTCCGCCAGTTCACGCACGCGCTCAGGTGCGTTAATCACGCCGCCGCCGAGGTACAGCACCGGACGCTGTGCGGCGTTAATCATGGCTGCGGCATCGCGAATGCTGTCCTGGCTGAACGCTGGTGCCTCCATTTTCTGCGCAGGCTCCGGCATCTCTTCAATGTCAAAAACGGCGGTTTGAATATCCTTAGGAATGTCTATCCACACCGGGCCTGGACGTCCGGACTGCGCAATGCGGAACGCATCGCTCATGACCTGCGGTAATTCACTGATATGGCGGACCAGATAGTTGTGCTTAGTGATGGGGATAGAGATGCCGTAGGTGTCGACTTCCTGGAAGGCGTCGGTGCCGATCATTGAAGCCGGAACCTGCCCGGTGATACACACCAGCGGGATGGAATCCAGACGCGCATCGGCAATGGCGGTCACCAGATTGGTTGCGCCCGGTCCGCTGCAGGCCATACAAACGGCGGGTTTGCCATCGGTTCTCGCCATTCCCTGCGCGATAAACCCTGCTCCTTGCTCGTGGCGCGCCAGGATATGACGGATTTGCGTGCTTTGACTTAAGGCGTCATAGACGGGAAGAATCGATCCGCCGGGAATACCGGTAACAACCTGAATCCCCTGGCGTTCCAGGAAATGAACGATGAATTCTGCGCCCGTAAAACGCGTACGCTTGGATGTTATGCCCGAACTTGCCATGCTCCAGTCCTTTTATTCTGGGCCTTTGCTCCGGGCAGGTCTCTGAAACGAAAAACCCCGCCCGGTTTGCGCCGGCGGGGTTTTGGAATCGTGTGTTGATTCGGACCCTACGGCGCATTGCCGACGACCACCACCACACGCACGACGACCGCTGCGCGAGATGGCGCAGTTTTTAGTAGGGTCGCAGTCAGCATGGAAGGGTTCATTAGGGACCTGTCTGTTTGTTGATTAACTGGATTTATACAAACACAGGTTTTTCAGCGTGACAATGGAAAAATTTTCATCTGCATAAAAATGCGTCAACGATCACATTTCGTTGTGCATTGCTGAAAAACAAAAAACCCCGCCGGAGCGAGGTTTTTTTCAGTGCTGTGCGGTTGGTAGCCGCCGAACACACTGTGTTATGTCAACGAAAAAAGTATACGCGTTCTGCGAAGAACACGCAATTTCGGCACGAATTTTGATGGTTTTGAGTATGGAACATGAATAGCGTAACGTCCATAAAATACTGTTAATTTATACAGTATTTATCTATAATGTCTCGGTACGCAATGTGTTATGCGGGGGCCGCATCGTAAACCGGCGCATCAAAGTCCTGGCTGAAACGGGTGGTGCCGTCAGCGCCTTAACCCCCGTGTGAGCACACTGTGTTATGTCAACAAAGGTGCTGGCAACAGGCAGCGGCGAGGTACGTCAGCACCGTGCTCCTTGTACCAAAAGGAGAGCGTATGAGCCTCGTGGATATCGCTATTCTTATCCTCAAACTCATTGTTGCAGCACTGCAACTACTTGATGCCGTTCTGAAATACGTTAAGTAATTCGGATTCAAGTCGCACCTAAGGGGGGCGGGTAACACTCCGCTCCCCTTTCACCTTCTCCCTGGTGCTTGTGTCGCGCCAATATGTTACGTTTTTATGACATTCTCAGGGAAGAATTCCACCATGACGCTTTCTGTTTTCTGCATTTTGCTGTTCGCCGCGCTGCTGCATGCCAGCTGGAATGCCATTGTTAAAGCTGGAAACGATAAACTGTACTCAGCGATCGGTGTCAGCGGTTCTGCCGCAATTATGGCATTGATTTGCTTACCCTTTGCGCCGCAACCTTCCGCCGCCAGCCTGCCGTTTTTAGCTGTCTCAACTGCGTTGCAAATTGTATATACCGTCCTGGTCGCCAAAACCTATCAGGTTTCGGATATGAGCCAGACCTATCCGTTAATGCGCGGCACAGCGCCGCTGCTGGTCGCAATTATCAGCGTCCTGTTTCTTGGCGATAGCCTCTCTGTGCTAGCCTGGGTGGGGATTGCCACGATCTGTCTGGCGATCCTTGGCATGGCGTTTAACGGACGCAGCAGCTCGCAACGCGGGATCGTGCTGGCGCTCATTAACGCCTGCTTTATCGCCGGATATACGCTGGTTGATGGCACCGGCGTACGTTTATCAGAAACCGCGCTGGGTTATACGCTGTGGACCTTCTTTCTGAACGGCTCCTGCCTGCTGGGCTGGGCGATGATTGCCCGACGCCGGGAAGCGTCGCGCTATCTGGTACAGCAGTGGAAGAAAGGTATTCTTGGCGGGATTGGCACAATGGGTTCTTACGGTCTGGCGCTGTGGGCCATGACTCAGGCTCCGTTGGCGGTAGTCGCTGCGCTGCGTGAAACTTCCATCCTGTTTGGCGCGCTGCTCGCGTGGCTGCTACTGAAAGAGAAGGTTGCCGGAATACGTCTTGTTGCGGCTGGAGGCATTGCCATAGGCGCAGTTTTGCTACGCTTATCATGACCTCTGTAAACCCGATGCAATCCGGCAACATTTGTTGCCGCTTTTTGTTTACATTTCCTGCCGTTCATCGTTTAAACATTCCAGCCCACTATCTGGCCTTCTTTTTCTGTTGTGGTAGATTCCACGCGCATTTACGGGAAAGTGCAGCACCTTATTCTTATTTTTTCACTTTTTGAAAAGTAATCAGCGAAATGAAAAGGCATAGAAGCGTCAATTTGTTGTTGATGTTGGTATTACTGGTGGCGGTAGGTCAGATGGCGCAAACCATTTATATCCCCGCGATTGCTGATATGGCGCGTGAACTGAACGTTCGCGAAGGGGCGGTGCAAAGCGTAATGGCCGCCTATCTGTTGACCTACGGCCTGTCACAACTGATTTACGGCCCACTTTCCGATCGCGTTGGCCGCCGCCCGGTGATCCTCGCCGGGATGTCCATTTTTATGCTGGCTACGCTGGTCGCCATAACCACCCACAGCCTGACGGTATTGATTATCGCCAGCGCAATACAGGGGATGGGAACAGGCGTCGGCGGCGTGATGGCGCGAACGTTACCGCGCGATTTGTATGAAGGCACGCAGTTACGCCATGCGAACAGCCTGTTAAACATGGGGATTCTGGTTAGCCCACTGCTGGCACCATTGATTGGCGGTATGCTGGATACCCTGTGGAACTGGCGCGCCTGTTACATCTTCCTGCTGGTGCTGTGTGCAGGCGTCACGTTTAGCATGGCGCGCTGGATGCCGGAAACGCGCCCCGCAGGTGCGCCGCGTCCACGGCTTATCGCCAGCTACAAAACGCTGTTTGGCAACAGCTCTTTCACCTGTTACGTGCTGATGCTGATCGGCGGCCTGGCGGGCGTTGCGGTCTTCGAAGCCTGTTCCGGGGTGTTGTTAGGCGCGCGTCTCGGCTTAAGCAGCATGGTGGTCAGTATCCTGTTTATTCTGCCCATTCCGGCGGCGTTTTTTGGTGCCTGGTTCGCCGGTCGCCCGAATAAGCGTTTCTCGACGCTAATGTGGCAGTCAGTTATCTGCTGTCTGGTCGCCGGTTTGATGATGTGGATCCCTGGTCTGTTCGACGTGATGAACGTCTGGACGCTGCTGGTTCCCGCCGCACTGTTTTTCTTCGGCGCCGGGATGCTGTTTCCGCTGGCAACCAGCGGCGCAATGGAGCCTTTCCCGTTCCTGGCCGGTACTGCTGGTGCGCTGGTTGGTGGATTACAGAACATTGGTTCCGGCGTGCTGGCGTGGTTCTCTGCCATGCTGCCGCAGACCGGGCAAGCCAGTCTGGGCCTGCTGATGACCCTTATGGGGCTGTTGATTTTTATTTGCTGGCTTCCGCTGGCGTCACGCGTGTCGCATCAGGGACAGGCAGTTTAAGCGTATGATGGCCCGGCTTCTCGCCGGGCTTTTCACACTCAGGGGCAATCATGGTATTCAACAACGGCTCCAGCGCCGGTCTCCATGCCCCTTCCTCACCATCATAGAACTGCGTATCCGCATTGATAGCATAGGGAATTTTCGCTTTCTTCAGCTCGCAAGCCATAAAGCGGGCGAACGCCATTTGCGAGGCAGAAGGCGCATTCCTGATGGTTTCTCCCGGCGACCAGCCTCCTACCCAACTAACATGACCGGTTTTCTGCTGCCAGTGAATGGCAGTATTGATACGGGCGCGAATGGCGGCCTTTTCTGCCGCTGTCCCTGAGGTCCACGGGTATTTACCGTTATTTTTCAGCGGCCCCCACGGGAAAATATGCCATTGGGCCAGCACGGTATTCTGACTTTGCGGCGGCAATTTTAGGTTGGGCAAATCTTCCGGAGCGGCATGCAGTTTCGGCGCGATAAATATCATTCGCTGTGGATCGATGGCATGGATGGTACGGATGGTTTTGTCATACACCCTATTGAGCGACGCCTGATTATGGTTGAGCTTATCGGCAGGTTCATAAATCAGGTCGAAACCCAGCAACGGCGAACTTTGACCAAAGTAATGCGCCACTGCCACCCACCAGTTAACCACCTCTTTTTCGTTACTGACACTGGGGTCTTTTTTATACTCGTCAGCCTGATAGGCGATTATCGGGATCACGCCATACTGCTCGCAGGCTTCCACCAGCTTGCGCAGATGAATGAGCCGCGCCTCCGTAGGCTCACCCGCCACGCGAATGCGCACGTGGGTCAACCCTTTCGCCTTATAATCCCGCACCACCAGCGGATCGAATTCACGGATGCCCCGATCGGTACGCGCCCAATCTACGTCCATCCCAACCCCAAGCTGCTGCACATACTGCGCCGCCGTCAACGCAGGTTGCGCGGCACACACGGTGGCGCTGGCCAACAGTAAAAGGGAAACAATCGGCTTTAACACGGTCGTCCTTACGCAAATCATCAGGAGTGATATCACGTATTTAGCACGCTTTTTCACTTTCCGTGTAGAGCGAAAGCGTAAAAAATATTCGCGACCCGCTTATTTAACCTGCTCCTGTAGCCAGCCAATAAACGCCTCGATTTTCGGCCACTGCCTGCCGGGCAGCGTGGTGATGTAGTAATGCTGATGACATTTCAGCGCCATATCGCCAAAAGGCGCAATCAACTCTCCGCTGTCGAGGCGTTTTTGCACCAGCCGTTTTCGGCCCATCGCCACGCCGATATGGTTCATTGCCGCAATTACTGCTAAATCCGAACGATCAAAACCAATCCCCGACGATGTCGGCAAATTCGCCGCAAAATGCTGCGCCCAACTGTGCCACTCATCGGTCCCGGAATCGTTACTCCACGCCTGTCTGTCGTGCAGCAACGTACAGTGCGGCAAATTCACCAGCGAACCGGTAAGGTCATGGCGGCGGGCGTAGTCCGGGCTGCACACCGGCAGGATCTCTTCATTCATCAGGAAGTGATGCGTGAGTTGCGCGGAGGGTGCATCGTCAAAATAGATGGCGAGATCGATACCCGCACGCTGTAGATTGACGTTGTCGTTTCCGGTCAACATGGTTAGCGAAATTGACGGGTAGCGACGGGTAAAGTCGCCGAGCGCCGGAACCAGCCAGCACTGGGCGATAGAAGGCCGTGAGTAGACGGTGAGCGTCCCCGAGAGCTCCTGATTCTTAATATCAAGAATCTCCTGGTTGAGCGTGTCCAGTGACGACTTCAGCGCCCAAAATACCCGTTTGCCCTCATGAGTGAGTTCCACTTTGCGATGAGAACGAACAAATAATTGGATACCAAGCTCATCTTCAAGCTGATTTATGCGATGGCTGACGGCGCTGGGGCTCAATGACAGCTCGTCTGCCGCCAGAGCAAACGACTGATGCCGGGCCGCCACTTCAAAAGTATACAGCTTTGACAGCTGCCAGCCGTTGAGCAGCCGGTTTCTGACTTCGCGTAGGGGATCCATTCTCACCTCCTTTCCTTCTGATTCATGCGCTGGAGTGTAAAAAAGTTCGCTGTAAAAATCAGCTCAAAGGTGAATCAGAGTGAACTATATCGCATAAACAAAGCGCAATTAGACATAAATCACTCATTTGATGCAATCTGGCTCATGTGAAGGGGGATTTATATCGTTTGTCAGACCATGCCTTATTTTTGTCCAATAACCCTATATTAATCACAGGGCAAGGTGAGTTATGCACTCTCAAATCTGGGTTGTGAGCACGCTGCTGATAAGCATCGTGTTAATCGTTTTGACCATCGTGAAGTTCAAATTCCACCCGTTTCTGGCGCTGCTGTTAGCCAGCTTCTTCGTGGGTACGATGATGGGCATGGGGCCGTTGGATATGGTCAATGCCATTGAGAGTGGCATCGGCGGTACGCTGGGCTTCCTCGCCGCGGTTATCGGCCTTGGGACCATTCTGGGCAAAATGATGGAAGTGTCCGGCGCAGCCGAACGCATTGGCCTGACGCTGCAGCGCTGCCGCTGGCTATCCGCCGACGTCATTATGGTTCTGGTTGGGCTGATTTGCGGGATCACGCTGTTTGTTGAAGTCGGCGTGGTGCTGTTGATTCCACTGGCCTTTTCAATTGCCAAGAAAACCAATACTTCATTACTGAAGCTGGCGATTCCGCTGTGTACGGCGCTGATGGCGGTGCACTGCGTGGTACCACCGCATCCGGCTGCCCTGTTCGTGGCGAACAAGCTGGGCGCAGACATTGGCACCGTGATTGTCTACGGCTTACTGGTCGGCTTGATGGCCTCGCTGATAGGCGGTCCTCTGTACCTGAAATTCCTGGGTAACCGTCTGCCGTTTAAACCGGTTCCGGCTGAGTTTTCTGACCTTAAAGTGCGTGACGAAAGTACGCTACCGTCGCTGGGTGCTACGCTGTTTACCGTTCTGCTGCCGATTGGCCTGATGCTGGTAAAAACCGTCGCTGAGCTGAACATGGCGAAAGGCAGCACGGTATATACGCTGCTGGAGTTTATTGGTAACCCGATCACCGCGATGTTTATTGCCGTTTTCGTTGCCTATTACATTCTCGGCCTGCGTCAGCACATCGGTATGGGTACGTTGCTGACCCACACTGAAAACGGTTTTGGCTCCATCGCTAACATTCTGCTAATTATCGGCGCTGGCGGCGCGTTCAACGCTATCCTCAAGAGCAGTGGGCTGGCGGATACTCTTGCGCTGATCCTCTCGAACATGCATATGCACCCGATTCTGCTGGCGTGGCTGGTGGCGTTAATCCTGCATGCCGCGGTGGGTTCCGCCACAGTGGCAATGATGGGCGCCACGGCAATCGTTGCACCGATGCTGCCGCTCTATCCCAACGTCAGCCCGGAGATCATCGCCATTGCTATCGGTTCCGGCGCTATTGGCTGCACGATCGTTACCGATTCCCTCTTCTGGCTGGTGAAGCAATACTGCGGTGCCACCCTGAATGAAACGTTTAAATACTATACGACCGCGACATTTATCGCGTCCGTGATTGCACTGGCTTGCACATTCCTGCTTTCCTTTATTATCTAAGCGCAAAGAGACTGACTATGGAAAACATTCAAACACTTATCGCCCAGTATCCTTTAGTGGAAGATCTGGTTGCTCTCAAGGAGACAACCTGGTTTAACCCTGGCACCACCTCTCTTGCGGAAGGTTTACCGTATGTTGGCCTGACTGAACACGCTGTTCAGGATGCCCACGCCCGTCTGACGCGCTTTGCGCCGTACCTGGCAAAGGCATTCCCGGAAACCGCGGCCACCGGCGGCATTATTGAATCTGAGCTGGCCGCGATTCCGGCCATGCAAAAGCGGCTGGAGAAAGAGTACGGGCAGCGCATCAATGGCGAAATTCTGCTGAAGAAAGACAGTCACCTGCCAATTTCTGGCTCGATTAAAGCCCGTGGTGGCATTTATGAAGTACTGACCCACGCGGAAAAACTGGCGCTGGAAGCCGGTCTGCTGACCACACAAGACGATTACAGCGTTCTGCTTTCGCCCGAATTCAAACAGTTCTTTAGCCAGTACAGCATCGCGGTAGGCTCCACCGGTAACCTCGGCATGTCGATCGGTATAATGAGCGCCCGTATCGGCTTTAAGGTGACGGTGCATATGTCGGCCGACGCCCGCGCATGGAAAAAAGCCAAACTGCGCAGTCACGGTGTGACGGTCGTGGAGTATGAAGAAGATTACGGCGTGGCGGTTGAACAGGGCCGTAAGGCGGCGGAGTCCGATCCAAACTGCTTCTTTATCGATGATGAAAATTCCCGCACGCTGTTTTTAGGCTATGCGGTGGCCGGACAGCGCTTAAAGGCGCAGTTTGCCCAGCAGGGGCGCGTGGTGGATGCAGACCATCCACTGTTTGTTTACCTACCATGCGGCGTCGGCGGTGGCCCTGGCGGCGTGGCGTTTGGCCTGAAGCTGGCGTTTGGCGATAACGTGCACTGCTTCTTCGCAGAACCAACCCATTCACCGTGCATGCTACTGGGGATTTATACCGGGCTGCACGATACGATTTCCGTGCAGGATATTGGCATCGACAACCTGACGGCGGCTGATGGGCTGGCTGTCGGCCGTGCGTCTGGCTTTGTTGGCCGGGCAATGGAACGTCTGCTCGACGGTCTGTACACCCTGGACGATCAGACTATGTACGACATGCTGGGCTGGCTGGCGCAGGAAGAAGGTATTCGCCTCGAACCGTCAGCGCTGGCAGGGATGGCCGGTCCGCAACACGTTTGCGCCTCTGCTGACTATCAGCACATGCACGGCTTCAGCGCGGATCAGCTCAATAACGCCACTCATCTGGTGTGGGCGACCGGCGGTGGAATGGTCCCGGAAGATGAAATGGCGCAGTATCTGGCCAAAGGACGTTAAATACAGCTGAGCTTAACGCAGCATCGCCATCAGCTCCATCGGTGAGCGATGCTGCTTAAGCAGGTCACGCATCACGCGCATATGCGGTGCGGTGTGGCTGAAGAAAGCCTGATAGCCTGCACACAGCACGCCCTTTCCATTTTCCTCGCAGTACGCAGGACAATCACCGTGGTAATATTGAAACAATGAGCATGTCTGACAACGCGTATTCCTTGATGACATGGTCTGTCGTTCAATCTGTGCCGTCAGACCACACCACTGGCGAAGCGTTTTATCGAAAAGCTGGATAGATATCTGATTAATATCTTCACGTACCCAGATATCAAATATCGTAATTAAAAATCGGCCCCACGCCTCAGACGTAACCGATTCGTCTGTCAGATGACCTGAATCATCGTGCTTAACCAGCGGAATAAATTGTACCAGGCGAACATTTCCTTGTTGCAAACCACGGTACACTTCAACCGGTTGTAAACACTTCTGATGGTCAATCACCACGTTTAAAACATCATCACTAACATCCATGTTCTCACATCCTGTCATGCAAAATTCCCGATAAATACGATAAGTTGGCGAACATGCGTTACAGCAAACAGCATTGCGAGGGATAACACCGCGAGGGAGATCATAAATTTGTCACGCACCGCGCGAGATTCAGAAAAATCGCTATGACTCACATCCATCAGATTACGGCTGCGGGTGTAGCGCCAGAGGATAATCGCCACTATCGCCAGCACAACTATCGATATCCAGAACAACACTCCCGCCTGGTGCCAGTTGTGCTTAATCGCCAGCGCCATTAACGCGCCATAGCCCAACAACGTGCGAAACCAGGCCAGTGAAGTCCGCTCCGGTTGTAACCCCGGGTCAGCGATGCGTCGCGATTTGCGGCTATCCGGCATACAGCACCAGCGTCATGACAATCACCGCCACAATAGTCAGCATGACGCTGATAATCAGCAGGCTGTGGGTGTAGGGCAAGTCCTCTTTCAGTCGCATCGCCTTTTCGTTACGTAGCCAGCGCAGATAGCCGTAGATCGCCAGACCGCCGGCAAACAGACACAGCAACAAGGCAAGCGCCTCACGGATGACCGGCGTGGCAAAATCCGGGGCCAGTTGATCAAGGCCAACTCCCGCCGCCAGAAATCCGAGCGCGGTGCGGATCCACGCCAGAAAGGTACGTTCATTTGCCAGCGAGAAGCGATAATCCGGTGCTTCTCCAAGGCGAGAAATCTTCATAACAGCTCCTTAAATATTGTTGTCTGGTCGTTATACCGGAACAGTTAAGGAGTATGAACCTGATTCTCAAACGAGAGGGCGTGTCGGGTGATGAGACAATGGGAAAGAGAGAGGGTGTTTGTAATGCCGGATGGAGAGTTGCGTTTTATCCGACCTACAGGAGATGCAGGCCGGATACGTCAGTTTTAACCTAATCCCCAGAAGAGCACCGCCAACAGTTGCGGGGTGATAATCCTCAGGAACATGACCAGTGGATAAACGGTAGCGTAGGAGAGCGCTGCCGCCCCGCTGGTGGCATGCAGGTTATTAGCAAACGCCAGAGCCGGGGGATCGGTCATTGAGCCAGCCAACATGCCGCACAGCGTCAGATAGTTCATTTTGGCAAAGATTCGCGCCAGCAAGCCCACGGTAATGAGCGGAATCGCGGTAATGAAAATACCGTAACCCACCCAGCTCAGACCATCTCCCTGTGTTAGGGTATCGACAAAATCACCGCCTGACTTCAGACCCACCACCGCAAGAAACAGCACGATACCCAACTCTCGCAACGCCAGGTTAGCGCTGGGAGGCATAAACCAGTACAGCTTACCGATGCTACCAATACGCCCCAGGATCAGGGCCATAATCAGCGGCCCGCCGGCCAACCCCAGTTTCAACGCCACCGGGAACCCCGGGATGAACAGCGGGATTGAACCCAGTAGAACACCCAGCCCGATACCGATAAATACCGGCAGCATCTGCACCTGCTGCAGTTTTTGCTGCGCGTTACCCACAACATTGGCAACGGCATCAATGGACGCGGGACGCCCCACCAGATTGAGGATATCCCCGAATTGCAGGCTGGCGTCACTGCTGGCTACCAGCTCAACACCCGCACGGTTCAGGCGGGAAATCACCACGTCGTAACGTTCTTTAAAGTGCAGGTCGCGGATACGTTTACCCAGCACCTGCTCGTTGGTCACCACCACGCGTTCTACGCGTAAATCGGTACCTCGCGTAGACAGCGATGTGTCTACCTCCTGCCCAATCACCACCTGCGCGTTATGCAGGTCAGCTGGCTGCCCGACCAGGTGTAGCAGGTCGCCCATCTGGATAACCGTCCCTGGCGACGGCACCATCAATGTCTCGTCACGTTTCAGACGCGAGCAGATGATTTTGTCGCTGTTCAGAATCGGGACATCCTGAATCGCCATATTGTTGATGTTTGGGTTTTCCACGCGGATGTTCATCGTCTGAATCAGTGCGTGCCCGTTGGTCAGCGTGGATTCATGCTGCTGGGCTTCAGCATCGACGTTAACGCGGAAAATAAGGCGCATCAGCCACATGGTCAGTAAAATTCCGCAGATGCCGAAAGGATAAGCCATGGCATAGCTCATCCCCATCTGGTCAACCACATCGCCAGGCGTACCTAAATCGCGCAGAATTTGCTGCCCCGCACCTAACGCGGGGGTATTGGTGACCGCTCCAGAGAATATTCCCAGCACCACAGGGAGAGGAATGGCAAAAATCTTATGCAGGATCGCGGTGACCAGGCCACCCATGATGACAATCAGCACAGCAAACAGATTCAGCCGCAGGCCCGAAACGCGCAGAGAAGCAAAAAAGCCCGGCCCCACCTGAATACCAATGGTGTAGACGAAAAGAATCAGGCCAAATTCCTGAATAAAATGCAGCATGTCGCCGCTCAGGGTCATCCCTGCCTGATCGACAAAATGCCCGACGATAATACCGCCGAACAGCACGCCTCCAATGCCAAAACCCACGCCACGTATTTTTATGTTGCCGATCCATAACCCGACAACTGCCACTAATGCCAGAACGCTGACCGTCAATGCTATATCACTCATATCCTGTTCCCTGTGAATAACATCATTAAGTAAATGGATTCTCGCAGAGTACAGTCGCAATGTATGGGTGGTAAAGCACAAAAAAGCCCCGTCATTTCTGGCGGGGCAAAGGCATGGAGCTATTTAACTATCTAATGCAGGACGTTCGCTGATGGCGATACGTTGTGGAGCAATGGTTTCAGGTTCATTCCGGGTCAAATCAATATGCAGCAAGCCGTTAGTGAAGCTTGCGCCGGAGACCTCCATATTTTCAGCCAGCGTAAAGCTCAGGCTGAACGGCTGAGTGACCAGCCCCTGATGCAACCATTTGGTCTCTTTTTCCGGCTGCTGCGGCGTACCTTTCACGGTCAGGCGCGTGCCTTCCAGTTGAATATCCAGATCTTCCTGGCGGAAACCGGCTAACGCAAGGGTAATGCGGTAGTGGTTATCATCGCTCTTTTCGATGTTATAAGGCGGGAAGCTCTGGCTTTCACCGGTGTTTTGCAAGGCATTGGCCAGTTTGTCAAAACCGATCCATTGACGCAGCAGTGGGGATAAATCGTAGTTACGCATAATAATCTCCTTCCAAGAAGCGAGTAGGTACCTTTCGGCTCCCTGACGGCAAGCCGATGACTTAGCAAGGCCGCCTGAAGCGGCCTACAGAATTAGTTGATTTCGATGCGGCGCGGTTTGTTCGCTTCAGGAATCACGCGCTCAAGATCGATATACAGCAGACCATTTACCAGGTTTGCGCCGCGAACATGAATGTTCTCCGCTAACTGGAACTTGCGTTCAAAGTTGCGCTCGGCAATACCCTGATACAGGTAAGTACGTTCTTTTTGATCGTCCGCATGGGCGCCTTTTACCACCAGCAGATTGTCCTGGGCAGTAATTTCCAGTTCGCTTTCAGCAAAACCGGCAACAGCAATTGCAATGCGGTAATGGTTTTCGTCTACCAGCTCAACGTTGTACGGAGGGTAGCCGCCATTGCTCTGGCCCTGATTGTTTTCCAGCAGGTTAAACAGACGGTCAAAACCAATAGCAGAACGGTACAGCGGGGATAAATCAAAGTTACGCATAATCAATAGCTCCTGAAATCAGCGAGAATAATTGACCTTCCATCATGGACAGGTCAGGTAGCCAGGACACCCATCAGGCATGCCCTTCATTTGTCTACACTCTAAAAATGGGTCTTAATACAAACTTTTCAAGCGTATTCATCTGACTTTTTTTGCAGTTTGTTGTCTATTGCATACACTGGGGGGAGCAGTTGTTCTCGTTAAATCGCGATGGCCGCCACAGTGCGACGAAATGGTGATGTTATTTTCGCAACGGATCGCTTTAACTCACCATGCAAACACGATAAATACAGATGAATAAATGATGATTAAAAAAATGTTGGTAACACTGACGATGTGTAGTGGGATGGCGTTTGTAAGCGGTTGTTCCAGCATCATGTCGCATACAGGTGGTAAAGAAGGGACGTATCCTGGCACGCGAGCCAGTGCCACAATGATTAGCGAAAGTGATACAAACTGGGGAACCAAGTCGCTGGCGATTCTGGATATGCCTTTTACCGCGGTGCTCGATACGGTATTGCTACCTTGGGATCTCTTTCGCAAAGATAACTCGGTGAGATCCCGCGTAGAAAAGAGCGAGGAGAGAACCCAGGCCACGAACGCCGTTATTCCCCCGGCAGAAATGTCTGCTCCATAAATTAACGCCCGGTTTCAGTCACCCACAGCTGGCGGAAACCCTCGACGTCTTCCATCCACGCAACCTGTCGACCATCAGGGGAGAAGACGATCGCATCGGCCGACGGCGGGTTATCATGACGTTCCGTTAAAAAATCAATCTCGCCCGTTTGAACATCACAACAGGCAATTCTGTTCTCCAGTACAAATCCCAGCCATTTCCCCGATGGGTGCCAGTTAAAGGCTGACTGAATATTCGTAGCGCACTGGGTAAGCTGACGCAGCGATCCACCCTGTGGGGAAATCAGCCATAGCTGTACAATACCGTTGTCATCACGCATTAAAAACGCAATCTCAGATGCCTTTGGATTACTGCGTACCCAGTGGCGAGGCTGATTCACCAGCCCCGGGAAGGCGCGCTCATGGGTAAACGTCAGACGGCGTTGGCGAATACCGGATGGTGGCGCAGGCATGGTCATGTCAGTCCCCTCCAGAGGCGCGCCCCCCGGCTGTTTCCAGCCGCTTTCATCCTGTGGCAAATCAACAATAAACAGCTCCGGTACTTTCTCGCCAGTGGCTGATAGCGTATCACCGATAAACGCCAGCCTGTTTTCTCCAACCCAGCCCTCTTCATAGGCGCGGTTAATCTCATCGCTACCCGGTTTTGGCGTTGGTGTCGTCTGGCTCACCAGCACGCACCAATGGCTGCCACTGTATTCACGCGGATGCTGCGCGGAGACCTTCACCGGACCATACGGTGCAGCCACACCGACGTTGCGTAAATCGAGCGCCGGAGAGCGCTCATGCAGAACATGGTCGTTATAGGTGAAACTGACAAACTCACCGTTCGGGCTAAACACATGCACATGACTCCCGCCGCGCAGCGCACCTGGCGTATAGGGCGCAGTAATATCCATTGCATCCAGATTCTCCACCCCAGCCTGCGTAACAATCACCCCACGACGATGATGGAAGTCGTAATGCCATGTTTCATCAGGATTTTCAGGCCCGTGAATGAATACATATTTTTCCAACTTTGGATGAACGGTCACCACGCCAACGTGCGATCCCTGAGTAGCCCGGTAAATCACCTCCAGCTCGCCAGTATGGATATTGACGCGCTCAATTGTTTCACCGGTAAAGGAAGCGCCGGAAGGGCGCACATCAAAGACCAGCCACTGGCTGTCCGATGTCCAGGTGTTGATATTGGTAAGCTGATGATTACGCGGCGTAAAGGTGATTTGCTTCATGAGATGCCCTGATACAAGACGATTAAAACAATCATACTTCACAAGCACTTCACTTTCAGGCTTTAGCGTATCGCCATCTTCATTTTTGCGGACAGAAAGATGGAACATTTTGACGTAGCGATTATCGGTTTAGGTCCGGCAGGCGCAGCGCTGGCGCGACAGTTGAGCGGAAAAATGCGCGTGATTGCGTTGGATAAAAAACGCCAGTGCGGCAACGAAGGTTTCACTAAACCCTGCGGCGGTCTGCTGGCCCCGGACGCCCAGCGTTCGTTTATCCGCGACGGGATAACCTTACCCGTTGATGTCATCGCCAACCCGCAGATTTTTAGCGTTAAAACGGTTGATGTTGCCGCTTCTTTGACGCGTAACTACCAGCGCAGCTACATTAATATCAACCGCCATGCTTTTGATTTATGGCTTAAATCTCTCATCCCTGATGATGTGCAGGTGTATCACGACAGCCTGTGCCGGAAAATCTGGCGCGAGGGCGATAAATGGCATGTTATCTTCCGCGCCGACGGTTGGGAGCAGCAGATAACTGCACGTTATCTGGTGGGGGCAGACGGTGCGAACTCACTGGTGCGCCGTCATCTCTATCCACAGCACCAAATCCGTAAATATGTCGCTATTCAACAATGGTTTGCGGAAAAGCATCCCGTACCGTTCTATTCCTGTATTTTTGATAACGATGCAACTGACTGTTATTCCTGGAGTATCAGCAAAGATGGCTATTTTATCTTTGGTGGCGCCTACCCCATGAAGGACGGACAGGCACGCTTTGACGCGCTGAAAGAGAAGCTGGAAGCGTTCCATTTCCAGTTCGGCAAACCGGTGAAAAGTGAAAAATGTACGGTGCTATTCCCCTCACGCTGGAAAGACTTCGTCTGCGGCGAGGACAACGCATTTTTGATTGGTGAAGCGGCCGGTTTTATCAGCGCCAGCTCGCTGGAAGGGATTAGCTATGCGCTGGACAGCGCGGAGATCCTCAAATCGGTACTGCTGCGGGATACGCCAGATATGAATCACGCTTACCGTAAAGCCACCCACAAGTTACGTCTCAAACTGTATGGCAAAATCCTGAAAAGCCGGGCCCTGACGTCAGCATTTTCCCGTAAATGGATTATGCGCAGCGGCGTTGCGCATATTCCCTTGGCAAAATCAGAAAGCCGCCCGCCAGCGAAAGAAAAACGTGAGAGAAAACGTAGTAAGGCAATGACATTGTGGCGCGTTTTCTTAAGGGACTGAGTTCACCTCGCTGTCACGGCCTTGTGCCACTGTAGCCAGCGCGGGAAAGTTGGCGGCAGTGTACCAGGAACCAGGCGTAGGCAGCCGCTCCATTGTACGGCCAGGCCAAAGTTCGAGTTGTGCCAACGCATCAAGGGAATATTCTCGCCAGTGATGTGGCAACATCAGTCTCAATGGCGAGGCTTGTTCACCCGGTACCGGCGTCGGTAAACGCGAGTCACTCACATCATAGTTTCTGTGCAGAACCAAATATTTCTCTGGAACCCGGCGCTGGCTATTCCACCATTTGCCATCCAGCATATCAAACTGAAAGCGGGTAATTTTTTCCGGTTTTGCCCCCAATTGCATCAACGCCTGGCGCAGCGCGTTGTTCATCGCCGCATCGTACATTTCCGTTGTTGCCAGTTGCCCATTGAGGATCAGCGATACCGCAATTCTGGCACCCAACAAATTTGAGTAGAGATCTTCCGGGGAAAATGCAGAAACCTCCTCTGAAAATCCAGGGACGGACTCAAAACCATACCATTGCGCAATTTCATGCCAGGCAGCGAGCTGAAACGCCAGATGCGCGGCCATCCATGCCGCCAGCGCGTAACGATCAGCAGGCTCTGCGGGGGGGGTGAAAGCGTTAAATACGATATGCCGTTGCGCAAGCTCATCATCCAGACGCAGCGTAAATGATTGACCAAGCCGTGGAAGAAGATGGCTAAAGAGCCAGGCCGTCATGTCTGCGGTATCACGGACATGTGCGGTATCAATGAAGCCACCGCGAGCGGTATACACTATGCCGTTATTCTCATGCCCGATCCCTGCCAGATTCGCTAGCCCTAACAGTAGGCTATCGTTATAGCGGTGCTCGCCGATGCTATCGATCGTGACAACATTATCAAGTTCATAAAATGGCACCGGCATATGCAGTACCTGTGCGTGCAGGTCGTAGCCAAACGCGCAGCACGGACGTAATCCCTGAGGTGCAGGGAGGGGCGAAACTACCGGCCAGGCAGTACCCTGGGCCTTATTCTCTGTAGAAACGAGCTGCAAAGTTACAGGTATTGCCGCACGGGCTATCGCCGTTGCCAGCCATAAGAGCGCTATTAACACCACCTTATTGATCAAAATGCCTCTCCAACCTGAAAATAAAAACCGCTGCTCCCTTTGCCAATCCCATAATCAAGACGCACATTCACCCGGGGCTTAAATTCAAAGCGGTAGCCCACACCGGCGGACGGTAACCAGCGTCCATCGTTCAGCGCATGAAAAGAGGGTCCCATCGTGCCCGCACCGAGCCAACCAACCACACCATGCCGCCAGTCAAGTTTCCGCCGATACTCCAGTTGCCCGCTGACGGCGTTTTTATCACGATAGCGCCCTTCGTAATAACCGCGCATACGCTGATTGCTGCCAAGCAGCGGCATCATGCTCCACGGCACATCGCCCTGGGTAAACGCGCCGTCCATCTCCCAGGCAAGCACATTGTTCTCGTCCAGCGAGTGATAGCGGCTGTAGTGCAGTTGATATTCATCAAATCGCGTATCGCTTCCCACCTCTGGTGTGAATCGGGTATAGCGCACATCGGCATACTGTCCTTTACGCGGGTTGGGAACAAAATCACGATCGTCCCAGCTGAGTTCGACACTACTTCCGGAGCTGAGAACCGACGCCCCCTGCCCGGTATGCTCAATGTTGGGCGGATCGTTATCGTCCATTTGGGTAGCGTGCTGGGCGTTCAGCGACCAGCCAAACCCCAGATAAACATTGGGTGCCAACTGGCGATACAACGTTGGGCGCAACTCCAGAACCTGAGCGGTGTATTGCTGTTTTTGGTTATCTTTATCCCCAGCGCTAAAACCTTGCCCCCAGTAGTAGGTTGGAGTATCCGTTAATGCACCATTGAGAAAAAATCGCCACCGATCGTCGGCAAAAAATGCGTAATTTTGCATCGTGATACCGAATGCGCCAGTTGAGCTAAAATAGCCGCTGAGCGTCAGCGTCGAGTTTTGGCTTACCGTATCATTCGGGTCAGGGCGATACATCCCCACCACCGCTGTACCGATCCCTAACCCCAGCTCCGGGGTATAAAACGGTCCCGGCATTACGCCCCAGTCAATGCCTTTGCTGGCGTCAAAGCTATCACTGGCACCCAACTTATTTAGCCAACCATCAACTTCGCCTCGGCTCGGCAACGCTGCCCGCACTGTACAGGAGAGCATGTTGAACAGCAGGAAGAGGGTAAGACGGCTCAAAAGCGATACTCTCCCGCCATGAAGAAACTGTTACGTTCAGCAAAGCCGATTTCGGTCGTGACGTTGAAGTTCCGGGTAATTTCATACTGTGCGCCCACCAGCACGTTCCAGGGGGATTGCAGATGCTGTTTAACGTCAAAGCGACCATTACCGTCTTTGTTGGCAATATCAACGAGTCTTTGCAGCGTTTCAGACGGCATGGTGAGGTCGTTAAGGCTACCGCTAAATTCTTGCTGCACGTCCTGGTACATACTGCCAACCCATAGATTCAACTTTCCGGATGGCAGGTGCAGCGCATCCACACTGGGGGTGGTAAAGCGATAACCGATGCGCGGAGAAAGGGTTAAGGCGTCAATACTCCCATCCAGAATATCGAACCGCGTCTGGGTGTAGTTGGCATCAAAAGCAGTAAACCAGTTGCCTACACCGCCAACCAGCGTCGTCCCTACGCCGTAGGTGGTGCCTTTAAAGTCGAGCTGAAACGCCAGATTCTGCAAACTGCTTGGTGTGCGGTCTTTAAGGGGGCCTTTTATCCCGACGCCTATTTGCGAAACGGAGTGGCCATCGGTATAGCCAATCAGGCCATAGACGTTCATAAACGGTAGCAGCCAGGCATCCAGCTTCAGCGTTTCGGTTTTACTGCGTTCACGCGTATTGCCGACGCTAATTTTAAACGCGTTATCCAGTGAGCGGCCACCGAGGGAAAGACCGTTGAAGTTAATACTATCCACATTAATATTTTGTCGGATATTCATGTAGTTAATATTCACGCCAAACGGTGCCGGTAGTTCATATCCGCGCTTACGCGCTTCATCGCCTAAAAAGGGCAAAATAGTGTGATTTTCGGCAGGTTTAACCGTCGTTTTTTCCGGTACAGGCGCAGACAGACCGTCATCCTGATAGCCAAAGAGAGGTGTAATAGTTGAGCTGGAATCCGTCGCGGCACTGGCATGAAAAACCAGACAGGAAGACGTTATCAACACCACGCGGATGCTTGTGTTTGTCATAAAAAAGTTTAGTAGCAGGCAGGAATTGCCCAGATATAAAAGAAGAAGGGAGAGTATAGAAGTTACGTACTATGTGGAGGTATTAATGTGCGGTTTCACATCTGATAATATAAATATATGTTTTATAACATTTTAATGTTAATGCCCAGCCGAGGCCAGGCATAACACGCATCAGGAAAGGACGTATTTCTCTATCGCCCAGGCGACGCCATCTTCTAGGTTAGATTTCGTCACGAAGTTGGCGATTTCTTTGACTGATGGAATAGCGTTATCCATGGCAACGCCCACGCCTGCGTATTCAATCATCGCAATGTCGTTTTCCTGATCGCCAATCGCCATCACCTCTTCGGCTTTAATGCCTAACGCATCGGCCAGCGATTTTACGCCCGTCCCTTTATTGACGCGTTTATCGAGGATTTCGAGGAAATACGGCGCACTTTTCAGCACGGTATACTTCTCTTTTACTTCCGCAGGTAGACGAGAGATAGCTTTATCGAGGATCTCCGGCTCGTCAATCATCATCACTTTCAGGAACTGGGTTGCGGGATCCATTTTCTCGGCTTCACAGAACACCAGCGGGATGGTCGCGACAAACGATTCGTGCACCGTGTAGTAGCTGATATCACGGTTCGCGGTATACAGCGTATTGCGATCGAGGGCGTGGAAATGCGAGCCAACTTCCCGGGAAAGCTGCTCCAGGTAACGATAATCATCATAGCTCAGCGCGGTTTGCGCCACGGTACTGCCATCCCCTGCTTTCTGCACCAGCGCACCGTTGTAGGTAATGCAGTAGTCACCGGGTTGTTCCATATGTAGTTCTTTCAGATAGCTGTGAACGCCGGCATACGGGCGTCCCGTGGTCAGCACCACATTCACGCCACGCGCGCGTGCCGCGGCAATCGCCGTTTTGACCGCTGGTGAAATGGTGTGATCGGGCAGCAGAAGTGTGCCATCCATGTCGATAGCAATAAGTTTGATAGCCATGAGTTCCCCGGATTAAATGAGTCCGTCCTCATGCTAACGCGATTCCGCTCAAAAAACAGCTACGAAAAGGGGGATAGAAAGGGGAATCGAGATTCCCCTTTTTGTAGATTGGTTGTCGTTTGTAGGCCTGATAAGCAACGCGCCAACAGGCACAATATAACGTCTTGCCGGATGGCGGCGTAAACCGCCTTATCCGGCCTACAGATTGGCTTAAATATCGATGTTCGCCGCTTTCAGGGCGTTTTCTTCGATAAACGCGCGACGTGGTTCAACGGCATCGCCCATCAGCGTAGTGAACAGCTGGTCGGCAGCAATCGCATCCTTCACGGTAACGCGCAACATGCGACGGCTTTCCGGATCCATGGTGGTTTCCCACAGCTGTTCCGGGTTCATCTCGCCCAGACCTTTATAACGCTGGATAGCGAGGCCACGACGAGACTCTTTCTGCAGCCATTCCAGTGCCTGCTCAAAGCTGGCAACCGGCTGGCGACGCTCGCCACGTTCGATAAACGCATCGTCTTCGATCAGCCCACGCAGCTTCTCGCCAAGCGTACAAATACGATGGTACTCGCCACCGGTCACAAATTCATGTTCCAATGGATAGTCAGTATCGACACCGTGGGTACGCACCCGGATCACCGGTTCGAACAGGTTCAGTTCAGCGTCTTTACGCACGAAGCTATTCCAGGTGCTGCCGTGCATTTCGTTTTCATTAAGCACGTTAACCAACTGGGAAACCCAGGCCGTAACTTTCGCTTCATCAGCCAAATCAGCTTCTGGCAGCGTCGGTTGATAAACCAGCTCTTTCAGCAGCGCTTTCGGGAAACGACGTTCCATACGGCCAATCATTTTCTGCGTCGCGTTGTATTCTGAAACCAGTTTCTCTAACGACTCACCGGAAAGGGCTGGTGCGCTGGCGTTGGTGTGCAGCGTTGCGCCATCCAGAGCGATAGAGATCTGATACTGATCCATCGCTTCGTCATCTTTAATGTATTGTTCCTGCTTGCCTTTTTTCACTTTGTACAGCGGTGGCTGTGCAATGTAAACGTGGCCGCGTTCAACGATTTCCGGCATCTGACGATAGAAGAAGGTCAACAGCAGCGTACGAATGTGCGAGCCATCGACGTCAGCATCGGTCATGATGATGATGCTGTGATAACGCAGTTTGTCCGGGTTGTACTCGTCACGACCGATGCCACAGCCGAGCGCGGTGATCAGCGTCGCGACTTCCTGAGAGGAGAGCATCTTGTCAAAGCGCGCTTTCTCGACGTTGAGGATTTTACCCTTCAGCGGCAGAATCGCCTGGTTTTTACGGTTACGGCCCTGCTTCGCAGAACCGCCCGCGGAGTCCCCTTCCACAAGGTACAGTTCGGACAGCGCCGGGTCACGTTCCTGACAGTCCGCCAGCTTGCCCGGCAGACCGGCTAAGTCCAGCGCGCCTTTACGACGGGTCATTTCACGCGCACGACGTGCAGCTTCACGAGCACGTGCAGCATCAATAATTTTGCCAACAACGATTTTCGCGTCAGACGGGTTTTCCAGCAGATATTCGCTCAGCAGTTCGTTCATCTGCTGTTCTACCGCCGATTTCACCTCAGAGGAGACCAGCTTGTCTTTGGTCTGTGAGGAGAACTTCGGATCCGGTACTTTCACGGAAACAACGGCAATCAGGCCTTCACGGGCATCGTCACCGGTAGCGCTGACTTTCGCTTTTTTGCTGTAGCCTTCTTTGTCCATGTAGGCGTTCAGGGTACGGGTCATCGCCGCACGGAAGCCTGCAAGGTGAGTACCGCCGTCACGCTGTGGAATGTTGTTGGTGAAGCAGTAGATGTTTTCCTGGAAACCATCGTTCCACTGCAGCGCAACTTCAACGCCGATACCGTCTTTTTCGGTGGAGAAGTAGAAGATATTCGGGTGGATCGGCGTTTTGTTTTTGTTGAGGTATTCAACAAACGCCTTGATGCCACCTTCGTAGTGGAAATGGTCTTCTTTGCCGTCACGCTTGTCGCGCAGACGAATAGAGACGCCGGAGTTCAGGAATGACAGCTCACGCAGACGTTTCGCCAGAATGTCGTATTCAAATTCAACAACATTGGTAAAGGTTTCGTGGCTTGGCCAGAAACGGACCTGAGTCCCCGTCAATTCTGTTTCGCCGGTTACTGCCAGCGGCGCCTGCGGCACACCGTGCACGTAAGTTTGCTGATGCACTTTGCCTTCACGACGAATCACCAGTTCCAGCTTCTGTGACAGGGCGTTAACGACGGAAACACCCACGCCGTGCAGACCGCCGGAAACTTTATAGGAGTTATCATCGAATTTACCGCCTGCGTGCAAAACGGTCATGATAACTTCCGCTGCCGAAACGCCCTCTTCCGGGTGAATACCGGTTGGGATACCACGGCCATCATCGGTAACGGACACGGAGTTGTCAGCGTGAATCGTTACCACGATATCTTTACAGTGACCCGCGAGCGCTTCGTCGATAGCGTTATCTACCACCTCGAATACCATGTGGTGCAGACCGGTGCCGTCATCCGTGTCGCCGATATACATACCCGGGCGCTTACGCACCGCATCCAGTCCTTTCAGGACTTTGATACTGGAGGAGTCATAAGAATTCGACATCAACGTTTCTCGCTCATTTTATCTTGGGTTAATCCGTTATTTTACCCTTTTCCACGGTAAACATCTTCGAATTTTCATCGGACATGTCTATAACGTGTTCAGCGCTGATTGCGCTGACAAAGACCTGAGATTGCGTGGCTTTTAAGCGGCTGGCCAGCAGTCCGCGACGCGCGTCATCCAGTTCAGAGGCAAAATCATCTATCAGGTACAGGCAGCGCCGCCCGCTTTCACGGGTCAGGAACTCCCCTTGCGCCAGACGTAAGGCGCACATCAGCAGCTTTAGCTGCCCACGCGACAACGTATCTTCCACCGGCGCACCGTCGGCGCGAATGCGGAAATCCGCCTTATGCGGGCCGTGCGCAGTGTAGGTCAACATGCGATCGCGTTCAAAACTGCGTTCCAGCACTTCGGCATAATCAGTCTCTTTCTCCCAGCCGCGCTGGAATGAGAAGGAGAGCGAAAACTCGGGAAGAAACTGCTGGCAGGTATCCGCCATATCCTGCGCGATACCGGCGCTGTACTCCGCGCGCCAGGTGCTGATTTGTTCCGCCAGTGGGATCAGTTCTTTATCCCACGGGCGCAGTTGCTCATAACGACTCACCTGGCGCAGCGCTGCATTGCGCTGCTTGAGCAGTCGCTTCAGGTTGCTCCAGGCGGTGAAAAATCCGACTTCATTGTGAAAGCATCCCCAGTCAAGGAATGCTCTTCTGTATTTGGGGCCGCCGTTGAGTAAAGTAAACCCCTCAGGCGTGATCAGCTGCATCGGCATCAGGTGCGCCAGTTCTGCGACCTTGTGCCCGTCAGTGCCGTCAATGCGCACTTTGCTGTCGCCCAGTTTGTCTTTCGTCAGGCCAATCGACGTTTCACGTTCTTCACCCTGCAAACGCCCGTGTAAAACAAACGACTCCTGCTCGTGGCGAATCACGCGGCCAATCTGCAAACTGCGAAACGCCCGGCCATGGCCGAGCGTATAGATGGCTTCCAGCACACTGGTTTTGCCGCTGCCGTTCGCGCCAACCAGGAAGTTAAAGCCAGGGGATAAAGCGAGATCCGCGCTTTCGATATTGCGAAAATCGCGGATCAACAGGCGGGTGAGCGACATTACAGTCTCATTGGCATAACAACATAGGCAGCCGACTGTGATGCGGCATCTTCAATCTGTACGCTCGATACGGAATCGGTCAGCAGAATACGCACGTTCTCGCACTTCAGCGCGTTCAGAACGTCCAGTACGTAGCTCACGTTAAAGCCGATTTCCAGTTCTGTACCAGGATAGGAGACATCCAGAATTTCTTCTGCTTCTTCCTGCTCCGGGTTGTTGGCGGTGATTTTGAGCTGGTTTTCGCTGACATACAGACGCACGCCGCGGAATTTCTCGTTCGACAGGATCGCCGCACGCGCAAACGCCTGTTTGAGAATATCGCAACCGGCTTCCAGATGTTTGTCCGGATTCTTCGGCAATACGCGGCGATAATCCGGGAAACGGCCATCAACCAGCTTAGAGGTGAAGATGAAGTCACCAACGTGCGCACGAATGTTGTTGCTGCCAATCTGCACGCGCAGCGGGTTATCGCCGCCGTCAAGCATACGCATCAGTTCAATCACACCTTTACGCGGTACGATCACCGAATGGCTTGGCAACGGCTGACCGACAGGCATTGAACAAACCGCCAGACGGTGACCGTCGGTCGCCACGGTACGCAGCTCTTCCCCTTCGGTTTCAAACAGCATGCCGTTTAAGTAGTAACGCACATCCTGATGCGCCATCGAAAACTGCGTGGCTTCAATCAGGCGCTTCATTGTGGCCTGCGGCAGGGTGAATTCGACTTCGCTCTGCCAGTCGTCCAGATTCGGGAAGTCGGCGGCAGGCAGCGTAGACAGCGAGAAACGGCTGCGGCCAGAACGCACCAGCATACGGTCGCCTTCCAGTTGAACGGCAATTTCCGCGCCTTCCGGCAATCCACGGCAAATATCGAAGAATTTACGCGCCGGAACGGTGGTCGCGCCAGGTTCATGAGGCTGGATCAGCGCCACGCGCGCCACCATCTCCATTTCGAGATCGGTACCGGTCAGCGAAAGCGTGCCGTCAGCAACCTGCAGCAGCAGGTTTCCGAGAATAGGCAGTGTAGGACGTCCACCCAGCGGGCCGCTGACCTGCTGAAGCGGTTTTAATAAATGTTCACGTTCAACGGTAAATTTCATAGCGTCACGAAGATAATGTTCTGATTAAATTGGAGAAATCTTCTTTAATATCATGGCTTTCTTCACGCAACTGCTCAATCTTGCGGCAGGCATGAAGCACGGTAGTATGGTCACGCCCACCAAACGCGTCGCCAATTTCCGGCAGACTGTGGTTAGTGAGCTCTTTTGCCAGCGCCATCGCCATCTGGCGCGGACGAGCTACCGAGCGAGATCGACGCTTAGAAAGCAGATCCGCAATTTTGATTTTGTAATACTCCGCCACCGTCTTCTGGATATTGTCGATGGTGACCAGCTTTTCCTGCAAAGCCAGCAGATCGCGCAGCGCTTCACGCACGAAATCGATAGTAATCGCCCGGCCGGTAAAATTGGCGTTGGCGATCACGCGGTTCAGTGCGCCTTCCAGCTCACGTACGTTAGAGCGTAGACGCTTGGCAATAAAGAACGCGACTTCACCCGGCAGACGAATGTCGTTTTCGTCGGCTTTTTTCATCAGGATCGCAACACGCGTTTCCAGTTCAGGCGGTTCGATCGCGACAGTCAGTCCCCAGCCAAAGCGGGATTTCAGACGATCTTCAACGCCGTTGATCTCCTTCGGATAGCGATCCGAGGTCAGGATGATCTGCTGATTGCCTTCCAGCAGGGCGTTAAAGGTGTGGAAAAACTCTTCCTGCGATCGCTCTTTATTCGCGAAGAATTGGATATCGTCAATCAGCAGCGCGTCAACGGAACGGTAGTAGCGTTTAAACTCTTCGATCGCGTTGTTTTGCAGGGCTTTGACCATGTCCTGCACAAAACGCTCGGAGTGCATATACACCACTTTGGCGTTTGGCTTACGCGCCATAATGCCGTTACCGACAGCGTGCAACAGGTGGGTTTTACCCAGGCCCGTACCGCCATAAAGGAATAACGGATTGTAGGCGCCGCCAGGATTGTCCGCCACCTGACGTGCCGCCGCGCGCGCCAGTTGGTTAGATTTACCTTCAACGAAGTTATCAAACGTGTGTTTGACGTTGACGTTAGAACGATAGGTAGGTTCTGCCGGAGCCGGGACGTTATCCCAGCCTGGACGCGCCGCCGGAGCAGCACGTTGTGGTTGCACTTGCTGAGCCACGTGGGAGGGCGCAACAACATTGTTGACCGGCGTTTTCAGCGTTTGCGTGACGGGTTTAGTGCCGACTTCAAAGCGCAGCTGTGGGGCATCCGCGCCACAGAAATTATTGAGTAATCCATTAATGTTATTAAGGTATTTATCCCTTACCCAATCGAGCACGAAACGGTTTGGCGCATACAAAGCCAGCGTGTTATCGCTCAGTTCCGCCTGCAACGGGCGTATCCACATACTGAACTCTGTGGCTGGTAACTCATCCTGCAATCGGGCAAGACACTGCTGCCAAAGCGAAAGTGACACGGCGGACTCCACTCGAACAAAAGTCGATAAATGACAAAGGCTGAAACATTCATGATTGTTGACGCACATCGACAAGACCCTATGCAAAGGGTGACGTGCGAATTGCTATCTGCAATTTTTACCCGATCAGGATCCATTGAAACGATCAGGACCGCGGATCATAGCGTAAACTGAGAAAGAGATCTTCTGTTTCTCACAGATTCTTCCCGATTTATCCACAGGATGATCCAGAATCGGCTAAGTGTAAACGATCCTGGAGAAGTGCTGCAGGTTTTAGCGCGCATATTGAAAAAATTAATGAGTAAAGATGCTTTACTGCTTAAACGATCTAATAAAGATCCCGTGCGATCCTTGCGCTTTATCCACCAGCCCGTATAATTCTTACCCCCAGCGAGTAACGGTCGCCTTACGGCGTCAACGCTGCCTGTTTTTTACGCGAAACCATGCGGAAAAAAGCGGGAAATAAGGAAAGAGAATTGACTCCGGAGTGTACAATTATTACAATCCGGCCTCTTTAATCACCCACACTGTGGCGTAAGTCGTTCGAAATTCGTTCGGGTATACGCAAAAGTCAGTGAATTTATTCAAGTTTAGGTAGAAATCGCCATGAAACGCACTTTTCAACCGTCTGTACTGAAGCGCAACCGTTCTCACGGCTTCCGTGCTCGTATGGCTAATAAAAATGGTCGTCAGGTTCTGGCACGTCGTCGTGCTAAAGGCCGTTCTCGTCTGACCGTTTCTAAGTAATAAAAGCTAGCCCCTGAGTGGTTAAGCTCGCATTTCCCAGGGAGTTACGTTTGTTAACTCCCACTCATTTCACATTCGTCTTCCAGCAGCCACAACGGGCTGGCACGCCGCAAATCACCATCCTCGGCCGCCTGAATTCGCTGGGGCATCCCCGTATCGGTCTTACAGTCGCCAAGAAAAATGTTAAACGTGCGCATGAACGCAATCGGATTAAACGTCTGACGCGTGAAAGCTTCCGTTTACGTCAGCACGAGCTTCCAGCAATGGATTTCGTGGTGGTGGCGAAAAAAGGGGTTGCTGACCTCGATAACCGTGCTCTCTCGGAAGCGTTGGAAAAATTATGGCGTCGCCATTGTCGCCTGGCTCGCGGGTCCTGATAGCCCTCATTCGGGTCTATCAACGCCTGATCAGTCCGCTGCTTGGGCCGCATTGCCGTTTCACTCCAACCTGTTCGAGCTACGGAATTGAGGCATTGCGCAGGTTTGGAGTGATAAAAGGCAGTTGGTTGACGGTGAAACGCGTATTAAAATGCCACCCTTTACACCCTGGTGGTGACGATCCCGTCCCGCCCGGACCATTTGATACCAGAGAACACTAACGATGGATTCGCAACGCAATCTTTTAGTCATCGCTTTGCTGTTCGTGTCTTTCATGATCTGGCAAGCCTGGGAGCAGGATAAAAACCCGCAACCTCAGGCCCAACAGACCACGCAGACAACGACCACCGCAGCGGGTAGCGCCGCAGACCAGGGCGTACCGGCCAGTGGCCAGGGGAAACTGATTACGGTTAAAACTGACGTGCTTGATCTGACCATCAACACCCGTGGTGGTGATGTGGAACAGGCTTCACTGCCAGCTTACCCGAAAGAACTCGGTTCTACCGAACCGTTCCAGTTACTGGAAACCACGCCACAGTTCATCTACCAGGCACAGAGTGGCCTGACAGGTCGTGACGGCCCGGATAACCCGGCTAACGGCCCACGTCCGCTGTACAACGTCGATAAAGACGCGTTTGTACTGGCTGACGGTCAGAACGAACTGCAGATCCCGATGACCTATACTGACGCAGCGGGTAACACATTCACTAAAACGTTTGTTCTTAAGCGTGGTGAATATGCTGTCAACGTTAACTACAGCGTGCAGAACGCCGGCGAAAAACCGCTGGAAATCTCCACCTTTGGTCAGTTGAAGCAATCCATCAATCTGCCATCTCATCGCGACACCGGTAGCAGCAACTTTGCGCTGCACACCTTCCGTGGCGCGGCGTACTCCACGCCGGATGAGAAGTATGAGAAATACAAATTCGACACCATTGCTGAAAACGAAAACCTGAACGTCAATGCTAAAGATGGCTGGGTCGCAATGCTGCAACAGTATTTCGCAACGGCATGGGTTCCGCGTAACGACGGCACCAACAACTTCTATACCGCTAACCTGGGTAACGGCATTGCCGCTATCGGCTATAAATCACAGCCGGTACTGGTACAGCCTGGCCAGACTGGCGCGATGACCAGCACCCTGTGGGTCGGCCCGGAAATTCAGGATAAAATGGCGGCCGTTGCACCGCACCTGGATCTGACCGTGGATTACGGCTGGTTGTGGTTCATTTCTCAGCCGCTGTTTAAACTGCTGAAGTGGATCCATAGCTTCCTGGGTAACTGGGGCTTCTCCATCATCGTTATCACCTTTATCGTTCGTGGCATCATGTACCCGCTGACCAAAGCGCAGTACACCTCCATGGCGAAGATGCGTATGCTGCAGCCAAAGATTCAGGCTATGCGTGAACGTCTGGGCGATGACAAACAGCGTCAGAGCCAGGAAATGATGGCCCTGTACAAAGCTGAGAAGGTAAACCCGCTGGGCGGCTGCTTCCCGCTGATCATCCAGATGCCAATCTTCCTGGCGTTGTACTACATGCTGATGGGCTCCATTGAACTGCGTCATGCGCCGTTCGCCCTGTGGATCCATGACCTGTCTGCACAGGACCCGTACTACATCCTGCCGATTCTGATGGGCGTGACGATGTTCTTCATTCAGAAGATGTCTCCGACCACTGTAACCGACCCGATGCAGCAGAAGATCATGACCTTCATGCCGGTCATCTTCACCGTGTTCTTCCTGTGGTTCCCGTCAGGTCTGGTGCTGTACTATATCGTCAGCAACCTGGTAACCATTATTCAGCAGCAGCTGATTTACCGTGGTCTGGAGAAACGTGGCCTGCATAGCCGCGAGAAGAAAAACTCCTGATTCGGTGTAGGCCGGATTAGGCGAAGCCGCCATCCGGCAAACGGAACATAAAGTAAAGGGCGGTCATTAGACCGCCTTTTTTATTGCATTAAGAAGAGACAAACCATGAGCCATAACGACACCATCGTCGCTCAGGCCACCCCACCGGGACGTGGTGGCGTGGGTATCCTGCGTATCTCCGGCCTGAAGGCGCGTGAGGTCGCAGAAACCGTACTGGGGAAACTGCCCAAACCGCGTTATGCCGATTATCTGCCGTTTAAAGACGCGGATGGCAGCGCGCTGGATCAGGGGATTGCCTTGTGGTTCCCCGGCCCAAACTCCTTTACCGGCGAAGACGTTTTAGAGCTTCAGGGCCACGGCGGTCCAGTGATTCTTGACCTGCTGCTCAAACGTATTCTGACCATTCCCGGGCTGCGCATTGCCAGACCGGGTGAATTCTCCGAGCGAGCGTTTCTCAATGATAAGCTCGATTTAGCCCAGGCCGAGGCGATTGCCGACCTGATCGATGCCAGCTCAGAGCAAGCCGCTCGCTCGGCGCTGAACTCGTTGCAGGGCGCATTTTCCGCACGGGTAAATCATCTTGTGGAAGCGCTCACTCACCTGCGCATCTATGTTGAAGCAGCGATCGACTTCCCGGATGAAGAAATCGACTTCCTGTCTGACGGCAAGATTGAAGCGCAACTCAACAGCGTTATCAGCGATCTTGATGCCGTGCGTGCGGAAGCGCGTCAGGGCAGCCTGCTGCGCGAAGGGATGAAGGTGGTGATTGCCGGTCGGCCAAACGCCGGGAAATCAAGCCTGCTGAACGCGCTGGCTGGCCGTGAGGCGGCCATTGTCACCGATATCGCCGGGACTACTCGCGACGTGCTGCGTGAGCATATTCACATCGACGGCATGCCGCTACACATCATCGACACCGCCGGTTTGCGCGATGCCAGCGACGAAGTTGAACGCATCGGTATCGAACGTGCCTGGCAGGAAATTGAACAGGCCGACCGTGTACTGTTTATGGTTGATGGCACCACCACCGACGCCGTGGACCCGGCAGATATCTGGCCAGACTTTATTGCCCGTCTGCCAGCCAAACTGCCGATCACCGTGGTGCGTAACAAAGCGGATATTACCGGTGAGACGCTGGGCCTTAGCGAAGTAAATAGCCACTCACTGGTTCGCCTCTCCGCGCGTACCGGTGAAGGCGTTGACGTACTGCGTAATCATCTCAAACAGAGCATGGGCTTTGAAACCAATATGGAAGGCGGCTTCCTGGCGCGTCGTCGTCACCTGCAGGCGCTGGCAGAAGCTGCAGAGCATCTCGAGCAGGGTAAAGCCCAACTGCTCGGAGCATGGGCCGGAGAATTGCTGGCTGAGGAGCTACGCCTGGCGCAGCAGAACCTCAGTGAGATCACCGGAGAATTTACTTCCGACGATCTGCTGGGACGGATTTTCTCCAGCTTCTGTATTGGTAAGTAGCGTTGTGTTGCCCGGTAGCTAGATTCTAACCGGGCCTACAGGCCCCGTAGGCCGGATAAGGCATTTACGCCGCCATCCGGCAACAACTATTTCCCATGTGGAAATCACTGTTGTCCAAATGGCAACTCGTGCAGTTGACTCTCTGACCGTATGCTTAGCGCCACATTTCTTATGAGGTCGCTATGACACGCTTTCTAATCTGCAGTTTCGCCCTGGTTCTTCTTTATCCTGCCGGTATTGATATGTATCTGGTGGGGCTGCCCCGTATTGCTGCCGATTTACAGGCCAGCGAGGCGCAACTGCATATCGCGTTTTCGGTTTATCTGGCAGGAATGGCGACGGCGATGCTGTTCGCCGGTAAAATTGCCGACCAGTCAGGTCGCAAACCGGTCGCCATAGTCGGCGCACTCATCTTTATTTTCGCCTCTGCGCTATGTTCTTTCGCCGAAAGCGGTACGCCATTCCTCATAGGTCGTTTTATTCAGGGCGTAGGTGCGGGCTGTTGCTACGTGGTGGCTTTCGCTATCCTGCGCGATACGCTCGACGATCGCCGCCGGGCGAAGGTACTGTCGCTGTTGAACGGAATTACCTGTATTGTGCCGGTGTTGGCTCCAGTGATGGGGCATCTGATCATGCTCAAATACCCGTGGCAGAGCCTGTTCTACACGATGATGGGAATGGGTGTGGCTGTTTGCCTGCTGTCGGTGTTTGTCCTGCGAGAATCGCGCCCAGCAACGCTTATGGCGACGACGGAAAAGAACCACACAACCGAATCACTGGTAAACCGCTTTTTCTTAAGCCGTCTGGCCATTACCACCCTCAGCGTATCGGTGATCCTGACCTTCGTGAACACGTCTCCGGTGCTGCTGATGGAAGTGATGGGCTTCGACCGTGGTGAGTACGCCACCACGATGGCCATGACCGCAGGCATCAGTATGGCGGTCTCTTTCTCTACGCCATTTGCTCTGAGCGTATTTAAGCCTCGCGTTCTGATGCTGACCTCACAGGTGCTGTTTCTGTGTGCCGGCGTGGTGTTAACCCTTGCCACTTCACACGCAGTAACGCTTTTCGGGCTGACGTTAATCTGCGCCGGATTCTCGGTCGGCTTCGGTGTTGCGATGAGCCAGGCGCTTGGGCCGTTCTCGCTGCGTGCGGGCGTCGCCAGCTCGGCATTAGGTATTGCCCAGGTTTGCGGTTCCTCGCTGTGGATTTGGCTGGCGGCGGTTCTTGGCCTTGATGCGCTGAATATGCTGATCGGGATTCTGATTGGCTGTAGCATAGTGAGTATCATGCTGATTATCACTGTTGCACCTAACCGGTCCGCGCCAACTCATGAAGAAATCCCTCAGCAGTCTTGATCTTAATTTATTGCTCTGTCTGCAGCTGTTGATGCAGGAACGCAGCGTCACTAAAACCGCCAAACGGATGAACGTCACACCGTCGGCGGTCAGTAAGTCGCTGTCGAAGCTGCGGACCTGGTTTGATGATCCCTTGTTTGTGAACACCCCGCTGGGATTATCGCCGACGCCGCTGATGGTCAGCATGGAGCAGAGCCTTGCTGAATGGATGCAGATGGGCAATCAGTTGCTCGATAAGCCGCACCATGAGTCTCCACGCGGGCTGAAGTTTGATCTGGCGGCCGAAACGCCGTTAGTGATGATCATGTTCAATGCGCTCTCCCAGCAGATTTATCAGCGCTATCCCCAGGCGACAATCAAAATACGCAACTGGGACTATGATTCGCTGGATGCCATTATTCGCGGTGAAGTGGATATTGGCTTTACCGGGCGCGAAAGTCATCCGCGTTCGCGCGAACTGCTGAGTTTGTTGCCATTGTCGATCGACCATGAAGTGCTGTTTTCCGATCTGCCCTGCGTCTGGCTACGTGAAGATCATCCCGCACTGCAGGAAGAGTGGAATCTGGACACCTTTCTGCGCTATCCGCACATCAGCATTAGCTGGGAGCAAAGCGATACATGGGCGCTGGATGAAGTCCTGCAAGAAATGGGACGCGCACGCAATATCGCATTATGTCTGCCCGGTTTTGAGCAATCGCTGTTTATGGCCGCGCAGCCGGATCACGCGCTGATAGCCACCGCACCGGTCTATTGCCAGCGTTATAACCAACTCCACCAGCTTCCACTCGTGGCGCGACCTATGCCATTTGATACGGCGCAACTGGAAAAAATGCGCGTACCGTTCACTCTTCTTTGGCATAAACGCAACAGCCACAATCCTAAGATCGTCTGGCTAAAAGACACGATCAAGGCGCTTTATCGCGATATCTCCTGACGATCCTTCATTTTAGTGTTGCTAAATCGACCATTCTGGCAACAGAAATGTAAATATCGCGTAATGTCTCCCATTTTCGCTTAGTTTTTGGGCAGCAAAGCCTGCCCGGAAGCCGTGTAAATGTTACTCTGGTAATAATCACGGACCATTAATCACGGAGCGACAAATGGCGACACATTTTGCCAGAGGGATTCTTACGGAGGGACACCTGGTTTCAGCTCGCCTCCCTTCTCCATGTCATATCGAAGCAAGAGATCTACCCGCTCATCGCCGGACACGTTTCCTGGCTTCCCGAAGTCTTCTCGCTGAACTGATGTTTATGCTTTACGGCACCAGCACGCTGCCCGAAATTGTTACTCAGGCCAAAGGTAAGCCCGTTTTTCGCGATAAGAACCTGCCGGGTTTTTCGATTTCCTATGCCGGGAATATCGTCGGCGTTGTGCTGACAACTGAAGGAACGTGCGGCCTGGATATGGAACTTCAGCGGGCCACCCGCGGGTTTCACAATCCAAATTCAGTGGAAACGTGGCGCTTCTCCAGTAACGAAAACCTGTGGATCAATAACCAAAACGACCCCAACGAAGCACGCGCGCAGCTCATTACATTGCGCCAGAGCGTACTCAAACTCACTGGCGATGTGTGCAATGACGATCCGCGCGAGCTCCAGCTTTTACCCGGCGCAGGGCGCCTGAAATGTGCCCATGTGGCGCAGGTTGAAGCCATTTGCGATGCGGAAGATGTACTGGTGTGGTCAGTTGCGGTTACGCCAACCATTGAAAAACTCAAAGTTTGGGAGTTTGATGGTAAACAGGACTGGAAAATTTTGCCTGATATCCAGACTCGCGCCAATGAGCCAACGGGTCGTCTGATCCGGTTCTCTCAATTATGTGCAGCGAAGAGCCATACGCTTTGATTTAACCTTCATGATGAAACAGGAGTCACCATGTCTGAAACATTGAATGTTGTTACGTTACTGGGAAGTCTGCGCAAAGGTTCGTTTAATGGAATGGTTGCCCGTACGCTGCCCAAGATTGCTCCAGCGGGAATGGAAGTGAACGCGCTGCCGTCGATTGGTGATATCCCTCTGTACGATGCCGACCTCCAACAGGAAGAAGGTTTTCCGGCCAGCGTAGAAGCGCTGGCTGAGCAAATCAGAAAGGCTGACGGTGTCGTCATCGTAACACCTGAATATAACTATTCTGTTCCGGGCGGACTGAAGAACGCCATCGACTGGCTGTCCCGCCTGCCCGATCAGCCATTATCGGGTAAGCCGGTGCTGATCCAGACCAGTTCTATGGGTGCTATTGGCGGCGCGCGCTGCCAGTATCATCTGCGTCAGATCCTGGTATTCCTCGACGCCATGGTAATGAACAAGCCGGAATTTATGGGCGGCGTCATTCAGAATAAAGTAGACCCGCAGACAGGTGAAGTGATCGACCAAAGCACGCTGGACCATCTGACAGGTCAATTGACCGCATTTGGCGACTACATTCAGCGCGTGAAAGCGTAAAAGAAAAAGCCCGGCGATATGCCGGGCTTGTTGATATATGGGCAAATAAACAGCGATTAGTGCGCGTCGATAAACACAATCTTCAGCACAAACAGCAGCGCGACAATGATGACGCACGGGCTGAGATCGCGGAAACGTCCGGTACCAATCTTCATCACGCAGTAAGAAATAAAGCCCAGCGCAATACCTTCGGTAATTGAGAAGCTAAAGGGCATCATCACGGCGGTAATAAACGCCGGAACCGCTTCTGTCAGGTCATCCCACTTCACGCGCGACAGGCTTGATGTCATCAGGACGCCAACGTAAATCAGCGCACCAGCGGCTGCATAGCCCGGTACCATCCCCGCCAGCGGCGACAGGAAGATAACCAACAGGAACAGCAGACCAACGACCACGGCGGTCAGACCGGTACGTCCACCGACCGAAACCCCGGAAGAAGATTCGATATACGCAGTAACGGAAGAAGTCCCGATAAACGCCCCGGTAACCGACGACACGCTATCCACATACAGCGCTTGCTTCATGCGCGGGAACTTGCCCTTCGCATCCGCCAGACCGGCTTTATCCGTAACGCCAATCAGCGTACCGGAGGAGTCGAACAGGTTAACCAGCATGAACGAGAAAATCACACCCGCCAGGCCAATGTTAAACGAACCGGCCAGGTCGACATGTCCGATAACGGACATCACGCTCGGTGGCGCAGAAACGATACCGTTGTAATGAACATCGCCAAGCATCCAGCCCAGCAGCGTGGTTACGATGATAGAAATCAGCACCGCCGCGTGAATGTTACGGGACGCCAGAATCGCGATGATAAAGAAGCCCAGGATACCGAGCAGTACGCTGTGGGACGTCAGGTTACCGATAGACACCAGCGTGTCTTTGTTGGCGACGATAACACCGGCGTTTTTCAGCCCCATCATGCCGATGAACAGACCAATACCGCTGGTGATCCCCACACGCAGGCTAACCGGGATATTGGCAATCATCCAGTAACGAACGCGGAAAATCGTCAGCAGCAGCAGACCAACAGCGCCCCAGAAGATAGCGCCCATACCAATCTGCCATGACAGCCCCATCGCGCCAACGACCACGAAAGCGAAGAATGCGTTCAGGCCCATAGCAGGCGCAAGTGCGACCGGCAGGTTGGCAAACAGGCCCATCATGATGCTACCAAATGCAGCAATAAGGCAGGTGGTAACAAAGACAGCGCTGGTATCCATGCCAGCCACGCCAAGAATTTGCGGGTTAACAAAAACGATATACACCATCGTCAGGAAGGTCGTTAAACCGGCGATCACTTCGGTCCGTGCCGTCGTGCCATGTTCGCGCAGTTTGAACACGCGTTCCAGCATCCCCTGGCCAGAAGCCTGGGTTGTGTGTTGTTGACTCATTATCAATTTCCGAACAAGGAGGGAAAATTCGTCGCTATCCTATACCAAAATGCGACAATAGGGTTGGGTTATGAGCAACTTTTTTCATTGATTTTGCTTATACGGCAACGATTGCGTCGCCCAATAATGCATTACGAAAACGTTAAACTTGTTAAAACGGAAATGACATGTCCCAGATAGAAGCCGTATTTTTTGACTGTGACGGTACCCTTGTCGACAGTGAAGTGATTTGTTCTCGCGCGTATGTCAGCATGTTCCAGGCGTTTGGCATTACGCTCGATCTTGAAGAAATTTTCAAACGCTTCAAGGGGGTAAAGCTGTACGAGATCATCGACATTATCAACGAGGAGCACGGTGTCGAACTGGCAAAAGCCGATTTAGAACCGGTTTATCGCGCTGAGGTCGCACGTCTGTTCGATACGGAACTGGAGGTGATTGCCGGTGCCAATGCGCTACTGGACAGCATGGCCGTACCAATGTGTGTGGTCTCTAACGGTCCGGTCAGTAAAATGCAGCATTCGCTGGGTAAGCTGGGCATGTTACACCATTTCCCTGATTTACTGTTCAGCGGCTACGATATTCAGCGTTGGAAGCCCGATCCGGCCCTGATGTTCCATGCGGCGAAAGCGATGGACGTTAACCTTGAGAACTGCATTCTGGTTGATGATTCCAGCGCAGGTGCGCAGGCGGGGATTGCCGCCGGGATGGAAGTGTTCTACTTCTGCGCCGATCCGCATAACAAACCGATCGATCATCCAAAAGTCACGACGTTTACCGATCTGGCACAGTTGCCGGAATTGTGGAAAGCGCGGGGTTGGAATATCGTCGAATAAACAGTAGGCCCGATAAGCAAAGCGCCATCAGGCGAATGGCGCAGAATGCCGGATGCGGCGTAACACCTTATCCGGCCTACAATAGCGACGCCGGGGGATCCCGGCGCACGCAACAAGCCGCTTATTCCTTCGGATCTTTGCCCGCCAGCAGCTTATCCAGCTCATCCCCGCCCACGTGACGGAAGTCTTGTCCCTTCACGAAGTAGAAGATGTATTCGCAGATATTCTGGCAGCGGTCACCGATACGTTCGATGGAACGTGCGCAGAACAGCGCGGTCAGCACGCTTGGAATGGTACGAGGGTCTTCCATCATATAAGTCATCAGCTGACGTACGATGCCTTCATATTCCTGGTCAACTTTCTTATCTTCGCGATAAATACGCACTGCTTCGTCCAGATCCATACGCGCAAACGCATCCAGCACGTCATGCAGCATTTGTACGGTGTGGCGGCCCAGTGATTCCAGGCTTACCAGCAGCGGCTGGTGCTGTTGCGAGAACTTCTCCAGCGCGGTACGGCAAATTTTGTCCGCCACGTCGCCAATACGTTCCAGCTCAGCGATGGTTTTGATAATCGCCATCACCAGACGCAGGTCGCTCGCTGTCGGTTGACGCTTGGCGATGATACGCACGCAGGCTTCGTCGATCGCCACTTCCATCATGTTAACGTTCTTATCGCCTTCAATGACGCGCTTCGCCAGCTCGCTGTCCTGGTTGTGCATCGCCGTGATTGCATCAGAAAGCTGCTGCTCGACCATGCCGCCCATGGTCATCACCTGGGTACGGATGCTTTCCAGCTCTGCATTGAACTGGCCGGAAATATGTTTATTAAGGTTAAGGTTATCCACAACAAGCTCCTGAATCAGCCGTAACGACCGGTGATGTAATCTTCAGTTTGTTTCTTCGCGGGCTTGGTGAACAGATCGTCCGTGTTGCTGAACTCAATCAACTCGCCCAGGTACATAAATGCCGTGTGATCGGAACAACGCGCAGCCTGCTGCATGTTGTGGGTAACGATAACGACGGTGTAATCCTCTTTTAGCTCAGTGATCAGCTCTTCGATACGCCCGGTAGAAATAGGGTCGAGCGCTGAACATGGCTCATCAAGCAGAAGCACTTCCGGGCGAATGGCGATACCACGCGCAATACACAGGCGCTGCTGCTGACCACCCGAGAGAGAGTACCCGCTCTGGTGTAATTTATCTTTGGTTTCGTTCCACAATGCGGCCTTGGTCAATGCCCACTGCACACGCTCGTCCATATCTGCACGCGAGAGTTTCTCAAACAGACGTACGCCAAAAGCAATGTTGTCGTAGATGGACATCGGGAACGGCGTCGGCTTCTGAAATACCATGCCCACTTTGGCACGCAGCAGAGCGATATCCTGGGTATTGGTGAGAATATTGTCGCCATCCAGCAGGATTTCACCTTCCGCACGCTGCTCCGGGTACAGTTCAAACATTTTGTTGAACGTACGCAGCAGCGTCGATTTACCACAGCCTGACGGCCCGATAAACGCCGTTACCTGGTTTTTAGCAATATCCAGGTTGATGTTCTTCAGGGCATGGAATTTGCCATAGTAGAAGTTCAAATCACGAACCTGAATCTTACCCGGGGCAGTATCAACCATACTCATTTCAATCTCTTCCTCATCCGGCGCCGCATCAGCCACGCCGTAAAAATTAACCGTGTTTCTTCTTCGCGAAAATGACGCGCGCCAGAATGTTCAGCAGCAGTACGCACAAGGTAATAATCAGTACCCCGGCCCAGGCCAGTTGCTGCCACTCAGCAAACGGGCTCATCGCAAACTTAAAGATAGTGACCGGCAGGTTGGCGATAGGCTGCATCATGTCGGTGCTCCAGAACTGATTGGAGAGCGACGTAAACAGCAGCGGAGCCGTTTCACCTGCGATACGAGCAATCGCTAACAGAACGCCTGTAATGATCCCCGAGACAGACGCCTTCAGGGTGATCGCAGAAATCATCTTCCATTTCGGCGTACCCAGTGCATAGGCGGCTTCACGCAGGCTATCCGGCACCAGCTTGAGCATGTTCTCCGTGGTACGAATAACAATGGGCACCTGCAGCAGCGCCAGCGCGATAACGCCCGCCCAGCCAGAGAAGTGTTCCATTTTTGCTACCACAATGGTGTAAACGAACAGACCGACCACGATTGATGGCGCAGACAGCAGAATGTCATTGATAAAGCGGATAACCTCAGCCAGCCAGGACTTACGTCCGTACTCTGCCAGGTAGATACCCGCCATAATGCCAAGCGGAGTACCAAACACGGTCGCCCACAGAATTAACAGTCCGCTACCGGCCAGGGCGTTCGCCAGACCACCACCCGCTGTATTCGGCGGAGGCGTCATTTCGGTGAACAGCGCCAGCGACATACCGTCAATACCACGGGTGATCGTGGACATCAGGATCCAAATGAGCCAGAACAGACCGAACGCCATGGTCGCCATAGAGAGCGTCAGCGCGATGCGGTTCTTCAGACGGCGACGTGCCTGCATTTTACGGCGGGACTCCGCCAGCGCAGTGGTGTTTTGCATTTCAAGCGTAGCCATTAGCGTGCCCCCTCGTTCTTCGCAAGGCGCATGATCATGAACTTAGACGCCGCCAGTACGATGAAGGTGATCACAAACAGAATCAGACCCAGTTCCATCAACGCAGCAACGTGCAGGCCAGATTCCGCTTCGGCAAATTCATTCGCCAGCGCAGAGGTAATACTGTTGCCCGGCATGTACAGCGAGGCACTATCGAGCTGGTAGGTGTTACCAATGATAAAGGTGACCGCCATGGTTTCACCCAGCGCGCGGCCCAGACCCAGCATCACACCGCCGATCACACCATTTTTGGTGAACGGCAGGACGATACGCCAGATAACTTCCCAGGTGGTACAGCCGATGCCGTAGGCTGACTCTTTCATAAGCACCGGCGTTTGTTCGAACACATCACGCATAACCGCAGCAATGTACGGAATGATCATGATAGCGAGGATCACACCAGCCGCCAGAATACCGATACCAAACGCCGGGCCAGCGAACAGTGCACCAACAAACGGAATGTTGGAAAGGATGTTTCCGACTGGCTCCTGGAAGTACGTCGCAAACAGCGGGGCAAAGATAAACAGGCCCCACATGCCGTATACGATACTCGGAATTGCTGCCAGCAGTTCAATAGCGATACCCAGCGGACGACGCAGCCAACCGGGTGCAAGTTCAGTCAGGAACAGCGCAATGCCGAAACTCACCGGAACGGCAATCAGCAATGCAATAAACGAGGTGACCAGCGTACCGTAAATCGGTACCAGCGCGCCGTAGATATCGTTCGGCGCATCCCAGTCTTTGGTCCACAAAAAGGAGAAACCAAATTTCTGTATGCTTGGCCAGGAGGAGATAACCAGAGAGACAATAATGCCACCCAACATCAATAGCACAATCAGCGCAGCCAGTTTTACCAGCGCGCTGAATATCATGTCACCCTTTTTACCCGGTGGGTTAAAAGCAGGCTTGGTTGCAGCCATAAATCACTCTTTAAGTTAAACGCGTTTACGAAATTGCCCTGCCGGATGGCGCTACGCTTATCCGGCCTACAAATTGGGCCTACAGTCGGAACTGTAGGGCGGATAAGCGTAGCGCCATCCGCCAACTCGTTAAAGATATTCTATTAGTACAGCGCTTTACCGCTGCTGTCTTTCACGTTGGTCTTCCATGCAGCACGAATCTGCTCAACCACGCTGTCCGGCAGGCTGGCGTAATCCAGGTCATTAGCCTGTTTGCCACCATTTTTATATGCCCAATCGAAGAATTTCAGCACTTCAACGCCCTGCTCAGGCTTCTTCTGCTCTTTATGGACCAGGATGAAGGTGGTGGAAGTGATTGGCCACGCATCGTCACCTTTCTGGTTAGTCAGATCCTGAGCGAAAGTTTTGCTCCAGTCAGCGCCTTTAGCGGCGTTGGCAAAGTTTTCTTCGGTCGGACTTACCGGTTTACCATCAGCAGAGACCAGCTTGGTGTACGCCAGGTTGTTCTGCTTAGCGTAAGCGTACTCAACGTAACCGATAGAACCCGGCAGACGCTGTACGAACGCGGCGATACCGTCGTTACCTTTACCGCCCAGACCGGTCGGCCAGTTAACGGTAGAGCCGGAACCAATTTTAGATTTCCACTCTTCGTTCACTTTCGCCAGGTAGCTAGTGAAGACGAAGGAAGTACCAGAACCATCAGCGCGACGCACAACGGCGATATTTTGCGAAGGCAGCTTCAGACCTGGGTTCAGTTTGGTGATGGCTTCGTCATCCCACTTCTTAATTTTACCGAGGTAGATGTCGCCCAGCGTTTTACCGTCAAGCACCAGCTCGCCGGATTTCAGTCCAGGGATATTCACCGCCAGCACCACACCGCCGATAACGGTCGGGAACTGGAACAGGCCTTCTTGTGCCAGTTTCTCGTCAGACAGCGGGGCATCAGAAGCGCCGAAATCAACGGTATTGGCCGTAATTTGTTTTACGCCACCGGAGGAGCCGATACCCTGGTAGTTTACTTTGCTACCGGTCTCTTTCTGATAGGTATCTGCCCATTTGGCATACACTGGCGCAGGGAAGGTTGCACCTGCACCTGTCAGGCTCGCTGCTGCAAACGCAGAGAACGCGCTCATGGATAAGGTCGCGGCGACAACAGTTGCGACAGTGGTACGCATAACTTTCATAATGTCTCCTGCACGGTTTTCGTAAATCGTTGTTTGAGTTGCTACTGTGAGCAAAATAGGACAAACAGGTGACAGTTAAATGTACGAAATATGACAGTTTTATGACAATGAAAAATACGGGAAGTTATTTATCTAAAAATACATTTAAAACAAAACGTTAACCATTACCATGACAATAACATTTCGCTAAAATTTTCATTTTATGACACTGCAAACAGTCGCTGAAGATGACGGTTTGTCACATAAAACAGGCGGGATAATTGATTAAAAACAGAACAAGTTTAAAAAAATGCCCCGCTCATAGCAGGGCATTTTCAGTTCAGTTAGGTACGGATTACTCTACGGTAACCGACTTCGCCAGGTTACGCGGCTGATCCACGTCGGTGCCTTTAATCAGCGCCACATGATACGCCAGCAGCTGCAGCGGAACGGTATAGAAGATCGGTGCAATCACCTCTTCCACATGCGGCATCTCAATGATGTGCATGTTTTCGCTGCTGGTAAAGCCAGCATCCTGGTCAGCAAAGACGTACAGCTGACCACCACGGGCGCGAACTTCCTCAATGTTGGATTTCAGTTTTTCCAGCAGTTCGTTGTTCGGCGCGACTACGATAACCGGCATATCGGCATCAATCAGCGCCAGCGGACCGTGTTTCAGTTCGCCTGCGGCATAAGCTTCAGCGTGAATATAAGAGATCTCTTTCAGCTTCAGCGCGCCTTCCAGCGCAATCGGGTACTGATCGCCACGGCCCAGGAACAGCGCATGGTGTTTATCAGAGAATCCTTCAGCCAGAGCGGCAATGCGTTTGTCCTGAGACAGCATCTGCTCAATACGGCTCGGCAGCGCCTGCAGACCGTGAACGATTTCCTGCTCAATAGCCACATCCAGGCCTTTCAGACGAGACAGTTTCGCCACCAGCATCAGCAGAACGGTCAGCTGAGTGGTAAATGCTTTCGTGGAGGCCACGCCGATTTCGGTACCGGCATTGGTCATCATCGCCAGGTCGGATTCGCGCACCAGAGAAGAGCCCGGTACGTTACAAATAGCCAGCGAACCCAGATAGCCCAACTCTTTGGATAAGCGCAGACCCGCCAGGGTATCTGCCGTTTCACCAGACTGGGAAAGGGTGATCATCAGGCTGTTACGACGCACGGCGGATTTGCGATAGCGGAATTCGGAAGCAATTTCGACATCACAAGGAATGCCAGCCAGCGATTCAAACCAGTAGCGGGACACCATACCGGAGTTGTACGACGTACCGCAGGCGATAATCTGGATATGCTCAACCTGAGACAGCAGCTCGTTGGCATGCGAACCCAGCTCGCTTAAATCCACTTCACTGTGGCTGATACGGCCGGTCAGCGTGTTTTTAATTGCGTTCGGCTGTTCGTAGATCTCTTTCTGCATGTAGTGGCGATAAATACCTTTTTCGCCCGCATCGTATTGCAGATTAGATTCGATATCCTGACGTTTCACTTCCGCGCCAGACTTGTCGAAAATAGAGACCGAACGACGGGTTACTTCCGCGATGTCGCCCTCTTCCAGGAAGATGAAGCGACGGGTTACCGGCAGCAGTGCCAGCTGATCGGAAGCGATAAAGTTCTCACCCATACCCAGACCAATCACCAGCGGGCTGCCAGAACGGGCCGCCAGCAGGGTTTCCGGGTTACGGGTATCCATGATCACCGTGCCGTAGGCACCGCGCAGCTGCGGAATAGTACGCAGCACGGCTTCACGTAACGTACCACCCTGTTCCAGCTCCCAGTGCACCAGGTGAGCAATCACTTCGGTGTCGGTTTCAGAAACAAAGGTGTAGCCACGCGTTTTCAACAGCTCACGCAGTGGTTCATGGTTTTCAATGATGCCGTTATGCACCACAACAATGTGTTCAGAAACATGGGGATGCGCGTTCGCTTCTGAAGGTTCACCGTGTGTCGCCCAGCGGGTGTGAGCAATACCAGTACCACCATGCAGCGGATGTTCTTCCGCAGCAGCAGTCAGCATCTGCACTTTACCCAGACGACGCAGACGGGTCATGTTGCCTTCAGCATCTACAACGGCCAGACCAGCAGAGTCATAACCACGATATTCCAGACGGCGTAAACCTTCGAGAAGGATTTCAGCTACATCACGCTGCGCGATAGCGCCAACAATTCCACACATATTTTTTGATTCCGAATTTAGGCATTGTGCCTGTCGTTGTCGGTCAACCTGATACCCGTATTCCGGGCGCCCCGAGCCTTGTAGAGAGTGGGGTTATTTTTATAGGTACTGCTTGTTGAGCGGAGGATTATATTATCCCCTCATCTCTTGTCTGCCTGATGGCGCTCACGCTTATCAGGCCTACAGAACGTCACCGCACGTAGGCCGGATAAGGCAAAGCCGCCATCTGGCAAAAATAAATTACTTCTTCTTCACCGGACGCTGCCAGCCCTGTTTATGGACCTGAGGTACACGGCTTAATACCAATTCGTTATCGGCGACATTACGCGTTACGGTGGTTCCTGCGGCAATCGTCGCACCTTTACCCACGGTGACAGGTGCCACCAGCTGAGTATCAGAACCCACAAACACATCATCACCAATAATGGTTTTAAACTTATTGGCACCATCGTAGTTGCAGGTGATCGTACCCGCGCCGATATTCACATTATCGCCAATTTCCGCATCGCCCAGATAGGTCAAATGACCAGCTTTAGAGCCTTTACCCAGACGCGCTTTTTTCATTTCGACGAAGTTACCCACGTGTGCGCCTTCCTGCAGCTCAGCACCCGGGCGCAGACGCGCGAATGGACCGATGGTGCAAGCGGCTTCCAGATGGGCATCTTCCACCACACTGTACGGGCTAAGCTCACAACCCTCACCAATCACGCTGTTTTTGATGATGCAGCCAGCGCCAATCTTGACGCGATCTCCAACGGTTACGTTACCTTCAATGATAACGTTAGTATCAATTTCAACATCGCGCCCGTGAATCAGCGTACCGCGAAGATCAAAACGTGCAGGATCGCGCAGCATCACGCCCGCCAGCAGCAGTTTTTCTGCCTGCTCGGACTGATACACACGTTCCAGACGGGATAACTGAAGGCGGTTATTTACCCCTTCCGTTTCACTGATTCGTGCCGGATGTACCGCAGCAATTTCACGTCCTTCCTGATACGCCATCGCGATGATATCGGTGATGTAGTATTCACCCTGCACGTTGTTGTTGGTCAGTTTAGACAGCCAACGCTTCATGTCAGCGCCGTTGGCAATCAGAATGCCAGTATTGATTTCCTGGATTTGACGCTGCTCGTCGGTTGCATCTTTATGCTCAACAATGCCAGTAACTTTGCCGTTATCACGGGTAATACGCCCATAGCCGGATGGGTCGTCCAGTTTTACCGTTAACAAACCGATACCGCCCTGCGGTTTGGCTTCACGCAGGCGACGTAAGGTATCGGTAGAGATCAGCGGCACATCTCCATAGAGCATTAAAATGTCTTCGTCATCACTAAAGAATGGCGCCGCCTGCTGCATTGCATGGCCGGTACCCAACTGCTCAGCCTGCAGAACCCAATTCAGATTGCCATCTTTCAGCGTTTGCTTAAGCAGATCGCCACCGTGTCCGTAGACAAGGTGCACATGAGTCGCACCTAATTCATTAGCTGCATCAATGACATGCTGAACCATCGGCTTTCCTGCGAGGGTGTGCAGCACTTTAGGAAGATCGGAATACATACGCGTGCCTTTGCCTGCGGCAAGGATCACAACGCTCATAGCATTATTCAACATACACGTCCTGACTGTAATTTGAGAACGAATTTATACCGTTTCACATTGAAAATACTACATTTTTTTCAGCGTGAAATGGACCGAAGATAAAACGTTCAACAGGGGGGATTCCCCATCTGATAACTCACTATTTTCGTCTATATCTGCGTCTTTTGTCTCCCAAAAACCAGGAGTCTGCTCTTATTAAAGCCTTAGGTTAATGTTTTTGCTATTTTTTTACCGCATGAATAAAGCATTACATCAGCATAATACGATTTTATTTATGTGATTCAGTGAGAAGCAGAAAAACGGGTAGGGAAAATTGAGGGGGAAAGACAGAGAACAAATGATACAGCGAAGGAGGGGGATTTAATAACGATGGCGCTAGCTGATAAACCGTATTAAGCATCGCGCCACAGAGCAGGTAGGGAACGACTAAACGTCCATGCTGCTGAAAAGGGCGATGATTTTGTTAAACAATTTCATGTTGGTATCCTGTTTTTATCTGAATTAATTTTGTGACACACATCACACAAAAAAGAGTTTACGCCTCATTTTTTAACCGATCAACATTTTTGTGATGTAAATCACAAAATAATAAAACAGCTTTTTAGTTCCACTTTTACTGAAACAAATCCATAAAAAAAGCCAGCCTGGAAACCAGACTGGCCTTTGTGCTTTTCAAGCCGGTGTTACATCGCTTTTTTGGTCAACTCGATAACGCGCAGTTTCGCGATCGCTTTGGCCAGTTCCGCAGATGCCTGAGCGTAATCCACGTCACCATGAGAGCTCTTGATATGCTCTTCAGCCTTACGCTTCGCTTCCAGGGCTCTCGCTTCATCGAGATCCTGTCCGCGAATCGCGGTATCAGCCAGTACGGTCACGCTGCCAGGCTGCACTTCAAGAATGCCGCCGGACAGATAGATAAACTCTTCATGACCGAACTGTTTAACGATGCGGATCATACCAGGCTTAATGGCGGTGAGCAGCGGGGCGTGACCCGGGAAAATACCCAGTTCACCTTCACTACCCGTTACCTGGATTTTCTCGACCAGACCAGAGAACATTTGTTGCTCTGCGCTGACGACGTCCAGGTGGTAAGTCATTGCCATATCACCCTCCGATTAAGGCGTTAAAGTTTTTTGGCTTTTTCCACGGCTTCGTCGATAGAACCAACCATGTAGAACGCCTGCTCTGGCAGGTGGTCGTATTCGCCTTCCATGATGCCTTTAAAGCCACGGATGGTGTCTTTCAGGGAAACGTATTTACCCGGAGAACCGGTGAATACTTCCGCAACGAAGAACGGCTGGGACAGGAAGCGCTGGATCTTACGCGCACGTGCTACCACCAGTTTATCTTCTTCAGACAGTTCATCCATACCCAGGATGGCGATGATGTCTTTCAGTTCCTGATAACGCTGCAGCAGGGACTGTACGCCACGCGCGGTGTCGTAGTGTTCCTGACCAACAACCAGCGGATCCAACTGACGGCTGGTGGAGTCCAGCGGGTCAACTGCCGGGTAGATACCCAGAGAAGCGATCTGACGGCTCAGTACCACGGTTGCATCCAGGTGAGCAAAGGTGGTTGCTGGGGATGGGTCAGTCAAGTCATCCGCAGGTACGTATACCGCCTGAACGGAGGTGATAGAACCGGTTTTGGTAGAGGTGATACGTTCCTGAAGAACACCCATCTCTTCCGCCAGGGTCGGCTGGTAGCCTACCGCTGATGGCATACGACCCAGCAGTGCAGATACTTCTGTACCGGCCAGGGTGTAACGGTAGATGTTATCAACGAACAGCAGAACGTCACGACCTTCGTCACGGAACTTCTCAGCCATGGTCAGACCGGTCAGTGCAACGCGCAGACGGTTTCCCGGCGGCTCGTTCATCTGGCCATATACCAGGGACACTTTGTCCAGTACGTTGGAGTCGGTCATTTCGTGGTAGAAGTCGTTACCCTCACGAGTACGTTCACCTACGCCCGCAAACACGGAGTAACCGGAGTGTTCGATCGCGATGTTACGGATCAGCTCCATCATGTTTACGGTTTTACCTACACCCGCACCACCGAACAGACCGACTTTACCGCCCTTAGCGAACGGACACATCAGGTCGATAACTTTGATGCCGGTTTCCAGCAGTTCCTGAGAGCTGGACAGCTCTTCGTAGGAAGGTGCTGCGCGGTGGATAGCCCAACGCTCTTCTTCACCGATATCGCCTTTCATGTCGATCGGGTGACCCAGGACGTTCATGATACGACCCAGGGTTGCTTTACCTACCGGGACTTCGATCGGGTGTTCGAGGTCTTTAACTTCCAGACCACGACGCAGACCGTCGGAAGAACCCATGGCGATGGTACGTACGATACCGCCGCCGAGCTGCTGCTGAACTTCCAGCACCAGGCTCTCTTTACCATTCATAACCTCAAGAGCATCGTACACGCGCGGTACGGCATCCTGAGGGAATTCGACGTCAACCACGGCGCCGATTACCTGGACAATTTTTCCAGTAGCCATCTTGAATCCTCTACGAATTAACCTGGTTATACCGCGGATGCACCACCGACGATTTCGGTGAGTTCCTGAGTAATGCTGGCCTGACGAGCTTTGTTGTATACCAACTGCAGCTCTTTAATCAGGCTGCCGCCATTGTCGGTCGCGGCTTTCATCGCCACCATACGTGCGGCCTGCTCGCTGGCCAGGTTTTCTACCACGCCCTGATAAACCTGAGACTCGACATAACGACGCAGCAAGGTATCCAGCAGCGCTTTCGGGTCTGGCTCATACAGGTAATCCCAAGATTTACGCTTCAATTCATCATCATCTGATGCCGGCAGAGGCAGCAGTTGAGTGATGGTTGGCGTCTGAGACATGGTGTTAATAAATTTGTTGCTGACAACGTACAGTTTGTCCAGACGACCTTCATCGTAGGCCTGCAGCATCACTTTAACCGGACCGATCAGTTCGGACAGGGAAGGGTTATCCCCCATGCCAGTTACCTGAGCGATCACGTTTCCGCCAACGGAGTTAAAGAAAGACACGCCCTTAGAGCCGATCATTGCGATATCGCACTGAACGCCTTTATCGGACCATGTTTTCATATCCGCCAGCAGCTTTTTGAACAGGTTAATGTTCAAGCCACCGCACAGACCACGGTCGGTCGACACCACCAGGTAGCCCACGCGTTTAACGTCGCGTTCTTCCAGGTAAGGGTGCTTATATTCCAGATTACCATTCGCAAGGTGACCAATCACTTTGCGCATGGTCTCTGCATAAGGACGGCTGGCCGCCATGCGATCCTGCGATTTACGCATTTTGGAAGCGGCGACCATCTCCATCGCTTTAGTGATCTTCTGCGTGTTCTGGACGCTTGCGATCTTACTACGTATCTCTTTTGCGCCGGCCATGAGCTTCTCCTCAATGCCTTGCGGTCCGCCCTAAAGCAGACCGCCAGACGTTACCAGGACTGGGTTGCCTTGAAGGAATCGAGGATAGCTTTCAGCTTGCCTTCGATTTCATCGTTATAGCCACCGGACTGGTTGATCTCTTGCATCAGCGGAGCGTGGTCACGGTCAACGTAAGCCAGCAGAGCGGCTTCGAAGCTACCGATTTTCGCCAGTTCCACATCTTCGAGGTAACCGCGTTCAGCCGCAAACAGCACCACACCCTGCTGTGCAACAGACATTGGCGCATACTGTTTCTGCTTCAGCAGTTCAGTTACTTTCTGACCGTGGCTCAGCTGCTTACGAGTAGCTTCATCCAGGTCGGAAGCGAACTGAGAAAACGCTGCCAGTTCACGATACTGTGCCAGAGCGGTACGAATACCACCGGACAGTTTCTTGATGATCTTGGTCTGCGCTGCACCACCAACACGAGATACGGAGATACCCGGGTTAACTGCCGGACGAATACCGGAGTTAAACAGGTTGGTTTCCAGGAAGATCTGACCATCGGTAATGGAAATTACGTTGGTCGGAACGAACGCAGAAACGTCACCCGCCTGGGTTTCGATAATCGGCAGAGCGGTCAGGGAGCCGGTTTTACCTTTAACTTCACCATTGGTGAACTTCTCAACGTATTCCGCGTTTACGCGGGATGCGCGTTCCAGCAGACGGGAGTGGAGGTAAAATACGTCGCCCGGGAATGCTTCACGTCCTGGCGGACGACGCAGCAGCAGGGAAACCTGACGGTAAGCAACGGCCTGTTTAGACAGGTCATCGTAAACGATCAGTGCATCTTCACCGCGGTCACGGAAGTATTCGCCCATTGCGCAACCGGCATATGGTGCCAGGTATTGCAGTGCAGCAGATTCAGACGCGGTCGCCACAACAACGATGGTGTTGGACAGTGCGCCGTGTTCTTCCAGTTTACGAACCACGTTGGAAATGGTGGACGCTTTCTGGCCGATAGCCACGTACACACATTTGATGCCGGAATCACGCTGGTTGATGATGGCATCGATTGCCATCGCAGTTTTACCTGTCTGACGGTCACCGATGATCAGCTCACGCTGGCCACGACCGATTGGGATCATGGCATCAACAGATTTATAACCGGTCTGTACTGGTTGGTCGACGGACTGACGTTCGATTACGCCTGGTGCGATAACTTCGATTGGCGAGAAGCCATCGTTATCAACCGGACCTTTACCGTCAATCGGGGAACCCAGAGTGTTCACCACACGACCCAGCAGGCCACGGCCAACCGGAACTTCCAGAATACGACCCGTACACTTAACCTTCATGCCTTCGGCGAGGTCAGCGTATGGACCCATCACAACTGCACCTACGGAGTCGCGCTCCAGGTTCAGTGCGATAGCGTAACGGTTACCCGGCAGGGAAATCATCTCACCCTGCATACAATCGGCCAGGCCGTGAATGCGGATAACACCGTCACTTACAGAAACAATAGTACCTTCGTTATGAGCTTCGCTCACAACACTGAACTGAGCAATGCGCTGCTTGATCAGTTCGCTGATTTCGGTGGAATTCAGTTGCATGCTCCAGTCCCCTTAAGACTGCAAGACGTCTGCAAGGCGCTCAAGACGGCCGCGTACGCTGCCATCAATGACCATATCACCCGCTCGGATGATTACGCCTGCCATTACAGACTTATCGATTTTGCAATTCAGCTTAACTTTGCGTGACAGACGTTTTTCCATCGCAGCACTAATCTTCGTAAGCTGTTCATCACTCAGTGCATTGGCAGAAGTGACTTCTACCTCAGAGATAGCCTCACTGGCTGCACGCAGGTGAATAAACTGCTCAAGAACATCCGGGAGCGCATTCAGACGGTTATTTTCAGCCATAACCCTAATCAGGTTTTGGCCGCTTTCGTCCAGCTGCTCACCGCACACGGCGATAAACGACTCAGCGAGCGTTTCCGGCGCCAGCGCGCCAGAGAGAAGCTCTGCCATTTGTTCGTTTTTTGTCACCTCAGCGGCGAACGTCAACATATCCTGCCAACGGTCAATGCTTTGGTGCTCAACGGCAAAGTCAAAAGCTGCTTTGGCGTAGGGGCGAGCTACCGTAATAAATTCAGACATCAGCCCCTCCCTCCTTACAGTTCAGCGACAAGTTTGTCCACGATGTCGCTATTAGCAGCTTCATCCACGGAACGTTCGATGATCTTCTCGGCGCCAGCAACAGCCAGGATAGCAACTTGCTTACGCAGCTCTTCGCGAGCACGTTTACGCTCGGCGTCAATTTCCGCCTGCGCCTGTGCCACGATTTTAGTACGTTCCTGCTCTGCTTCAGTTTTAGCTTCGTCCAGGATCTGAGCACGGCGTTTGTTCGCCTGCTCGATGATTACCTGAGCTTCCGCCTTCGCTTTTTTCAGCTGGTCGGTCGCGCTGGCCTTTGCAAGGTCAAGATCCTTATGTGCTCGTTCTGCAGAAGCAAGGCCGTCAGCAATTTCTTTTTGACGTTTTTCGATGGCAGCCATTAATGGCGGCCATACGTACTTCATGCAGAACAGAACGAACAGGACAAACGCGATGGCCTGGCCGAGGATTGTTGCGTTAAGATTCACAGCACAATGCCTCTATCTAGTTAACGTTCTGATATTGCTCTTAATTCAAGCAACGCTTACTACGCGACAGCAAACATCACGTACAGACCCAGACCTACAGCGATCATTGGGATTGCATCCACCAGACCCATAACGATAAAGAACTGAGTACGCAGCAGAGGAATCAGATCCGGTTGACGCGCTGCGCCTTCCAGGAATTTACCCCCGAGGATGCCGATACCGATCGCAGCACCGATTGCCGCCAGACCCATCATCACAGCGGCAGCAATGTACAGCAGATCCATATTCAGGTTTTCCATGACAGTCTCCAGTTTGTTTCAGTTAAAACGTAGTAGTGTTGGTAAATTAATGCTCTTCAGATGCCATCGACAGATAGACAATCGTCAGAACCATAAATATGAAGGCTTGCAGCGTGATAATCAGTATGTGGAAAATGGCCCAAGGCACATTCAGGATCCACTGTGACCACCACGGCAACAGACCAGCAATCAGAATGAAAATCAGCTCACCGGCATACATGTTGCCGAACAGTCGCAGACCAAGAGAGATTGGTTTGGACAGCAGGCTTACCCCTTCAAGGATTAAGTTGACAGGGATGAACGCCCAGTGATTGAACGGCTGCAGCGTCAACTCTTTCGCGAAGCCACCGATGCCTTTCATTTTGATGCTGTAGAACAGAATGAGGATAAATACGCCCAGCGCCATCGACAGGGTGATGTTCACGTCAGCAGACGGAACCACACGCAGAGCCGGTAGGCCAAAGATATGCTCACCGATGTACGGCAGCAGGTCGATAGGCAGCAAATCCATCAAGTTCATCAGGAATACCCAGACGAAAATCGTCAGGGCCAGCGGAGCAATCAGCTTGCTTTTGCCATGGTACATGTCTTTCACGCTACCATGCACAAAGCCGATTACCAGCTCAATCGCGGTCTGAAATTTACCTGGTACGCCGCTGGTCGCCTTTTTGGCTACGCTACGGAACATAAGCAGGAACAACAGACCCAGAACCACCGAGAAGAAAATGGAGTCAATATTGAGCGTCCAGAAGGTGGCTGGGGGGTTGTGCGGATCCACCAGCGAGAATGTACGTAGGTCCAACTGAAGGTTATTCAGATGGTGTCCTATGTAATCCTGCGGCGTCATATTTTCTGAAGCCATGATGCCTTTACCCTTTGTTGTTAATTACAGCCGGCGCCAGTATCTGAACCACCAGCACCAAAACCCACGTAACGATCAGCGGCATGAATACCGCTTTCAAAACAGCCAACGCCACCACCAACAACACCAGCATAGCTAATACCTTGAAGGCTTCGCCGAAAGCGAACGACCAGGCTACTCGGCCCTTCGCTGGTGTATGTACCTGGTGACGCCAGGCAAATATCATAAACAACACATTAGGCAGTAACACTGCCAATCCTCCACACAACGCGGAGATGCCCCAGAAAGGGTCTTTGAGGCTAAACAGCAATCCACTTGCTATTACAACCAGAAGCTGTGTGAGCAAAAGCTTACGAGCAACGTTTCGACTCAAGAGCGACATAGACATCACGTTTTTACTCCTGCTCCCTTCGAGGTATGCCGCGTGTCGTATAAAACGTTCTTTATGGCTTAGAGTCAAGCATCAAAAAGCGGACAAATTATACGGTGCGCCTTCGTGATTTCAAACAATAAGTAGCTAAAAAGTGAATAAATGTTTAAATATTTTTCGCTGCCCCACATTTATTACTTTTAGGCAAACTGTGAACGATCATGCAAAACTGCAAATGCCGCGAAAATACTGGCGTCAAAGCGTGCACCAGATCACATATTGAACATATTCACCTTCGCATAATTTATTTACGTGGCAATTGATGCCTTTTCATCTTTTTGATATTTAAGCGTAAAAATAGCCACTATTTCAAAAACAACGCCTAACAACAAAAAAACCGCTCATTGACATTTATAATAAAAAATTAACACGAACAGTGATTCTTACGTTCTATTTTTAGCAGACTGATATTTTCACAGCTGACTTGTTTCGCTTTTAACAAAAAACGGTACGTTATAGTTATGATGCAAAACCGTAAGGCACTAGTGAAATGTAACGACATTTAACCGCACTATTACCTATGACTTTTAACACCTGAAAAGCCGTTTTTTCTCTATTTTTTTTGATAAAAATTAAATTTTGTTTGGCTTAATAACCACCAAATGACGTTCACCATCCAACTGCGGAACGCGTAATTTTTCGACGGACTCAACGCTGAATTCTGCTGGCAGCGAATCAATTTCATCTGCAGGCAACTGCCCTTTTAGCGCATAAAAACGCCCATTCTGGCCCGGCAAATGGTGACACCAGCTCACCATATCATTGAGTGAAGCGAAAGCACGGCTAATCACCCCATCAAACGGGGGTTCTGAAGGAAATTCTTCAACCCGACTTTGCACAGGAGTGATGTTAGTAAGCGCAAGCTCATGCTGCACCTGACGCAAGAAACGAACGCGTTTTCCCAGGCTATCGAGCAGTGTGAAATGCGCTTCAGGGCGCACGATAGAAAGCGGAATTCCCGGCAGGCCCGGTCCCGTACCTACATCGATAAAACGCTCACCCTTCAGATACGGTGCAACGACAATGCTGTCCAGAATATGGCGTACCAGCATTTCGTTTGGATCCCGCACCGACGTCAGGTTGTAGGCTTTGTTCCATTTGTGCAGCATATCGACATACGCAATCAGCTGATTTTTCTGGTGATCGGTAAGAGAAATACCGGCATCAGCCAGCAGACGAGAGAGTTTGTTGAGCACGGTCGTTACCTGTTAATAATCAAATGCCCGATGCGCTTTCGCTTATCGGGCCAACAAATTTGTACGGCGGGCAAGCGAAGCGCTCCCGCCAAAATAGTGTTATCAAGCGCTGCGGCGCAGCATACCTTGTTTTTTCAGCCATACCAGCAGAATGGAGATGGCGGCAGGCGTTATTCCGGAAATACGCGATGCCTGACCGATCGAAACGGGTTTGTGATCGTTCAGCTTAGCGATAACTTCATTCGACAAGCCAGAGACCTGACGATAATCCAGCGTTGCAGGCAACAGGGTGTTTTCATTGCGCTGTTGTCTTTCAATTTCTTCCAGCTGACGGGCAATATACCCTTCGTATTTCACCTGAATCTCAACCTGCTCTGCGGCCTGAGCATCATCAAGCGCGGGTGCGAACGCAGATAAAGAGGTCAACTGAGCATAGGTCATATCCGGGCGACGCAGCAGATCTTCACCGCTCGCTTCACGTGACAGAGGTGTAGCCAGGTGAGCATTCACTTCTGCTGCGGACTCCGCTAACGGATTCACCCAGGTTGATTTAAGACGTTGGCGTTCCTGTTCGATACGCTCCAGTTTCTCGTTGAAGCGAGCCCAGCGCTCATCGTCCACCAGACCCAGTTCACGACCAATTTCGGTCAGACGCAGGTCGGCGTTATCTTCACGCAGCATCAAACGGTATTCAGCGCGAGATGTGAACATACGGTACGGTTCTTTGGTACCCAGCGTACACAGGTCGTCCACCAGCACGCCAAGATAAGCCTGATCGCGACGCGGTGCCCACCCCTCTTTTTCAGCAGACAAACGTGCGGCGTTCAGACCAGCCAGCATGCCTTGTGCGGCGGCTTCTTCATAACCGGTTGTACCGTTAATCTGGCCCGCAAAGAACAGACCCTGGATGAATTTGCTTTCCAGAGTAGGTTTCAGGTCACGCGGATCGAAGAAATCATACTCAATCGCGTAGCCTGGGCGGACGATTCTGGCATTTTCCATCCCCTGCATGGAGCGGACAATTTGCATCTGCACATCGAACGGCAGGCTGGTGGAGATGCCATTCGGGTAAATTTCGTTAGAGGTCAGTCCTTCCGGTTCGAGGAAGATCTGATGCTGGTTACGATCGGCAAAGCGCATTACTTTGTCTTCGATCGACGGGCAGTAGCGTGGGCCAATACCTTCGATCACGCCAGCGTACATTGGGCTACGATCGAGGTTATTGCGGATCACGTCATGGGTTTTCTCATTGGTATGCGTGATGTAACACGGCATCTGGCGCGGATGTTGAGAAGCATCGCCCAGGAATGAGAAGACCGGCATCGGGTTATCGCTGTTTTGCTGGCCTAGCACGCTGAAATCAATCGTGCGCGCATCGATACGCGGCGGTGTACCGGTTTTCAGGCGGCTGACGCGCAGCGGCAGTTCACGCAGACGGCGTGACAGCGGGATGGACGGCGGATCACCAGCGCGGCCACCGCTGTAGTTATCCAGACCAATATGAATTTTGCCGTCGAGGAAAGTCCCCACAGTTAATACGACCGCTTTGGCACGGAACTTCAGTCCCATTTGGGTTACTGCGCCCACGACACGATCGTTTTCAACAATCAGATCTTCAACCGCCTGCTGGAAGATCATCAGGTTGGGTTGATTCTCCAGCGCAGTGCGTACCGCCTGGCGATAGAGCACACGATCGGCCTGAGCTCGGGTAGCGCGAACGGCTGGCCCTTTGCTTGCGTTTAGTATCCTAAACTGGATACCCGCATGGTCGATCGCTTTTGCCATTAACCCACCAAGCGCATCCACTTCTTTTACCAGGTGTCCCTTCCCAATACCGCCGATCGCCGGGTTGCAGCTCATCTGCCCCAGAGTGTCGATATTGTGTGTCAAAAGCAGAGTCTGTTGACCCATTCGCGCCGCGGCCATTGCGGCCTCGGTGCCTGCATGACCCCCGCCAATGATGATGACGTCAAAAGGATCCTGATAAAACATGGTGATTGCCTCGCATAACGCGGTGTGAAAATGGATTGAAGCCCGGGCCGTGGATTCTACTCAACTTTAGTCGATCGAGAAAGACCTGGGATCCTGGGTATTAAAAAGAAGATCTTTTTATTTAGAGATCTGTTTTATTGTGATCTCTTATTAGGATCGCACCTTTCTGTGGATAAGGACGATCCTTTAAGTAAGATCAACAGGTTGCTGAGGATCATTAGCTGTGAATGATCGGTGATCCTGGTCCGTATAAGCTGGGATCAGAATGAAGGGTTATACACAACTCAAAAACTGAACAGCGGTTGTTCTTGGGATAACTACCGGTTGATCCAAGCTTTTAACCAGAGTTATCCACATAAAAAAGTACGATCTTTACAAATCTCTGAGCAACGGATGCCACGATCCCAGCCAAATTTCAGCCGGATCTTCCGGAATCTCATGTTCCAGCACGTTGATCCTGAGCGTTTCACCGATCTGTTTTGCCCCACAGGCCTTCAATTCTGCTTCCAGCTTGTCGATTGCGCCGCAAAAGGTGTCATATTCACGACTGCCGATCCCGATTGCGCCAAAGCGTACGTGTGACAGGTCCGGCTTTTGCTCACGTAACGCATCATATAAAGGCTGCAGGTTGTCAGGAATGTCTCCCGCACCGTGGGTGGAGCTGATAATCAGCCAGATCCCGTCAGTCGGAACCTCTTCAAGCATTGGCCCATGCAGTATTTCGCTGGAAAAACCGGCGTCGTCCAGCTTTTCAGCCAGATGCTCTGCTACATATTCCGCACTGCCAAGCGTACTACCGCTGATAAGAGTGATGTCTGCCATGATCGCCCACCTTTATAAAGAGGGCGTATTGTACGCTGTGAGCGAGCTGGGATCTACCTGTGGAAAACCAGGGTATTAAAAAAAGCGATCACGGCTTGATGGTACGCATGATCGGGTTTTGCAGGACGATCAGCGTTTCAGTGGACTGAATTTCGTCAATTGTTTGGATCTTGTTGATAAGTACCTGCTGCAATGCGTCGATCGACTTGCACATCACCTTAATAAAGATGCTGTAGTGCCCGGTGGTGTAATATGCTTCGGTCACTTCATCGAGGCTTTCCAGTCTGGCCAGCGCTGACGGATAGTCTTTCGCACTTTTCAGGATGATGCCGATAAAGCAGCCGACGTCATAACCCAATTGTTTGGGACTAACATCAATCCGCGCGCCGGTAATGATCCCCGCCTGCTTCATCTTTTCTACGCGAACGTGAATTGTTCCTGGGCTGACGCCGAACTGTTTGGCTAATTCTGCGTAGGCGGTACGAGCATTTTCCATTAAGGCGTCAAGAATGCCGCGGTCCAGATTGTCGATCTGATAATTTTCCATAGGTTTTTCTTATGTAGATTAATGATTCCCTCTATTTTAGACGTAATTTTTAACGAATCAAAATCGAAGTCGGCTTTTTGTTTGTTGATTATTGAATATTACCTCCATTCTGTTGCTTAATCATAGGCAACAGGACACAGGAGTACACATAATGAAAACCGCTTACATTGCCAAACAACGTCAAATTAGCTTCGTAAAATCTCATTTTTCTCGCCAGCTGGAAGAGCGCTTAGGCCTGATCGAAGTTCAGGCGCCGATCCTCAGCCGCGTTGGAGATGGCACGCAGGATAACTTGTCGGGCTGTGAAAAAGCGGTGCAGGTGAAGGTTAAAGCATTGCCAGACGCTCAATTCGAAGTGGTTCATTCACTGGCGAAGTGGAAGCGTCAAACGTTAGGACAACACGACTTTAGCGCAGGCGAGGGGCTGTACACGCACATGAAAGCCCTGCGTCCCGATGAAGATCGCCTCTCCCCGCTGCACTCAGTGTACGTTGACCAGTGGGACTGGGAGCGCGTGATGGGCGACGGTGAGCGTCAATTCTCCACTCTGAAAAGCACGGTAGAGGCTATCTGGGCGGGAATTAAGGCCACCGAAGCTGCGGTTAGCAAAGAGTTTGGTCTGGTACCGTTCCTGCCAGAGCAGATCCACTTTGTTCATAGCCAGGAGCTGTTATCTCGATATCCGGATCTTGATGCAAAAGGTCGTGAACGTGCGATCGCTAAAGAGCTGGGTGCGGTATTCCTGGTGGGGATCGGCGGTAAGCTCAGTGACGGTCACCGTCATGACGTACGTGCGCCGGATTATGATGACTGGAGTTCAGCGTCCGAGCTGGGTCATGCCGGTCTGAACGGTGATATTCTGGTCTGGAACCCGGTTCTGGAAGATGCGTTTGAGCTGTCTTCTATGGGGATCCGTGTGGATGCTGACGCCCTGAAACACCAGCTGTCTCTGACCGGTGATGAAGATCGCCTGAGTCTGGAGTGGCACCAGGCGCTGCTGCGCGGTGAAATGCCGCAGACAATTGGTGGCGGCATTGGGCAGTCGCGTCTGACCATGCTGTTGCTGCAATTACCGCACATTGGTCAGGTTCAGTGTGGCGTATGGCCGGCCCAGGTACGTGAAAGCGTCGCTTCTCTGCTGTAACAATTAACGCCGCCAGCGTCTGAGCAGGCGGCTTCGCATCCCGGTATCAAAGCGCCAGATATGATCGAAAATGCGCATGATGCCGGGTTTGCCATGTGCTGACATCGCCACCGCGTGAAAACGGTGCTGGTGCACCCGCTGTAATTCACCCACTTTATTGACGACCTCATCGGGCAATCGCTGAGCGATAAAATCTGAGATCACCACCGCATCGGCATCAAACCATTCCCGACCCTGCATGCGCTCAATTATGGCGCGAAAACAGCTGGCAATATCAGTGCCACCACGAAAGCGCTGACTTAAAAAGCGGATAGCCTGTTCGATGCCCTCCGGACCGGAAAGCTCATAGCGCACCACTTCTGTTGAAAACAGCATAATGAAACAGCGCCGGTTATCGGCAAGGGCAACGCGCATTAGCGCCAGACAAAAGGCTTTCGCACACTGCTCATTAAATCCGCCCATCGATCCCGAGGTATCAACGCAGACGATAAAAGGCCCGCGCGGCTGCTCGTCAAAATCCTGATGCACCACCGGACGTTCCGTTACTTTCTCACGCCATGCTTCGCCGTGCAGGCGGTAGGTGAGCAGTTGCTTTTCCACCAGCCGTCGGTAGAACTCGTATTCCAGTTCGGTAATGCCCAGCGTGGCCAGCTCTGGCGGTAGCAGGCGCAGGATATCGTCACTTTGCTGGATGCCATCCACCTGCTCCGGGACAGTTGCCGGTTCGCGCACCAGGGTACGGAAGGTTTCCATTGGCGCATCTTTACGCGGCACGGATTTCGCCTCTCTGGAACGACCTAACTGCTCGGCCAGGCGCTGGAGTTCGGGTTGTTGCGTCAGAAATTCGCCGTATTTCACCATCAACTGATAATCACCGCGCTTGATTTGGCCCGCGCTCATGTCCCACAACCGGCCTGCTGCGTTGTCATTTTCTGCCAGTACAGGTTCCAGTTGTCCGCTAAGGGTCATACGTTCCTGTACTTCACTGAGCAAATGCTCGCGCTCTTCTTCCAGTAGTTGCTGATTCAGCGTTGTGGTTTGCACCACCAGGCTCAGGCGCCAGCGCTGGAGAAAAAGCGTATGTAGGGCAGGCGTAAAGGTGCTGTTGTCATTGACCAGTTGCTGCGCTTGCCCGGCCCACGGCGAATGGAGGCGGTGCAATAGCGATAATATTTGCGGTAGCTGAACGATAAACTGCGCATGAGAGAGGAGCTGGCTTTGTTGATAGCACATAACCTCCTCCATCAGCTCCGGCGGTACATGGGTATCTTTGAGGCGGCTACGCAATGATTCACGCCAGCGGGGAATGTCGTCAGTGATCGCTTTTTTAAGGCGAGGAAATTTTTTAAAAAATACCACCATCTTTGGGGAAGCCAGCAGGGCGACGATCATCTCTTCGATCATCGCCTCTTCGCTGACTGCCAGCATGATATTGAGCGTATCAAGGGTCAGCATTGTTGCGCCTGGCGGATTTGCGCCCCGACATCCTGCAGGCTGGCCTCAATGCGGCCTAACCAGTCGCTATGAATAAACAGACATTTTTGCTGTTCGCTGAATGCGCTGTGCTGCTGATGCCACTCGTTATCGAGCGCCTCAAGCTCCTGTTTTATCTCTGCGGGCATACTCTCTTGCGAAGCACCCGGCAGCGCCAGGCGAGAACCTTGTAAACTGACATCGCGTACAACCAGATGCTGTGCGCTATCGACTTCCATATTCAGCGTTTGGGCAAAGCCGATTCCGTTTAGTTTTCCGCGGATCTCACCGCCTTTTGTTAGCCACAGTTCCAGCGCGCCACGTTCGAAAGCTATATGGATAACCTCCATATCATGCAGTTTTAAAGGCTTTTGCAGCAGTAATGTCACGACAGAAGACGAGGCTTCTGGCGGTAAATCATAATGAGGACGACGGCTGAACATTCCGCCCTGGCGGATCACCGTGAACGCCGTTTTGTCGCTTTGCTGCTGCTGGAGCTGAATGCGGCGCTGCACAATGCTGCCCAGGCGCGTCAGCATGGCTTGCTGTTGCCAGGCGTGTCCGGTCATCAATATTTCAAGCTGTTGTTGCATCAGATTCAGGCTTTGTGCGTCGTACCACAGGCAATCTTTCAGCAGGATCAGGTCGATAGGTACTACCGCATCGCGTCCGCTAAAGAAAGCGCTGGCCTGGAGTAAGCGGATCGCTTTTTTCCAGCGACGATCGGACACATAAGGAGCATTCGGTAACACGTCCAACTGTTGGCGCAGCGTGAAAATGAGCTCAAACACGCGATCGGGAAGCTTGATGGCACCAATGTCTTTTTGCCACTGGTGATACTCTTCATCCGTCACCTGCAATGATGCCGGGACCGGATTGTCGCTTTCATCCTGCTGACTTAACAGCATGGAGCGGAAATTGGCCTTGTCCTGAACTTTATCCAGCCACAGACGAATCAGCATACGGTCGTACAGCGCTTCCAGGCTGCTGTCTGTTTCAGGCAGTTCGTTGGAAGCCGCCACCAGCAGACGCATCGGAATTTTTTCTTCATACGCGCCGTTACGGAAGTGACGTTCGTTAATGGCGGTCAACAGGGTGTTAAGGATTGCCGGGCCTGCTTTCCAGATTTCATCGAGAAAAACGATTTCAGCTTCAGGAAGATAGCCCGCCGTTAAGCGTTCATAGCGACCTTCGTCTTTTAACGCTTGAATGGACAGCGGACCAAACACCTCTTCGGGCGTAGAGAAGCGCGTCATCAGGTATTCAAAAGCGCGTGCGTTTTGGAAGGCAAACTTCAGTCGGCGGGCAATTAAGCTTTTTGCGATCCCCGGGGGGCCTAATAAGAAAACGCTCTCGCCGCTGAGTGCTGCCAGCAGACACAGACGAATGGCGTGGCTACGTTCATAAAGTCCCTTTTCCAGCGCATTGCTCAGACGGGAAATTCTTTCCGCTAATAAATGTGGGTGAGCCATAATGAAGTGGCGTCCTTTCGCCAAATGTACTGCATAAACTGCGAGTATAGATACTTCACACCATTGCAGTAATAGACTGAAGGTGCGCTTATTTTTCTTTGAGCCAGATTAATCTGGTCTCATTTAGGGGTACGATTTTGTGATTAATCGTGCATACTGTGCGCCTTTTTGTGGGCCAAGGGACGACGCACACATTTCTTATATATACACCAAATCAATCAAGCTGCACCAAGGCGGCAATGGAGTTTTCTTCTGGGATGGGGGGAATAACGAATGCAGCCCACACGGAGTGGCTTGAAAGATGATGTGTATAAACGAAAGACGAGTCTATGAGCACTGATAATAAACAATCATTGTCTGCGATTACCCTTGCGGCCATTGGGGTTGTCTACGGTGATATTGGTACCAGCCCACTTTATACGCTTCGTGAATGTTTGTCCGGCCAGTTTGGTTTTGGCGTTGAACGTGATGCCGTATTTGGTTTTCTCTCGCTGATTTTCTGGCTGCTGATCTTTGTTGTCTCCATTAAATACCTGACGTTTGTCATGCGCGCAGATAACGCCGGAGAAGGCGGGATCCTGACGCTGATGTCATTGGCCGGGCGTAATACCTCGGCGCGAACAACCTCCATGCTGGTCATTATGGGATTGATAGGCGGCAGCTTCTTCTATGGTGAAGTGGTGATTACGCCAGCCATTTCGGTGATGTCTGCAATTGAAGGTCTGGAGATAGTTGCCCCGCAACTGGATACCTGGATTGTTCCGCTCTCTATAATTGTGCTAACCCTACTGTTTTTGATTCAAAAACACGGTACCGGCATGGTCGGTAAGCTGTTTGCGCCGATTATGCTGCTATGGTTCCTGACGCTCGCGGTATTAGGTGTGCGCAGTATTATTGGCAATCCGGAAGTGCTGCAGGCGCTCAATCCGTATTGGGCGGTGCATTTCTTCCTCGAATTCAAAACGCTGTCCTTTATCGCGCTGGGTGCGGTGGTGCTGTCGATTACCGGTGTTGAAGCGCTGTATGCGGATATGGGCCACTTCGGTAAATTGCCGATTCGTCTGGCATGGTTCTCCGTGGTATTGCCTTCACTGGTGCTGAACTATTTTGGGCAGGGCGCGTTGCTGTTAAAGCATCCTGAAGCGATCAAAAACCCGTTTTTCCTGCTGGCGCCGGACTGGGCATTAATTCCATTGTTGATCCTCGCCGCGCTGGCAACGGTCATCGCCTCTCAGGCGGTTATCTCCGGCGTCTTCTCGCTGACGCGTCAGGCCGTACGTCTGGGGTATTTATCGCCGATGCGTATCATCCATACCTCGGAAATGGAATCGGGCCAGATCTACATTCCTTTCGTTAACTGGATGCTCTATTTTGCGGTAGTTATCGTGATAGTGAGCTTTGAACACTCCAGTAACCTTGCCGCGGCGTATGGGATTGCGGTAACGGGGACGATGGTACTGACTTCAATTCTGTCGACCACCGTGGCGCGCAAAAACTGGCACTGGAATAAATACTTCGTCTTCCTGATCCTGGTGGCGTTCTTGTGCGTCGATGTTCCGCTGTTCTCCGCGAACCTCGATAAGCTTATTTCCGGTGGTTGGCTGCCTCTGACGCTGGGTCTGGTGATGTTCACCATCATGACCACCTGGAAAAGCGAACGCTTCCGTCTGCTGCGTCGCATGCATGAACACGGTAACTCTCTGGAGGCGATGATTGCTTCTCTGGAGAAATCGCCACCGGTACGCGTGCCGGGAACGGCGGTGTATATGTCCCGCGCATTAAACGTCATCCCGTTTGCACTTCTGCACAACCTCAAGCATAACAAGGTGCTGCATGAGCGCGTTATTCTGCTGACGTTGCGTACGGAAGATGCGCCATACGTGCACAACGTGCGTAGGGTGCAGATTGAGCAGTTATCGCCCACCTTCTGGCGCGTGGTGGCCAGCTACGGCTGGCGCGAAACGCCGAACGTGGAGGAAGTGTTCCATCGCTGCGGCCTGGAAGGCTTAAGCTGTCGGATGATGGAAACGTCCTTCTTCATGTCGCATGAGTCGTTGATTGTAGGCAAGCGGCCATGGTACCTGCGTCTGCGCGGCAAGCTGTATCTGCTGCTACAGCGCAACGCGCTGCGCGCGCCGGACCAGTTTGAAATCCCACCGAACCGGGTTATTGAGCTTGGTACTCAGGTAGAGATTTAATCTCATCGACGCCCTCTTTCATCGCGAAAGGGGGCGTTTTGTTTTGCCCCTCTCAGTTTTCATTTCATCAAATGATAATCCTTGCGAAACGTTTCGATGGCGATCACATTTTCGTAACGTCGCGGTGGTTTTCTGTCCACTCTTCGCACTACACTTATCTCCAGCGAAACGTTTCGCTAGTGGGGAAAGAAAATGAAGAAAGGCACGGTACTCAACTCTGAAATTTCAACGGTGATCTCCCGTCTGGGGCATACCGATACGCTGGTGGTGTGTGATGCAGGTTTACCCATCCCGAACAGCACAACGCGTATTGATATGGCATTAACCCAGGGCGTACCTTCTTTTATGCAGGTACTGGATGTGGTCACACGTGAAATGCAGGTCGAGGCGGCCATTCTCGCGTCGGAAATTAAACAACATAATCCGCAACTCCACGAAACGTTGCTCAGCCACATTGAGCAACTGCAACAACACCAGGGAAACACCATAGAAATTCGTTACACCACGCATGAACAATTCAAAAAACAAACCGCAGACAGTCAGGCGGTAATTCGCAGCGGAGAATGTTCTCCGTATGCGAATATCATTCTCTGTGCTGGCGTCACGTTCTGAGGCCATCATGAACGCATTACTGCAACTCAAAGGGATCGATAAAGCGTTCCCGGGCGTAAAAGCGCTATCCGGCGCCGCGCTGAATGTCTACCCTGGCCGCGTGATGGCGCTGGTGGGCGAAAACGGCGCGGGCAAATCCACCATGATGAAAGTGCTGACCGGGATCTATACCCGTGATGCCGGTTCTTTATTGTGGCTGGGGAAAGAGACCACCTTTAACGGCCCGAAATCCTCCCAGGAAGCCGGAATCGGTATCATCCACCAGGAGCTGAACCTGATCCCGCAACTCACTATCGCCGAGAACATTTTTCTTGGCCGCGAGTTTGTGAATCGCTTTGGCAAAATTGACTGGAAGAAGATGTACGCCGAAGCCGATCTGCTGCTCGCCAAACTGAATCTGCGCTTTAAAAGCGACAGACTGGTTGGTGAGCTGTCGATTGGCGATCAGCAGATGGTCGAAATTGCCAAAGTGCTTAGCTTTGAATCGAAGGTCATCATTATGGATGAACCGACGGATGCCCTCACCGATACCGAAACCGAATCCCTGTTCCGCGTCATCGGCGAACTGAAATCCCAGGGACGCGGCATTGTCTATATTTCTCACCGTATGAAAGAGATCTTCGAGATTTGCGATGACGTAACCGTCTTCCGCGACGGGCAGTTTATTGCCGAACGTGAAGTTGCCTCGCTGACAGAAGACTCGCTGATTGAAATGATGGTGGGACGTAAGCTGGAAGATCAGTACCCGCGCCTGGAAAAAGCGCCGGGTGATATTCGCCTGAAGGTCGATAACCTGTGCGGTCCTGGCGTAAACGATGTTTCGTTCACGCTGCGTAAAGGCGAGATCCTTGGCGTATCCGGGCTGATGGGGGCCGGACGTACCGAACTGATGAAAGTATTGTACGGCGCATTGCCGCGCACCAGCGGTTACGTCACGCTTGATGGCCATGAAGTGGTTACCCGTTCGCCGCAGGATGGGTTGGCTAACGGCATCGTCTATATTTCTGAAGACCGTAAACGCGATGGCTTAGTGCTGGGCATGTCGGTGAAAGAGAACATGTCACTGACCGCGCTGCGTTATTTCAGCCGCGCCGGTGGAAGCCTGAAACATAAAGATGAGCAGCAGGCGGTGGGTGATTTTATTCGTCTGTTCAATGTTAAAACACCATCAATGGAACAGGCTATCGGCCTGCTTTCCGGTGGTAACCAGCAGAAAGTGGCGATTGCGCGCGGTCTGATGACCCGGCCAAAAGTGCTGATCCTTGATGAACCAACGCGCGGCGTTGACGTTGGGGCCAAGAAAGAAATCTATCAGCTTATCAACCAGTTTAAGGCTGACGGGCTGAGCATCATTCTGGTCTCCTCTGAGATGCCAGAAGTATTGGGCATGAGCGATCGAATTATCGTTATGCATGAAGGGCATCTCGGCGGTGAGTTCACTCGCGAGCAGGCCACTCAGGAAGTATTAATGGCTGCCGCTGTGGGCAAGCTTAATCGCGTGAATCAGGAGTAAAAAAGATGACTACCCAGGCTGTTTCTGGTCGCCGTTATTTCACTAAAGCATGGCTTCTGGAGCAAAAGTCGCTCATCGCTCTGTTAGTGCTGATCGCGATTGTTTCCACCATGAGCCCTAACTTTTTTACCGTTAATAACCTGTTCAACATTCTCCAGCAAACGTCGGTGAACGCCATCATGGCCGTTGGCATGACGCTGGTCATCCTGACGTCGGGTATCGATCTGTCCGTCGGTTCCTTGCTGGCGCTTACCGGCGCGGTTGCGGCTTCAATTGTAGGGATTGAGGTCAATGCGCTGGTGGCTGTTGCTGCAGCCCTGGCGCTCGGCGCTGCCATTGGCGCAGTCACCGGGGTGATTGTTGCGAAAGGCCGGGTGCAGGCGTTTATTGCAACGCTGGTGATGATGCTGCTGCTGCGCGGCGTGACCATGGTGTACACCAACGGCAGTCCGGTTAATACCGGGTTTACTGACAATGCCGATCTGTTTGGCTGGTTTGGTATTGGTCGTCCGTTAGGCATCCCTACGCCAGTGTGGATCATGGGGATTGTCTTCCTCGCGGCGTGGTACATGCTGCACCACACTCGTCTGGGCCGTTATATCTACGCGCTGGGCGGTAACGAAGCGGCAACGCGTTTGTCCGGTATCAGCGTCAGTAAAATCAAAATTATCGTTTACTCACTGTGCGGTCTGCTGGCATCGCTGGCGGGCATCATTGAAGTCGCGCGCCTCTCCTCTGCGCAACCAACAGCAGGTACTGGCTATGAGCTGGATGCTATCGCAGCGGTGGTGTTAGGCGGTACCAGCCTGGCGGGTGGTAAAGGACGTATTGTTGGGACGCTGATCGGCGCATTGATTCTTGGTTTCCTCAATAATGGTTTGAATTTGTTAGGTGTATCCTCCTATTACCAGATGATCGTCAAAGCGGTGGTGATTTTGCTGGCGGTACTGGTAGACAACAAAAAGCAGTAACAACGATTACAGGACATCTTAAATATGAACATGAAAAAACTGGCTACCCTGGTTTCTGCTGTTGCGCTGAGCGCCACCGTGAGCGCGAATGCGATGGCGAAAGATACCATTGCGCTGGTGGTCTCCACCCTCAACAACCCGTTCTTTGTTTCTCTGAAGGATGGGGCGCAAAAAGAGGCGGATAAGCTGGGTTACAACCTGGTGATTCTGGACTCGCAGAACAATCCGGCGAAAGAGCTGGCTAACGTTCAGGACTTAACGGTTCGTGGAACTAAAATTCTGCTGATCAACCCGACTGACTCTGATGCCGTTGGTAATGCTGTGAAGATGGCTAACCAGGCAAAAATTCCGGTTATTACCCTTGACCGTGTTGCCTCCAAAGGCGAAGTGGTAAGCCACATCGCGTCTGATAACGTGTTGGGTGGCAAAATTGCGGGTGATTACATCGCGAAGAAAGCAGGTGAAGGCGCGAAAGTTATCGAACTGCAAGGGATTGCCGGAACTTCAGCGGCGCGTGAGCGTGGCGAAGGTTTCCAGCAGGCCGTTGCGGCACACAAATTTAACGTACTGGCCAGCCAGCCGGCAGACTTCGACCGCACCAAAGGTCTGAACGTCATGCAGAACCTGCTGACCGCGCATCCTGATGTGCAGGCCGTATTTGCCCAGAACGATGAAATGGCGCTGGGTGCGCTGCGCGCACTGCAAACCGCGGGTAAATCTGATGTGATGGTGGTTGGATTTGACGGCACTCCAGATGGCGAAAAAGCAGTAAATGATGGCAAACTGGCTGCGACCATTGCTCAGTTGCCGGATCAGATCGGCGCGAAAGGCGTTGAGACTGCAGATAAAGTTCTGAAAGGCGAGAAGGTTCAGGCTAAATATCCGGTTGACCTGAAGCTGGTCATCAAGCAGTAATACCGATTCAGGTCGCTCGCGGCCTGATGGAGACATAAATACGCTATCCCCGTATCTGGTTTCGGGGATGAAAGCGTAAAAAGAAAAGCAGGGCACGCGCCACCCTAACCCGGTGGCGCACTTTGACTTGGAACACCAAATATGAAAACCGCAGGCAACCTCGTTGTTCTTGGCAGTATCAATGCCGATCACATCCTTAACCTTAACTCTTTCCCGACACCTGGTGAAACCGTAACAGGTAGCCATTATCAGGTCGCATTTGGCGGTAAAGGCGCAAATCAGGCTGTTGCTGCGGGTCGTAGTGGCGCGAATATCGCATTCATTGCCTGTACGGGCGATGATGATATTGGCGAAAGTGTGCGTAAACAGTTAGCCAAAGACAACATCGATATTGCGCCGATTAGCGTAATTTCGGGGGAATCGACCGGTGTGGCACTGATTTTTGTGAATGGTGAAGGTGAGAACGTTATCGGCATTCACGCCGGTGCAAACGCAGCTCTTTCGCCAGCGCTGGTGGAAGCACAGAGCGATCGCATTGCGCAGGCCTCCGCCTTACTGATGCAGTTAGAATCGCCGATCGAAAGCGTACTGACTGCAGCAAAGATTGCACATCAAAATAAGACCATGGTCGCCCTGAACCCGGCACCGGCTCGTGAACTTTCTGATGAACTGCTGGCGCTGGTGGATATTATTACCCCGAATGAAACCGAGGCTGAAAAGCTGACGGGGATCCGGGTCGAAAATGATGAAGACGCGGCCAAAGCGGCGCAGGCATTGCACGCTAAAGGTATCCATACTGTACTGATTACTTTAGGTAGTCGCGGTGTGTGGGCCAGCGTTAATGGTGAAGGTCAGCGTGTGCCCGGTTTTAAAGTGGAAGCCGTTGATACTATTGCCGCTGGAGACACCTTTAATGGCGCGTTAATTACAGCGTTGCTGGAAGAGACTCCGCTGCCTGAAGCGATCCGCTTTGCGCATGCCGCTGCGGCGATTGCGGTTACCCGTAAAGGCGCACAGCCTTCCGTTCCGTGGCGCGAAGAAATAGAAGCGTTTTTAAGTCAACAGAGGTAACGCTTGGCTACAATGAAGGACGTCGCCCGCCTGGCGGGTGTTTCCACGTCGACGGTTTCTCACGTCATTAATAAAGATCGCTTTGTCAGTGAGTCCGTCACTGACAAAGTAGAAGCTGCAATTAAAGCGCTTAACTACGCGCCCTCCGCGCTGGCGCGTAGCCTCAAGCTAAACCAGACCCGCACGATTGGCATGTTAATCACTGCCAGTACCAATCCCTTCTATTCTGAACTAGTGCGCGGCGTTGAACGTAGCTGTTTTGAGCGCGGCTACAGCCTGGTGCTGTGCAATACCGAAGGCGATGAACAGCGCATGAACCGTAACCTGGAAACCCTGATGCAAAAACGTGTGGACGGCTTGTTGCTGCTCTGCACCGAAACACATCAGCCTTCCAGAGAGATAATGCAGCGTTATCCTTCTATACCGACCGTGATGATGGACTGGTCGCCTTTTGATGGTGAAAGCGATCTGATTCAGGATAACTCCTTGCTGGGCGGGGATTTAGCCACACAACATCTTATCGAAAAAGGTTTTACGCGCATTGCCTGCATCACCGGGCCGCTGGATAAAACCCCGGCGCGTTTGCGTCTGGAAGGATATCGGGCAGCAATGAAGCGGGCAGGGTTGCCTGTCCCGGAAGGCTACGAGATTACCGGTGACTTTGAGTTCGGCGGCGGCTTTGAAGCTATGCAAACGTTGCTGTCGCATAAACAGCGACCGCAGGCCGTTTTTACCGGCAATGATGCAATGGCAGTTGGCGCGTATCAGGCTCTGTACCAGTCAGGATTGCGCATTCCGCAGGATATGGCTGTGGTGGGTTACGATGATATCGAGCTGGCGCGCTATATGACGCCGCCCCTGACGACCATCCACCAACCAAAAGATGAATTGGGCGAACTGGCCATCGATGTATTAATTCACCGGATGGCGCAGCCCGCATTACAGCAACAGCGTTTGCAGCTTACTCCTGTTCTGATGGAGCGGGGGTCGGTTTAGGTTTGTGCCGATCTTTGATCAGGTTACGTCCATCTTTGGCTTTTAGCAGCATGAACATCAGCGCGGATATTACCGTTATAGCGCCCATCGTCATAAAGGTGTAGTGGAACTGCTCGACCGTATTGGTTCCTTCCATACCTTCATAGATACGCAGAACGGCGGCGCTGATGGCAACCCCTAAACTGATTGATAACTGCTGAGTAACGGCCAATACGCTGTTGCCGCTGCTGGCGTTTTCATCGGTCAGATCCGCCAGAGTGATGGTATTCATTGAAGTAAACTGTGTGGACATCGCCATACCTAAAATGAACAACGGCAGGATTAGCATCCAGATCGGCATGGCAGGAGATTGCAAAGCGAACTGCGCAATCATCAGGCCGATAAATACCGTAACACCCACCAATGTGGTCCTGTAGCCGAGTTTGCGCAGTACCTGCGTCACCATGGATTTTGCCAGAATTGAACCTAACGCTGTTGGCGCCATCATGCAGCCGGCTATCAGAGCCGGATATCCAAATCCTACCTGCAACATCAGCGGCATTAAGAAGGGCACGCAGCCTGTGCCCAGGCGAGTGGCGAGGTTTCCGGCGATCCCAACAGAAAAGGTCCGAGTCTTAAATATCGGAAGCGATATCAGCGGCGTTGGGTGGCGACGCGCATGGCGAATATAGGCGAGTAGTAACAACACACTGGCAAGAATAATACCGAGTGCGACCCAGGTCTCGACAAGCTTCTCACCGAACAATTCAACGCCGCTGGAAAACAACACCAGGCTCAAACCAAACAGAAAGAAACCGGTCATATCAAAACCGCGGCGTGGCGTGGTGAAGTTCGGCATATATTTGCGGGCATAGAAGATACCGGCAATGCCAATTGGAATATTAATCAGGAAGATCCAGTGCCAACTGGCCCATGTAACCAGTACACCGCCCAATACCGGACCTAAAATCGGCCCCACAAGTCCTGGCATGGTGACGAAGTTAAGCACGGGAAGCAGTTCGCTGCGGGGGTAAGCACGCAATAACGCCAGACGGGCAACGGGCATCATCATGGCGCCACCGATCCCCTGAATGACACGGAAAATCACCAGCTCGCTTAAGGAACTGGACAGCGCACAGGCCAGCGATCCCAACGTAAACAGGCTAACGGCAATCATAAAGACGCGTCGGGTACCAAATCGGTCTGCCAGCCAACCACTTACCGGGATCAGCATCGCGACAGTCAGGGTATAGCTGATAATGGCCGACTGCATGGCGAGTGGAGAGCGGTTAAGACTATGTGCTATTGCGGGTAGGGCGGTATTGAGGATCGTGGCGTCTAGTGCCTGCATAAAAAAGGCCATGGCTGCTATCCACGGTAGCCCGGCCATACTGCGTGATTTCTTTTCTGACATATTATTTATCCGGTAGCACGTTCGGTGCTATCAGCAATGCCTGACAGGCAGCAAAGGCGCGATCGCCATCGTTATCATCTATTGCATCGACAATGGCCTGGTGCAAATCCAGTTTCACCACATCGTTATAGGTAATAGAGGTAAAGTAGGTCTGGTAAACCGAATGGAACAGAGATGCAAAGGAAATAAGGAACGGATTCGCACTCATTTCATAGATGTGCTCATGCCAGGCGATATCAACCTCAATCCAGCGTTCGCGTCTGAAGTTTCTTTTCAGCTCGACCATCTCTTCCATCAGCGTGTTGAGGTGCGCTTTCTGTTCAGCCGTACCTATAGTCGCTGCCAGTAAGCACGCCTGAGGCTCCAGGCTGATACGCATCACCAGAAAATGTTTAATGACCTGCGGGAAATTATCTTCTGTCATCCACCAGGTGAGCAGCTCCTGGTCAAGGAAGTTCCAGTTTGCTTGCGGCATGACGCGTGTACCAATACGTGGGCGCGGTAATACCATACCTTTTGCCGTTAATGTTTTTACTGCCTCTCTTACCGCGGTGCGACTCACGCCAAACTGATCGCCTAGCTCTATTTCGCCAGGCAATATCGCACCCGGTGCGTATTCACCTTTTAATATTCGCTGAGCCAGCTTTTCGGCCAGAACGTAGGACAAGTTTTTCTGTGCGGCTAGCTGTTGGGCATTTAACGGCATGAATGTTCTTCCTTACTCTTTTTCTTATTCATTAGTATGCCACCTGGAAGTGTGATTGCGGCTGCAAAAACGGCAATTTGCTTATTTTATGGCATGTTAATGGTTGTTTTGGTGAAAAAACACGCACTCGGAAAGTTATTTTAAATTTCCCCTTGTCAGCCTGAAATAACTCCCTATAATGCGCCTCCACTGACACGGAACAACGGATTACAAGCCGCCGGGTCAGCGGAGTTCCACTGAGAACTCCGGCGAAGAAAGCGAAATTAAATGCTTGACTTCGTAGCGGGATGGCGTAATATGCACACCCCGCGCCGCTGAGAAAAAGCGAAGCGGCACTGCTCTTTAACAATTTATCAGACAATCTGTGTGGGCACTCGAAGATACGGATTCTTAACGTCGCAAGACGAAAAATGAATACCAAGTCTCAACGAGTGAACACGTAATTCATTACGAAGTTTAATTCATTGAGCATCAAACTTT
>NZ_JAOWHB010000044.1:0-5194 GCF_030332845.1 Citrobacter sp. Cpo061
GGGTGGATCAGGGTAACAACCATTTTGATGTTGTCGCCCGGCATTACCATCTCTACGCCTTCCGGCAGTTCGATGGTACCAGTCACGTCAGTAGTACGGAAGTAGAACTGCGGACGGTAGCCTTTGAAGAACGGAGTATGACGGCCGCCTTCGTCTTTGGACAGAATGTACACTTCAGATTCGAACTTGGTGTGCGGCTTGATAGAGCCCGGCTTAGCCAGTACCTGACCACGTTCGATTTCTTCACGTTTGATACCACGCAGCAGAACACCAACGTTCTCACCAGCACGGCCTTCGTCCAGCAGTTTGCGGAACATTTCAACGCCAGTACAGGTAGACTTAGCAGTCTCTTTGATACCAACGATTTCAACTTCTTCACCAACTTTGATGATACCGCGTTCTACACGACCGGTAACAACGGTACCACGACCGGAGATGGAGAATACGTCTTCGATAGGCAGCAGGAACGGCTTGTCAATCGCACGCTCTGGTTCTGGGATGTAAGAATCCAGGAAGCCAGCCAGTTCGATGATTTTCGCTTCCCACTCTGCTTCGCCTTCCAGCGCTTTCAGAGCAGAACCACGAACGATCGGAGTGTCGTCGCCCGGGAAATCGTACTGAGACAGAAGTTCACGAACTTCCATTTCTACCAGTTCCAGCAGCTCTTCGTCATCAACCATGTCGCATTTGTTCAGGAACACGATGATGTACGGAACGCCTACCTGACGACCCAGCAGGATGTGCTCACGAGTCTGCGGCATCGGGCCGTCAGTCGCAGCAACAACCAGGATCGCGCCGTCCATCTGCGCAGCACCGGTGATCATGTTTTTAACATAGTCGGCGTGGCCCGGGCAGTCTACGTGTGCGTAGTGGCGAGTCGGGGTGTCATATTCAACGTGAGAAGTGTTGATGGTGATACCACGAGCTTTTTCTTCCGGCGCGTTATCGATCTGGTCGAATGCGCGAGCAGCACCGCCGTAGGTTTTAGCCAGAACGGTAGTGATTGCAGCGGTCAGCGTTGTTTTACCATGGTCAACGTGGCCGATAGTACCGACGTTAACGTGCGGTTTAGTACGTTCAAATTTTTCTTTAGACATCGATTGTCCCTCTAAGACACGGATAAATCGGTGATATCACCACATCAACCAGGCAATATACCTGAGCTGTTGAATGCTTTTAAAAGTAAACAGAGAGAAACGGGAAGGAGAAGTGAAGTGGTGCTGATACCCAGAGTCGAACTGGGGACCTCACCCTTACCAAGGGTGCGCTCTACCAACTGAGCCATATCAGCACGTCTGGAGCGGGCAGCGGGAATCGAACCCGCATCATCAGCTTGGAAGGCTGAGGTAATAGCCATTATACGATGCCCGCATCCTGAAACTCGGCTACCCAGTTCTTTCTGCAACAAAAAAGAGATTTCTCTCTTTTCTGTTCGAGCTGATTAATTTTTTAATCAACTCAGGCGGCGATAACGCTGCCAGAAAGTGGTGGTGGGGGAAGGATTCGAACCTTCGAAGTCTGTGACGGCAGATTTACAGTCTGCTCCCTTTGGCCGCTCGGGAACCCCACCGGACTTGATGGTGCCGACTACCGGAATCGAACTGGTGACCTACTGATTACAAGTCAGTTGCTCTACCTACTGAGCTAAGTCGGCATCAAGTAGCGCGCATTTTATGGAGACATGCGCACTCATGCAACTAAAAAATTGCATAAAATGTTCTATCGCTCACATTTTGCACTATACGACCGATAAATAATCTATTTCTTCTTTGGATTGGACAAATTTCCAACGTCAGGAGCCTCCTCTGGGAGGAATTTTGCTCCGGCAGGTACGCTTTGATAGAGAGAAAGCACATCTTTATACATCTGGAATACCCGTCACATTGCATTTCAGAGGATGATTTTTTCTTATTATTCCCCCCCATCTGGTGTTACCCTCCTGCCCATTGTCCAAATTAACTGAAATGTGCGTGCCATTGCGTACCGGGATGATTTCGTTTTTTACCGCAGACCTGATATAGCAATGACAGCCAGACCATGCGTATGAGTATAAAAGAGCAAGCGTTAACGTCGCCTTACCTACAGTTTGATCGCAACCAGTGGGCTGCGCTTCGTGATTCCGTGCCGATGACCCTGACCGAGGAAGAGATTGCTCGTCTTAAAGGCATTAACGAAGACTTATCGCTGGAAGAAGTTGCCGAGATTTATTTGCCTCTCTCGCGTTTGCTAAACTTTTACATCAGTTCGAACCTGCGACGTCAGGCCGTGCTGGAGCAATTTTTAGGCACGAATGGCGAGCGTATTCCTTATATTATTAGCATTGCTGGCAGCGTCGCCGTCGGTAAAAGTACGACTGCGCGTGTTTTGCAGGCTTTGCTCAGTCGCTGGCCCGAGCATCGCAAGGTTGAGTTGATTACTACCGATGGCTTTCTCCACCCTAACCAGGTATTGAAAGATCGTGGACTGATGAAGAAGAAAGGCTTCCCCCAGTCCTATGATATGCATCGCTTGGTTAAATTCGTTTCCGATCTGAAATCAGGCGTACCTAACGTCACGGCGCCGGTCTATTCCCATCTCATCTATGATGTGATCCCTGATGGCGACAAAACCGTTGCCCAGCCCGACATATTAATACTCGAAGGGCTAAATGTATTACAAAGCGGGATGGACTATCCTCACGATCCGCATCATGTATTTGTTTCTGACTTTGTCGACTTTTCTATTTATGTTGATGCGCCAGAAGAATTACTCCAGACGTGGTATATCAACCGTTTCCTGAAATTCCGTGAAGGGGCATTTACCAACCCGGACTCTTATTTCCATAACTATGCAAAATTATCAGAAGATGAGGCTATCAACACCGCCACATCGTTATGGAAAGAGATTAACTGGCTGAATTTAAAACAAAATATATTACCAACCCGTGAGCGAGCAAGCTTAATCATGACGAAAAGTGCCAATCATGCCGTTGAGCAAGTCAGGTTGAGAAAATAAATAAAAAAGGGGAGCAACACCTCCCCTTCTTATTACTCAGCGCTTCTTAGCGATATTTCTCCACCCATCCAGGGTTTGATCTCGCCATTTTGTTCAAGCAATAATGCACCTTGCGCGTCTATTCCACGAGAGATGCCAAATATTTCTTTATCGCCAATAATAAGTTTGACCGGGCGGTCGATAAAGTTATCCAGTCTCTTCCAGCGAGACAGATACGGCGCTAAACCTTCGTGCTCAAAGAGCACTAACGCAGCACGCAACTCACGTATCAGTCGGGCAGCAAGGGTATTGCGATCAATGTTAATGCCCGCTTCCTGCAAGTTAATCCAGCCTTGATTAACTACATTTTCTTCAACCCGGCGCATGGACATATTAATACCCGCACCGATAACAATCTGCGCGGCATCCCCTGTCTTACCGGTCAGTTCAACCAGGATCCCTGCCAGCTTACGGTCGAGCAAATAGAGGTCGTTGGGCCATTTTACACGTACCTTCTCTGCGCCCAGATCGCGTAAAACCTCAGCCATGACGATACCAATAACCAGACTCAGGCCAATCGCGGCAGCCGGTCCTTGTTCCAACCGCCAGAACATTGAAAGGTACAGGTTGGCACCAAACGGTGAGAACCATTTGCGACCACGGCGGCCGCGCCCGGCTTGCTGATATTCAGCGACACAGGCATCCCCTGACTCCAGTTGACCTATTCGGTCCATCAGGTACTGATTGGTTGAGTCGATAACCGGCAGGACTGTGATATTTCCACCATCCAGTTGAGAATGAATAAGTGAGGCATCTAATAGTTGGATAGGCTCCGGTAAGCTGTATCCTTTACCTGGAACAGTAAAGACATCAACCCCCCAGTCGCGTAACGTCTGGACATGCTTATTGATTGCGGCACGGCTCATTCCCAACTTTTCACCGAGCTGCTCACCGGAATGAAATTCGCCATCAGCGAGTAATGAAATAAGCGTCAGAGGGACGGTATTATCCTTCATGCAATGATCTCCACAGCATTCATTTCACCCTGCGGGCCAATAAACCGGACCTCTGGTTCGAGCCAGACATTAAATTTCTCACCGACTTTTTGACGTACATGATGTGCAAGTTGCACCACATCCTGACTCGTCGCATTGTCTGCATTGATCAGCACCAGTGCCTGCTGTTGATGTACCGCTGCGCCACCAATACGCATGCCTTTTAGCTGACACTGATCGATAAGCCAGCCGGCTGCCAGTTTCACAGAACCATCAGCCTGCGGGTAATGAGGTGCTGTTGGGAATTTTGCCAAGAGCTCCTGCGCAATCTCTGCGGTGACAACCGGGTTTTTAAAGAAGCTTCCTGCATTACCGTTTACTTTCGGATCGGGCAGTTTTGTCGTGCGCATATGGCAGACAGAATCAAAAACCTGCTGAGGCGTCACCGTTGTAGGATCCAGGCGCGTCAGATCGCCATAGGTCAGTACCGGATGCCACTGTTTAGACAAGCGTAAACCAACAGCAATAATTGCGAAGCGATCCTGGTATTCATGTTTGAAGATGCTGTCACGATAACCAAAGCGACATTCTGCTGCACCAACGCGCAGATGTTTGCCAGTCGACAGCTCAACGCAGTCTACGTATTCGCAGACGCGCTGTAGCTCTACGCCATAGGCACCAATGTTCTGGATTGGCGATGAACCCACGCAGCCTGGGATAAGCGCCAGATTTTCCAGGCCAGGCATACCAAGCTGCAACGTATGCTGGACCAGATGATGCCAGTTTTCACCCGCACCTACGTGCAAATGCCACGCATCAGGTTGTTCTGTAATCTCAATACCCTTAATACGATTGACGATCACCGTCCCCTGGAAGGCATCAAGAAACAGGACGTTGCTCCCTTCGCCCAGGATCAGTACTGGATGATGCGATGCATTGGCTGATTGCCAGGCATTCAGTAATTGTTGTTCATTTTCGGCGCAGACAAGTTCATTCGTTTGCTGATCGATACCGAAGGTGTTCCAGGCTTTAAGGGAGTGATTCATAGACGCTTTCCTGATGCAAAATCGCGCCTAGTTTACCGCATATACCGCAGGATGGCTTGTGTTATGGAGGCTCAGGATATAGCTTTGCACCCGATGGTGCGGTGTTGTGATGTGCCTGATGCGCTGCGCTTATCAGGCCTACAAAATACGTTCAGCCCGGCCCCTGTAGGCCGGATAAGG
>NZ_JAOWHB010000045.1:0-6360 GCF_030332845.1 Citrobacter sp. Cpo061
CGGGCATCGTATGCATTCGGTGGTGTAACTAACACTGCTGCTCAGGGTAATCCAGTTCCCCTTGGTTATGGGCGACGCCGGATCGGTGGCGCGATTATTTCTGCCGGAATTTATGTTGAAGATAAACAATAAGCCGAAAGGCGGGAGAAAGTTATGACCTTAGAGCAAAAGGTAAAATTTCAAGAAACAAAAGTTGATGATACTAAGGAAATAAAGGCGGTCCCTAAGGAACACGCCTTTGAACTAATTAAACCCAATGGGGTTATCGCTCTCCGGTTAGGGAAAATTTCGTAGCCTGGCAAATCCGAGCAAGCTCAATATAGCTACTTGCCCCCTGATTATGAGCTAGCGCTTGGTCAAGTTTGCTAAACAACTCAGCCTGCTTTTCTGTGTCCTTCCCTACAACTGTTGAGGCAAGCGCCCCAAATGCACTCATGAGAGCATAAGCAAGGTCCTCAGCGTTAGGTGGGGTGCTCGTATCGACAGCTTCAAACTTATATTTAGTCATTTTAATCCTTCGTTAAGAGGTAATCAGCCATCCCTCCTTCCCAGAGTACGTCAGCATCCCAGCGCTGACGGGCTGAGCTAACACATTAACCAGGGTTATAGATGAGCAACATCCTGATATTCAAACAGTAGCCACCTTTTGGTGGCTTTTTTATGGGTGAAATATGGCGTCGAAAAAAATCACAGGGCGAAAAGGTGGTGGTTCTAAAAGCCGAACACCGACGGAACAACCGGATGATCTTCAGTCTGTTGCGAAGGCAAAGTTGCTAGTAGCTCTGGGGGAAGGTGAGTATGCCGGTGCTTTAACCGGAAAAGATATCTACCTCGATGGCACACCGCTGGAGAATGTCGACGGCTCCCAAAACTTTGGTGGCGTAGTCTGGGAATTTCGCGCTGGTACGCAGGCACAAAATTACATTCAGGGTATTCCCGGCACCGAAAACGAAATCAACGTTGGAACTGAAATATCAAGCGCCACAGCCTGGACGCGTACCTTTACGAACACGCAACTATCAGCCGTTCGCCTGCGACTGAAATGGCCTTCACTGTTTAAGCAGGAGGACAACGGCGATCTGGTAGGGTATTCCATCAATTATGCAATAGACCTGCAAACTGATGGTGGTACCTGGCAAACCGTTTTTAATACCAGCGTAACCGGCAAAACGACGTCTGGTTATGAGCGCAGCCACCGTATTGATTTACCGCAGGCTGGCAGCACCTGGACAATCCGATTGCGTAAGATTACCGCTGATGCAAACAGCGCGAAGATCGGTGATACGATGACGCTACAGAGCTTCACCGAGGTGATTGACGCCAAATTACGTTACCCGAATACCGCTCTGCTTTACATCGAATTTGACTCAAGCCAGTTCAATGGCTCTATCCCGCAGATTTCCTGCGAACCAAAAATGCGCGTGATCCGTGTGCCGGATAATTATGATCCTGAAACGAGGACTTACAGTGGTACATGGCAAGGGGCGTTTAAGTGGGCCTGGACCGATAACCCGGCGTGGATATTTTACGATCTGGTTATTACCGATCGCTTTGGTCTGGGGAATCGCCTGAGTGCAGCCAACATCGATAAATGGACGTTGTACCAGGTATCGCAGTATTGCGATCAGCCGGTACCGGATGGAAAGGGTGGAAGCGGGACAGAGCCACGCTATACCTGTAACGTCTATGTTCAGGACAGGAATGACGCTTACACTGTGCTGCGTGACTTTGCGGCTATATTCCGGGGTATGACGTACTGGGGCGGTGATCAGATTGTTGCGCTTGCCGATATGCCGAGAGATGTGGATTACGCTTACACCCGCGCTAACGTTATCGACGGACGCTTTACCTATTCCAGCAGCACGACAAAAACGCGGTATACCACAGCGCTGGTTTCCTGGTCTGATCCGGGTAACGCCTATGCGGATGCGATGGAGCCGGTATTTGAGCAGCCTCTGGTAGCCCGGTACGGATTTAATCAGCTGGAAATGACAGCCATCGGCTGTACCCGGCAATCAGAAGCGAACCGAAAGGGGCGCTGGGGTATTCTCACCAACAATAAGGATCGTGTTGTTTCGTTTGATGTTGGCCTGGACGGAAACATTCCGCAGCCGGGGTACATCATCGCCGTGTCAGACGAGCTTCTGTCCGGCAAAGTTATGGGGGGCCGCATCAGTGCTGTTAACGGTCGCGTGATAAAACTTGACCGCGTAGCTGATGCAGCAGCAGGCGATCGCCTTATTATCAATCTTCCATCCGGTGCGTCACAGAGCAGGACTATTCAGGCGATTAATGGGGAATCAGTCACAGTCACCACGGCATACAGTGAGACACCACAGGCCGAAGCTGTATGGGTGGTTGAGTCAGATGAACTCTACGCCCAGCAATATCGTGTTGTCAGTGTCTCCGATAACAATGATGGTACCTTCTCAATTACCGGCGCATGGCACGACCCGGATAAATATGCCCGTATCGATACTGGAGCCATCATTGACCAGCGACCGGTGAGTGTGATCCCGCCGGGTAACCAGTCGCCGCCGGCTAACATTGTGATCAGCTCGTTTTCGGTGGTGCAGCAGAATATCAGCGTCGAAACCATGCGGGTGAGCTGGGACCAGGCGCAGAATGCCATCGCCTATGAGGCACAGTGGCGCCGCAATGACGGTAACTGGGTTAACGTGCCGCGCAGCTCTACCACCTCATTTGATGTATCGGGTATTTATGCAGGGCGCTACCTCGTGCGTGTGCGCGCTATTAATGCCGCTGAAATATCCTCTGGCTGGGGCTACTCCGAAGAGAAAGCGCTGACGGGTAAGGTGGGAAACCCGCCGAAACCTGTCGGCTTTGCGACAACGCCGATCAACTGGGGTATTCGCCTGAACTGGGGATTCCCTGCTAACACCGGGGACACACTGAAAACGGAAATTCAGTACACCGCGAACAGTGATTTCTCAAATCCCCTTTTGTTGTCGGATGTGCCTTATCCGTCTGCCGAATACACCCAACTGGGGCTGAAGGCGGGGCAGGAATTCTGGTACCGCGCGCAACTGGTAGACAGAACGGGTAATGAATCAGGCTGGACCGACTGGGTTCGTGGCCAATCCAACGCGAATGCTGACGACTACCTGGGAGATATTGCTGATGACTTCCTGACGTCTGCCGATGGTGACCGCCTGACAAGCGACATTGATACCAATCTGGAAGCTGCGTTGCAGAATGCGCTGGCCAACCATGGAACGGTGGAACACCAGTGGGCGCAGTACGGCGAAGTGCGCGCGGATATTCTGGTGGTCAAAACGACTATTGCAGATGTTGATAAAGCGATGGCTGAAATGTCCACGCAGGTGCAGGCGCAGTTCAATGATGTGACTGCAGCGCTGGAAGATAAGCTCACCGCCGTGGTTGATGCTACAGGAGCATCTGCAATTTACACCCTCAAAACTGGAGTCCGGATTAACGGTGTGATGTATAACGCCGGAATGTCGATTGCGGTGCTGGCGGAAGCGGGTAAGCCGGTAGTCACCCGCGTCGGATTTAACGCCAATCAGTTCGTCCTGATGAGTGGCAGCGGTGATACGCAATATTCACCCTTTGCTGTTGTTAATGGTCAGGTGTTTATCAGCGATGCGTTTATTCAGTATAGCCAAATCACTCTGGCAAAAATTGGTGAATTACGCTCATCGAATTACGTTCAGGGTAAAACAGGCACCATCATGAAAGCAGACGGAACGTTTGAAATTAATGGTTCTAATGCTGGTGATGGCAGGACCACAATTGATAACTATGGACAGAAGGTATATGACAAAAATAATACTCTTCGGGTTGTTGTTGGCAAGTATTAGCGGTTGCGCCTCTATTTCTGGGGAGTTAAATAGTGGAGTTAAAAGTGTCGATTGTACGGCTGTATATTCTTCGCATTTAGGTGCCGGTGCTGAACTTCGTACTGCGACAGTTTCTATCAAACAGATCCGCATTGATAAAAATGGGACGTATTGGGTCAGGCCGGTTAATAGTCTTTATGTTCGATTCTTTCCCGGCTGGAAGTCTACTGAACACCTGACAAACTACCAATGTAAAGGGGATGATTATGGCTTACGGAGTGCAGTTGTTCGATGCTAAGGGGAATGAGCTGGTAGGGCGATTCAATCCCACCTTTGTTGCCTCAGTTATCACTTCGCCAGCGTCAGGCTCTAAGGCTTATCCGGTCGTTGAGGGCAAAACCCTGGTCGCAGATCCGCAAAACATATTCACCCCAAGCGGTTCAAAAGGCCAGACTCCGGCAACGGCGACCGTTGCCAATGGCACAGTTACCTGGTCTAACGCCTCAGTAAATCAGCCAATATTGGTGATGTACAAATGAGTTATGGTATTAAAATTTTTCGTGAAGACGGTAGTCTGTTTATTAGTCCTGAAGTCACACCGATGAATTTTATCGGTGTATATCGCTTCACAGGAAATATGACGATCCCCACAGACATTCCAGCCACGGCAAACGTGATTTCATTTATCCGTAACGATTCGGCAACCGGGGCCGCTTATGTTATTCCGGTTGCTTCAAATGGGAAATGGAACCTGAATTTAAATTGCAATGGGGTAGGCGGTCATGTCTATGTGTTCGCAAACGTTGTTCCGATTGCGCATGGTGTGGGAATGGCAGTGTACAACTCCAACGGCGATATGGTCTGGAACACTGACTGTTTGCCGCTTGAGCTTCATTTTGTAGATAATCCGTGGAACGGCTCAGGAAATGGTAATGGTGCAAACTACGACGTTAATGTCGGTCTTCCGGCGGCAGTGGTATCCGGTATGAGCTCAAATTACCTGGTCCCGTTAGATCCAGCTGCTGGGATTTATATTTATGGGACGCTGACGGCTCGCGCGTATGACAACATCGTTGGTGGGTATTCCATTTATAGCGAACAGATTAACGGGCTGGCCCCCACACCACGATTTAAAAAACAGTATATCTACATCGATACGCGACTTTATTCGTAGAAGCTGCTTTCTATCCAAATCACTAACCTCGCTTCGACGGGTTTTTTTTATTATCTGAATTCAGGAGATATCCATGTCAGCAGGAACTTTAACCCTGACGAATAATTCTGCTGCGGTCTCTGGCAGCGGAACCGCGTTTACCACCGAGGTGGCTGCCGGAGATTTTATTGTTGTCACTGTCGGAGGCGTTCCCTATACGCTACCGGTTAAGTCCGTGGAAAGTAGTGCCGCGTTGACGCTGGTCAGTAATTTCACCGGGCCAACACAGGCTGGCGCGGCCTGGTCAGCTGTTCCCCGTATGGCGTTGAATATGGTCACCGCGGCGCTGGTGGCACAAAGTGCAGAAGCCCTGCGAGGACTGAACTACGACAAACAGAACTGGCAAAGCATTTTTAGTGGAAGCGGAAATGTCACCGTTAAGTTGCCTGATGGCAGTTCATTCACAGGACCTGCATGGGGCGGGATTTCTGCAACACTGAGTAATATTAATCAGTCTTTAAGCAGTATAAATACGGAGCTGGGTGAAAAACTTGTAAAGGAACAGAATCTTGGGGATTTGCCTGATAAACACACCGCCCGCGGAAACCTTGGGCTGGGAAGCGCAGCGACAAAAAATACAGGGGCGTCTCTCGGTGACATCATGATGGTTGGTGCATTTGGGCTGGGTGGGGTTGCGGCGCTACTTAACAATGCAGATATTGGCTCGCCTGTTACAGGATCTCAGTTATTTATGAACGGTGGTGGTCCGACAGGGTTTTGGACTGAGTGGGGGGCAGGGGTAAAAATAAGTTACAGCAACACGCATAACTTTCAGATTTATTTATCTGGTAGTGATGCAACACTCCTGACTCTTGTTCATCAGGTCGGCGGATCGCCTTTAATTCGTAAACATTACAACAACGGAAATACCACCATAGATTCTAACGGTAACCTTAAACCTGCTTCACCTGTCATCAAATTGAAAGGCGATGGTACGGCAGAATTCAACGAGGAAGCGGAAGGCGTAATGACTGAGCGCATCGACACCGGCATTTATAAGATATCCGGGGTCCTGGGATTTAACTCTGAACCATTATGGGGAGGCGTGGATGGTGGTTTCGTTATTCCAGCCAATACAAATGGACTGCCTTTATTGTGGGTGGATTATGAAATCGATCCGGATGGTTCCATAACGCTTAAAACATATCACCGTACTCACCACAGTGCGCCAGAATTTGCCCGGAATCTGATTGGTATTAAAAATGAAGATGGATCGTTTACTGAAACGGTGCAGGATGGTGAACCGGTTGATATCCCCGCTGGTCGCTGGGTAGACCTGCGCGTTGAGATGCCCAGGAACAGCCTCTGGAATATTAAACAACAGGA
>NZ_JAOWHB010000046.1:0-3543 GCF_030332845.1 Citrobacter sp. Cpo061
CCCCGGAATATAGCCGCAAAGTCACGCAGCACAGTGTAAGCGTCATTCCTGTCCTGAACATAGACGTTACAGGTATAGCGTGGCTCTGTCCCGCTTCCACCCTTTCCATCCGGTACCGGCTGATCGCAATACTGCGATACCTGGTACAACGTCCATTTATCGATGTTGGCTGCACTCAGGCGATTCCCCAGACCAAAGCGATCGGTAATAACCAGATCGTAAAATATCCACGCCGGGTTATCGGTCCAGGCCCACTTAAACGCCCCTTGCCATGTACCACTGTAAGTCCTCGTTTCAGGATCATAATTATCCGGCACACGGATCACGCGCATTTTTGGTTCGCAGGAAATCTGCGGGATAGAGCCATTGAACTGGCTTGAGTCAAATTCGATGTAAAGCAGAGCGGTATTCGGGTAACGTAATTTGGCGTCAATCACCTCGGTGAAGCTCTGTAGCGTCATCGTATCACCGATCTTCGCGCTGTTTGCATCAGCGGTAATCTTACGCAATCGGATTGTCCAGGTGCTGCCAGCCTGCGGTAAATCAATACGGTGGCTGCGCTCATAACCAGACGTCGTTTTGCCGGTTACGCTGGTATTAAAAACGGTTTGCCAGGTACCACCATCAGTTTGCAGGTCTATTGCATAATTGATGGAATACCCTACCAGATCGCCGTTGTCCTCCTGCTTAAACAGTGAAGGCCATTTCAGTCGCAGGCGAACGGCTGATAGTTGCGTGTTCGTAAAGGTACGCGTCCAGGCTGTGGCGCTTGATATTTCAGTTCCAACGTTGATTTCGTTTTCGGTGCCGGGAATACCCTGAATGTAATTTTGTGCCTGCGTACCAGCGCGAAATTCCCAGACTACGCCACCAAAGTTTTGGGAGCCGTCGACATTCTCCAGCGGTGTGCCATCGAGGTAGATATCTTTTCCGGTTAAAGCACCGGCATACTCACCTTCCCCCAGAGCTACTAGCAACTTTGCCTTCGCAACAGACTGAAGATCATCCGGTTGTTCCGTCGGTGTTCGGCTTTTAGAACCACCACCTTTTCGCCCTGTGATTTTTTTCGACGCCATATTTCACCCATAAAAAAGCCACCAAAAGGTGGCTACTGTTTGAATATCAGGATGTTGCTCATCTATAACCCTGGTTAATGTGTTAGCTCAGCCCGTCAGCGCTGGGATGCTGACGTACTCTGGGAAGGAGGGATGGCTGATTACCTCTTAACGAAGGATTAAAATGACTAAATATAAGTTTGAAGCTGTCGATACGAGCACCCCACCTAACGCTGAGGACCTTGCTTATGCTCTCATGAGTGCATTTGGGGCGCTTGCCTCAACAGTTGTAGGGAAGGACACAGAAAAGCAGGCTGAGTTGTTTAGCAAACTTGACCAAGCGCTAGCTCATAATCAGGGGGCAAGTAGCTATATTGAGCTTGCTCGGATTTGCCAGGCTACGAAATTTTCCCTAACCGGAGAGCGATAACCCCATTGGGTTTAATTAGTTCAAAGGCGTGTTCCTTAGGGACCGCCTTTATTTCCTTAGTATCATCAACTTTTGTTTCTTGAAATTTTACCTTTTGCTCTAAGGTCATAACTTTCTCCCGCCTTTCGGCTTATTGTTTATCTTCAACATAAATTCCGGCAGAAATAATCGCGCCACCGATCCGGCGTCGCCCATAACCAAGGGGAACTGGATTACCCTGAGCAGCAGTGTTAGTTACACCACCGAATGCATACGATGCCCGATTTTCGGCATCCTGTTTGCTGGCAAGTCCTGCTGGCTGTGGCGAAAGCATTTGAACAACACCACCAAGCATCATTGCAGCGCCTATTTTCATAGCGGCAGGGCCCCAAGCTGCACCGCCCCATGCTTGGCCGATAGTAGCCCCCAAAGCACCAACAACAACAAGTACAGCCCCTAAAACTGTTTGAAGTAGGCCTGCCTTTTTACTGCCAATTACAACAGGGATAATTCTTATCACCTCTCCTGTAACTGGAAAACCTAAATCATCTTTTCCAATATTTCTTTTCCCTTTAAATACAGCATACGTTAGACCACGATTTTTACTCGTATTTAAATATTGTTCAAATCCACAAATTGTTTTTGATAATGCATTGATAGCCTCTGCTGTTGTTCGTATTAGTCTGTCATGGGTTCTACCAAATGTTTTACCTAACGCGCCACCTAGTTCAATCCGAGTCATTATTTCTTGCATATTTACTCCAATAAAAAAGCCACTAACGTGGCTTTGAAAAACAGAAATAAATTAAATGCATGATCGCGCTATTTTACCCCACGGGTCACCGATACCTTTATTTGCAGCATAGACTTTCACATCGGCCCCTCCCTCAGAGTCATCTTGAATAATAGCCATCGAAAGAACACCAAATAAATCATCAGCGGCTGATATTCTATATCCAGTTTCAGTTTCTATACTTGTAGCCTGTGGATGCAGTTCCTGCCACTTAGGTGACATGCATTTGTTGAGTTGTGCAGCACTCTTTGAGGTATGACCAGAATAAATAGGCTGTCCTTCCTGTAAGGAAGATGCACTACAACCAAATAAACCCAGTAGTGAAATCAATAATATGTTTTTTTTCATATCCCTATCCCCTTTTGATAATGCAAAAGATTAGCACAGAGACTTATGCCGTAGAACCTTCATCGTCCGTTCCTGCCAGTAGCCACCGTAAGGCACACGCTGACTCAAATGGCCATAAAGATGGTGGAGTAACATATTACCTTCGAGCAAGATCCCGGCATGGTTCCACTTATTAGCCTGGACTTGCATGATGACCATGTCACCTGGCTGAGGCACACCGCTGAATTCACGGAATCCGCACTCATACCAGCAATCCTGATAAAAGTTGTCCGGATAGTCGTTTTCCCACCAGGGATAATCCACCCGATAATCGTGAAGCTCGATCCCGTGCGTTTGCCGGAAATAGCTCATTACCAGCCCCCAGCAGTCGAAGTGACCAAGCACAAACGGACGCTCCAGCAGCGGCAATTCCCCACGCGGCTGGATGGTGCGTAAATCCCCCTCAGGCCAGCTCACGATGTGCCATGGTAAAAGCGTTGCATCACATTGCGCTTTATCCAGTTCACTCGGTTGCGTTGTGGCGTCAGGGTGACTGTGAACAATGGCAATCACTGTTCCCCAGTCTTCGGCAGCGGCATAATCTTCCGGCGACAGGTGGAAATGCTCTGTCGGATCGGTTGCCAGATTACGGCAGGGAATGTACCGCTGCACCCTGCTTTTTTGCACCACCACGCCGCAGCATTCGCGCGGATATTCAGCAGCAGCATGCGCCATAATGGCATCGATAATTTTCTGACGCATATCAGCTCCTGATCAGGGATGTGCCAGGGAAGCCACCGAACGGCAACTCGTTCCCCTCGCCATGCCTCAACTTGCACGCAGTGAGCGTACCGGGGCATTCATCGAGTGACGGATCGTTAACCGGGTTGTTGTGCTTGTCGAAATAACGCGTTCCGGCATAGTCACATCCATCACCTGAGCGATATTTGTTACGGATA
>NZ_JAOWHB010000047.1:0-3624 GCF_030332845.1 Citrobacter sp. Cpo061
CCCCGGAATATAGCCGCAAAGTCACGCAGCACAGTGTAAGCGTCATTCCTGTCCTGAACATAGACGTTACAGGTATAGCGTGGCTCTGTCCCGCTTCCACCCTTTCCATCCGGTACCGGCTGATCGCAATACTGCGATACCTGGTACAACGTCCATTTATCGATGTTGGCTGCACTCAGGCGATTCCCCAGACCAAAGCGATCGGTAATAACCAGATCGTAAAATATCCACGCCGGGTTATCGGTCCAGGCCCACTTAAACGCCCCTTGCCATGTACCACTGTAAGTCCTCGTTTCAGGATCATAATTATCCGGCACACGGATCACGCGCATTTTTGGTTCGCAGGAAATCTGCGGGATAGAGCCATTGAACTGGCTTGAGTCAAATTCGATGTAAAGCAGAGCGGTATTCGGGTAACGTAATTTGGCGTCAATCACCTCGGTGAAGCTCTGTAGCGTCATCGTATCACCGATCTTCGCGCTGTTTGCATCAGCGGTAATCTTACGCAATCGGATTGTCCAGGTGCTGCCAGCCTGCGGTAAATCAATACGGTGGCTGCGCTCATAACCAGACGTCGTTTTGCCGGTTACGCTGGTATTAAAAACGGTTTGCCAGGTACCACCATCAGTTTGCAGGTCTATTGCATAATTGATGGAATACCCTACCAGATCGCCGTTGTCCTCCTGCTTAAACAGTGAAGGCCATTTCAGTCGCAGGCGAACGGCTGATAGTTGCGTGTTCGTAAAGGTACGCGTCCAGGCTGTGGCGCTTGATATTTCAGTTCCAACGTTGATTTCGTTTTCGGTGCCGGGAATACCCTGAATGTAATTTTGTGCCTGCGTACCAGCGCGAAATTCCCAGACTACGCCACCAAAGTTTTGGGAGCCGTCGACATTCTCCAGCGGTGTGCCATCGAGGTAGATATCTTTTCCGGTTAAAGCACCGGCATACTCACCTTCCCCCAGAGCTACTAGCAACTTTGCCTTCGCAACAGACTGAAGATCATCCGGTTGTTCCGTCGGTGTTCGGCTTTTAGAACCACCACCTTTTCGCCCTGTGATTTTTTTCGACGCCATATTTCACCCATAAAAAAGCCACCAAAAGGTGGCTACTGTTTGAATATCAGGATGTTGCTCATCTATAACCCTGGTTAATGTGTTAGCTCAGCCCGTCAGCGCTGGGATGCTGACGTACTCTGGGAAGGAGGGATGGCTGATTACCTCTTAACGAAGGATTAAAATGACTAAATATAAGTTTGAAGCTGTCGATACGAGCACCCCACCTAACGCTGAGGACCTTGCTTATGCTCTCATGAGTGCATTTGGGGCGCTTGCCTCAACAGTTGTAGGGAAGGACACAGAAAAGCAGGCTGAGTTGTTTAGCAAACTTGACCAAGCGCTAGCTCATAATCAGGGGGCAAGTAGCTATATTGAGCTTGCTCGGATTTGCCAGGCTACGAAATTTTCCCTAACCGGAGAGCGATAACCCCATTGGGTTTAATTAGTTCAAAGGCGTGTTCCTTAGGGACCGCCTTTATTTCCTTAGTATCATCAACTTTTGTTTCTTGAAATTTTACCTTTTGCTCTAAGGTCATAACTTTCTCCCGCCTTTCGGCTTATTGTTTATCTTCAACATAAATTCCGGCAGAAATAATCGCGCCACCGATCCGGCGTCGCCCATAACCAAGGGGAACTGGATTACCCTGAGCAGCAGTGTTAGTTACACCACCGAATGCATACGATGCCCGGTTATCGGCGTCCTGTTTGCTGGCGAGTCCTGCTGGCTGTGGCGAAAGCATTTGGATTACGCCTCCAGCCATTAATGCAACACCTGGTGCGACCAATGCCATACTTGCACCGCCAGTAAAACCTGACAAAGCGTAGCCAGCTACAACAAGGACGGCACCTAATATGGTTTGTAACAGGCCAGCTTTTTTACTACCAATAACTACTGGCACGATCCGGATCACTTCACCTGTCACCGGAAAGCCTAAATCATCTTCCCCAATATTTTTCTTTCCTCGAAAAACTGCATATGTCAGACCGCGCTGTTTACTTGAATTCATGAAGGCCTCAAACCCTTTCACTGTTGCAGCTAGCGCTCGACAGGCTTCTCGGGTTGAGCTAATTAAACGATGATGCGTCTTACCAAAGGTTTTGCCAAGAATCCCGCTCAATTCAATTTGGGTCATAACTTCTTGCTGCATACTATTCTCCAACAAAAAAGCCACCCGGAGGTGGCCATTTATAAAATGACTCGAACTATATGGTTGATGCTCTGATATCAAGTCCGGAATTAGTATCTCCGGTGATGCGGAATTTTTGATGTTCACGAGCATTGATCTGCGTGGCAGTCTCTTTGAGTGGTTGTCCGACCTGCATTCCACATAATCCTTTACCTTTTGAATCGCCAGATATTCCTAGAATATGTCGGCCGGATGTAACATTGATATCGATCGTTTCTCCCGTATCAATTCTTGCATAGGATTTTCCATCAATAGTTACTTCTACAAAGCATCCACCTCCAGCAAACCATCCTTGATCTCGTGTAATTGTTATCACCGAGTCACCAGCCCCCTTCAGCAATACACGTTCAGATGGTACTTGTTTTGCAACGGTAGAATTCACCGCCGTGGTTGAACACCCAGCAACGCTAAGCGCAATTAGAAGCAGCAAAGTCTTTTTCATATCCCTATCCCCTTTGGTTTTGCAAAAGGTTAGCACAGAGACTTATACCGTAGAACCTTCATCGTCCGTTCCTGCCAGTAGCCACCGTAAGGCACACGCTGACTCAAATGGCCATAAAGATGGTGGAGTAACATATTACCTTCGAGCAAGATCCCGGCATGGTTCCACTTATTAGCCTGGACTTGCATGATGACCATGTCACCTGGCTGAGGCACACCGCTGAATTCACGGAATCCGCACTCATACCAGCAATCCTGATAAAAGTTGTCCGGATAGTCGTTTTCCCACCAGGGATAATCCACCCGATAATCGTGAAGCTCGATCCCGTGCGTTTGCCGGAAATAGCTCATTACCAGCCCCCAGCAGTCGAAGTGACCAAGCACAAACGGACGCTCCAGCAGCGGCAATTCCCCACGCGGCTGGATGGTGCGTAAATCCCCCTCAGGCCAGCTCACGATGTGCCATGGTAAAAGCGTTGCATCACATTGCGCTTTATCCAGTTCACTCGGTTGCGTTGTGGCGTCAGGGTGACTGTGAACAATGGCAATCACTGTTCCCCAGTCTTCGGCAGCGGCATAATCTTCCGGCGACAGGTGGAAATGCTCTGTCGGATCGGTTGCCAGATTACGGCAGGGAATGTACCGCTGCACCCTGCTTTTTTGCACCACCACGCCGCAGCATTCGCGCGGATATTCAGCAGCAGCATGCGCCATAATGGCATCGATAATTTTCTGACGCATATCAGCTCCTGATCAGGGATGTGCCAGGGAAGCCACCGAACGGCAACTCGTTCCCCTCGCCATGCCTCAACTTGCACGCAGTGAGCGTACCGGGGCATTCATCGAGTGACGGATCGTTAACCGGGTTGTTGTGCTTGTCGAAATAACGCGTTCCGGCATAGTCACATCCATCACCTGAGCGATATTTGTTACGGATA
>NZ_JAOWHB010000048.1:0-6175 GCF_030332845.1 Citrobacter sp. Cpo061
AGATAAACGCCGTTCTTGTTGCGTTTACGCGGCATATTCGCGACGGGCTTGCCGTAAACGGAAGCCCCTTTAATCGGGATCACGCGAAACAGGCCATGCTTTTTTGAGCGATTGTAGACAATGATGGGGTCAATACCGCCGATATCCCAGCAGATACGGGATACCGACATTTCCACGCCATTCTTTCGGAGATAGGTTTTGTTAATCGCCTCGTCCACCCTGACGAGGGTCGCTTCATCATCATGACGGCCCATAATGATCTGCCGGTCAATCAGCCAGCTTTCCTCACCGGGTCCCCATCCCCAGACGCGTATTTCATATCGATCCAACTGGGAGTCGATCCCGGCTGTCAGATAAGCAACACGCTCCGGTACGGATGCGCCGAAGAACTCTTTGCGTTCGGCCATGAGCTCCGCATCAGGCCGTTCACCAATTTTAGGCTCCCATGTTTCGCCCAGAGTGGTGTTCACGAAGGTTTTACGCTTTCCGGTATCCCCTTTCGTTTTTAGCCAGTCTTTGACGATCTGTATCCAGGTGGTAAACGGGCTGTATGCCGTCCAGATGTGAAACGTCACGCTGTCTGGCGGGTCAATTTCGGTGCCTGTTGATGAAAACCAGGATAAACCGTCGCGCGTCCAGATCCCGGTGGTGTCGCAGATGTAACGTGCTTCAGTGAAATCCAGCTCCTGCTGCTTAATGACGCAGGCATTATGTTCACACAGGTAAAAGACGCTGGAGGGATCGCCAGGTGTCCATTTGAACCCGAACGGGGTTTCTTTGTCGCCGAACTTCAGGTACTGCTCTTCACCACAGTGCGGACAGGAAACATGAAAACGCATGAAATGCCCGGACTCGCTGGCAGCACGCTCAATCTGGCAGGTCCCCTTTGTTTTTGGCGTTGAGCCGCGAATAGATTTGGGCCAGACAGACCCCTCAATACGTTTATCACCCAGGAACGTCGGGGATCCCTCTTTCTCAATATCTTCATCGAATGCCGCCAGTTCATCGTAACCGGCGACATCGACCGATTTCTCACGATAGTTTTTCGCCGCTTTACCACCCAGACACCAGAACCCGCGACCGTTGGAGAAGCGTTTCATACTGAGCGTATTGTCCCGGTGCTTTTTTCCATACCAGGGGGCCAGCGCCAGAAGTGACGGAATATCGCGAATCGTCGGCTCAACATGCGACTTCATAAAGTTTTCGGCGTCACCATCAGTAGGCAGCCAGATAAGGGAATTTCGCTGCTTGTGCTGAATAAAATACGCATAAACACCCAGCAACATTTTTGAATAGCCAACACGGGCAGACTTAACAACGTTGACCTCACGTATGTAATCGTTACCCATCGCATTCATGATCGCGCGTTGAAACGGCAACGTTTCCCAGCGCCCTTCCTGGTAGGCCGACTCTTTGGGGAGATAGTAATTATCGTCTGCCCATTCAACCGCCGTTTGCGGCTCAGGTCGGTACAGCGAAAGTAGACCCGCGCGCGCAGAGTGCTGCAGCCCCTTAACCTGACTGTTCGATATATTCACTCAGCAACCCCGGTATTATTTCATCCAGCGCAGCTGCTTTGTTCATGGCTTTAATGATGTCCTTCTTGAGGAAATCAATATGTCGGTTTTCCAGCTCCGGGAAGCGCCGCTGAACCGACAGAGGAACTCCATCAAGAATGCTGGCTACTTCTCCGGCCATCCGCGACAGCACGAACGTGCAGAATGCGGTTTCCACCACCTCAGCGGAATCTTTTGCATTTTTTAGTTCCTGGGCATCTGCCTGCGCTCGGGTGAGGCGGTGACGCTCATAGTCAATCGTACCAGGCTGAAGGTCGGATTCCGATGCAAGACGAAGATCTTCCACCTCCTTCCGTAATTTCTCATTCTCAATCGCCGCGTCGCGTGCGGAATACCATTCGATAGCCGCGGAAGATTCATAGAGGACCTCATTACCTTTTCCACCGCCACGTGCTACAGGCATTCCCTGATCCTGCCAGTTCTGAATGGTTCGCACGCTGACCCCAAATATTTCAGAAAGACGCTTTTTGTTGACCTCCATAGCTCACTCCATACACAAAAACAGAGAAAGGAAACCAGCGTGCAGAAAGCCCGGCGCTGATACCAGCCGCCTGCTGAAATTGTGATTGGTTCATATGTGTACCGGATTAAACCACTATTAATGGTAGGGATTAGAATTCACCTAAGATGATGAAATTCAATTTAATTTAATTTAAGTCACAATGAGACTTAAGATAAATCCTAATGATTCTATCTACTTTGCGGGTTGTAGCGATGTCGTTGCGACTCGCTTTTTTATTTGTAAACAGCATCAATAAGCCGCGCCACATTGCCTCTGACGGAGACCAGCACAGACAGGAAAATAATGTTGGCCCCGATAGTGGCCCACGATGAATAAGGGTAGATACCGCACAGATAGGCCAGTGGTACAGCGCTGTAGATGACCGTAAGCAGCCACGCCAAGCGAGACACCCATGGTCGATGTCGGGAATCACCACGACGGTAAAACATCAGGGTCAACACTACCCCAGCGCAAAGCAGCGCGTTGATTGTTGCCGATGGGTCATTTAGTACCACCTGAACCTCCCCGGCGCGTTATCAGCGCCACCAGCGAGCCGACATCCTGGTTATTCAGGAACGTCAGGATTTTGACAGCTAAAGCAGAAACGATTACGGCTCCGATAGCGTCCAGAGGCTTATCACTGTAACCAGTCCAGTCAGCCAGCTTTGAACCAACCAGCCCTGAGCAGATAATCCCGGCAATGTAGGACACGACAAAATACGCCAGCCGACGTGCTGCGCTAAGGTCCGCAGCCGTTGCAATGTAAAATACAGCCCCGGCAAACGCGCCAAACACCACACCGTAATCTGTTCCGGACAGAAATCCATAGACACTGGCTCCCGTCAGGACACCACCAGCCAGCCCAGTACCGGAAATCGGATCGGACATTTAGCCCCCTCTTAATTGCTGTGAGTCCTCTCAGAATGAGGGGAATAAAAAAGGCCGCCAGATGGCAGCCTCGAAGTAAGTGCGGTTATTTACATTGGCGGTATGAGAGGACCTTCTAACACCTCTGATTCACCATTATGGCAAATGTCATCGCCTCTGGTCAGATGCCAGACACCTGTGATTGTTTTACCCGATTCCAGATCATCAACAGTGTCATTCGTGTAGTACGCTACCTGTACAACTCCGACATGCTGAATCCAGTAATACCCTTCTTTCATAAGCTCCTCCGCGATACTCAGCAGATAGTATAGAGCGGCACAAATAATGCTGTGGTGCAGGAAGCCACAACTTAACCTTTGCTAATAAAGAAATTTCGAAAGATGACGATAATGGGTAATAAATGTAAGGCCGGAGGAACAACCATGAGCATGACAGTTAGCACTTTGGGTCAGGACATACTGCAAAGCACAGTAAAACAAGCACTTTCAAGTACTGGCAACTCTGTTTCACAACAAATTCAAAACCTGAAAAAACAAATTGGTGAGTTGACAAAAGAGCTCAGCGCCATGGGTTCAAAAATAAATGAAGTAACCTCCGAAGATGAGGCAAAACTGCTTAAACAGCAGATGGAGATGATTCAAAGGCAAATCGAGTCTATGTACGCAAAAATTGCTCAATTACAAAAACAAGAAGCAGAAAAAAACCAAATGGCATCGGGTGCATTACCTACGGTAAGTGACAAATCAAGTTCGAACGTTGCAGGGAATAATACTAAAAATATTGATGTCTACGTTTAGCAGTGACCCCCTATCATTTTTCCTCTGAGTTAGAAACGAAAAAGGATTGTGAGAACTTGTTTTCGAGTTAACGATTTCAGATCGGCGATATGACAGGGGTACTGGTGCTATGCACCTCGCGAATACCCCTGTCGTATCGCCGGAAACCAAAAACCCCGCTGTGGCGGGGTTCTCGTTATGTTCAAATTGTTCGCTTTTTGTCGCTGCCATAGTGGCAGCAGCTCTGCCAAGCATGAATAAATTATCTGATTTTCTGGCCCGTTTTCAACACCATTATCAAAAAATAGCATCAATAGCTAAAAAATGATTTCAGTGAGTCTATTCAGATAACAGTTTGCGTGCTTCCAAAAAGACCTTTGCTCTGAATATTTCCAGGCACCAGCGCACGCGCTTTCTTGCCTCCCCATCAGTTAACCATGGCGCAATCGCCTGCAACTCCCGGGTTATGTCTGAGATTTTTTTTCGGGTGGTGTAATACTGAAGACCGACCACATAAACCGGATCATTAATATCCAGCGCCTGCAGTACGCATTGCTCAACAAAATCGACATCATCATTATGCAGGGCTTCATCAATCACACTAGCGGATGACTGCGGCCAGAGAATGCTATGTGCCCTGTTCATTGCCTGCTGTCCACGGAATCCCTCTTCTCTCGCCTGATTTAACGCAACAGTGAATCGCTCTAACGCCTTATCTGACCAAATCCGTCCTTTAATAACATTCCAGCATGCATGACTTCGCAGCAAACGGGGTGCAGTTTTTCCTCCCACACCCTCGCCCCATATAGTGAGCAGGGATTTAATCCATCCGGACTGGATCCCTGTAAGGAGAATACATTTACCCAGCCAGCTTTTGCGTGGAGCAGAAGCCGCTTTACCCAGCGCTTCCAGATGATTGCGGCGTTGACGTGGTGTCATCCTGTTCTTCTCCTTACGCCAGAACGCCGAGCCCATAAGCCCGGTCCAGCACTCTGATAATCATTACCGGCTGAGGCACATGCTTTCGCTCAAACTTCACCGGGTCGTTATGTAGTTCTGTATGGCACTGACGACACAAGGGGATCGCGAAAATATCATGCGCCTTCGTTGCCATCCCTCCCTGCCCCCAGCCGATTAAATGGTGTGGGTCATCTGATGGTTTGCCGCAGCATTCGCAGGGCTGTGTTTTAATCCATTCCAGATACCCGGGGGCCGTCCATCGGATCCGCTTTGGACGTTTTATATAGGTTTGCGGGGACTCTGGATCGACCAGAACACCAACTACAGGCTTGAGCGCAGGAACCTGCGCTGATGGCATGTATACGGTTAACGTGCTGGCTTTGGCTGTAATGATGCTGGTGGCGGTTACCCCCGGTTCGATATCGCATTCACGCATGACTGACAGATGCTCTTCTGAAGGAATACGAAGCGCCCGGCTGGCTACTGATTCGGGAATTGCGTCGGTAACCCCCATACGTACCCCCCACCAGCAAAGCTCCGCCAGCGACAGTTCTCTGGACGGATCCTGATTCAGCGCCACCATGATGCTGTTGATAATCCAGTTAATAACATTACGTCTCGCCAGCTCTGCAAGTTGTACGCTGTAGTGGTCGCGCAAATGGTTATCACAATGTCCGCACAGAAGAACCGATCCGGGGTCATGGCGCAGAAGAGTTAACTCGTGATAATGGTAATCGCTGTGTGGCCACTGACAGCAATGACCGCCATAACGCATAAGCCAGTAATCAAGGCCACTCAAACCGCCAGCAGCCTTAATAACTTTTTCATCCAGGAAGAACGGCCTCAGGGAGTCGTCACTGGCAAGCGGCTGACGAACATCAGGAACACGGCCAGCAGGCAACCGGTCCATGCCTGCCGGCTGGCTTTCCACAAGCACACGTTCACAACTGAATAATGACATCAGCTCGCTGCCCGGTTTGAGCAGCACAATTCCAAGCTCACGCGCAACAACCGGCTTCAGCAGCGCCCTCATTCTGCTATCTCCCCGATAATTATTTGTCCCTTCTCTCCCCATAATTTAGTTACGCGTGAATCCCAGATATGAGCGTCATCTTCGTAAATGGCATCCATCAGGGCTTTCATCATGTTGTCGAAATCGGGTTTAGCCTGGTGTGGTTTACCGTTGAACTCTGCTCGTTTCTTTTTGCCCCAGCTCGCTGGCATCGGAATAATGAAGGTGACATGTGAACCGCTTTCCGGCAGCTCAACACCCTGCAGACGAACTTCATCACAGAAAGCCCGGTAACGCAGAACCTCGGGGCGCTTTTTCCATTTGTCAGCGCGCGTCATTCTGGGCTTGCCCATTGGGGTGATATCGTAGATTTTCACATTCACCTCCAGATCCGTTGTTGCCAGGTTCTGTCCTGACGCGGAGGCTTAGATACTTCTGGCAAGAACGCGCTGATCGTCCA
>NZ_JAOWHB010000049.1:0-14597 GCF_030332845.1 Citrobacter sp. Cpo061
GTTTCCTTTCTCTGTTTTTGTGTATGGAGTGAGCTATGGAGGTCAACAAAAAGCGTCTTTCTGAAATATTTGGGGTCAGCGTGCGAACCATTCAGAACTGGCAGGATCAGGGAATGCCTGTAGCACGTGGCGGTGGAAAAGGTAATGAGGTCCTCTATGAATCTTCCGCGGCTATCGAATGGTATTCCGCACGCGACGCGGCGATTGAGAATGAGAAATTACGGAAGGAGGTGGAAGATCTTCGTCTTGCATCGGAATCCGACCTTCAGCCTGGTACGATTGACTATGAGCGTCACCGCCTCACCCGAGCGCAGGCAGATGCCCAGGAACTAAAAAATGCAAAAGATTCCGCTGAGGTGGTGGAAACCGCATTCTGCACGTTCGTGCTGTCGCGGATGGCCGGAGAAGTAGCCAGCATTCTTGATGGAGTTCCTCTGTCGGTTCAGCGGCGCTTCCCGGAGCTGGAAAACCGACATATTGATTTCCTCAAGAAGGACATCATTAAAGCCATGAACAAAGCAGCTGCGCTGGATGAAATAATACCGGGGTTGCTGAGTGAATATATCGAACAGTCAGGTTAAGGGGCTGCAGCACTCTGCGCGCGCGGGTCTACTTTCGCTGTACCGACCTGAGCCGCAAACGGCGGTTGAATGGGCAGACGATAATTACTATCTCCCCAAAGAGTCGGCCTACCAGGAAGGGCGCTGGGAAACGTTGCCGTTTCAACGCGCGATCATGAATGCGATGGGTAACGATTACATACGTGAGGTCAACGTTGTTAAGTCTGCCCGTGTTGGCTATTCAAAAATGTTGCTGGGTGTTTATGCGTATTTTATTCAGCACAAGCAGCGAAATTCCCTTATCTGGCTGCCTACTGATGGTGACGCCGAAAACTTTATGAAGTCGCATGTTGAGCCGACGATTCGCGATATTCCGTCACTTCTGGCGCTGGCCCCCTGGTATGGAAAAAAGCACCGGGACAATACGCTCAGTATGAAACGCTTCTCCAACGGTCGCGGGTTCTGGTGTCTGGGTGGTAAAGCGGCGAAAAACTATCGTGAGAAATCGGTCGATGTCGCCGGTTACGATGAACTGGCGGCATTCGATGAAGATATTGAGAAAGAGGGATCCCCGACGTTCCTGGGTGATAAACGTATTGAGGGGTCTGTCTGGCCCAAATCTATTCGCGGCTCAACGCCAAAAACAAAGGGGACCTGCCAGATTGAGCGTGCTGCCAGCGAGTCCGGGCATTTCATGCGTTTTCATGTTTCCTGTCCGCACTGTGGTGAAGAGCAGTACCTGAAGTTCGGCGACAAAGAAACCCCGTTCGGGTTCAAATGGACACCTGGCGATCCCTCCAGCGTCTTTTACCTGTGTGAACATAATGCCTGCGTCATTAAGCAGCAGGAGCTGGATTTCACTGAAGCACGTTACATCTGCGACACCACCGGGATCTGGACGCGCGACGGTTTATCCTGGTTTTCATCAACAGGCACCGAAATTGACCCGCCAGACAGCGTGACGTTTCACATCTGGACGGCATACAGCCCGTTTACCACCTGGATACAGATCGTCAAAGACTGGCTAAAAACGAAAGGGGATACCGGAAAGCGTAAAACCTTCGTGAACACCACTCTGGGCGAAACATGGGAGCCTAAAATTGGTGAACGGCCTGATGCGGAGCTCATGGCCGAACGCAAAGAGTTCTTCGGCGCATCCGTACCGGAGCGTGTTGCTTATCTGACAGCCGGGATCGACTCCCAGTTGGATCGATATGAAATACGCGTCTGGGGATGGGGACCCGGTGAGGAAAGCTGGCTGATTGACCGGCAGATCATTATGGGCCGTCATGATGATGAAGCGACCCTCGTCAGGGTGGACGAGGCGATTAACAAAACCTATCTCCGAAAGAATGGCGTGGAAATGTCGGTATCCCGTATCTGCTGGGATATCGGCGGTATTGACCCCATCATTGTCTACAATCGCTCAAAAAAGCATGGCCTGTTTCGCGTGATCCCGATTAAAGGGGCTTCCGTTTACGGCAAGCCCGTCGCGAATATGCCGCGTAAACGCAACAAGAACGGCGTTTATCTTACGGAAGTGGGTACTGATACCGCAAAGGAGCAGATTTATAACCGCTTCACACTTCAGCCGGAAGGGAGTGAACCTCTTGCCGGAGCCGTGCATTTTCCCAATAACCCCGAAATTTACGATCTGGCTGAGGCACAGCAACTTACTGCTGAGGAGCAGGTTGAAAAATGGGTGGACGGGCGTAAGAAAATCGTCTGGGACAGCAAAAAGCGACGAAATGAGGCGCTGGACTGCTTCGTGTACGCGCTGGCGGCCCTGCGGATCAGTATTTCGCGATGGCAACTGAATCTTGATTCACTGCTCGCGAGCCTGCAGGAGGAAGAGGGAAGCCGGACCAATAACAAAACCCTGGCTGATTATGCCCGGGCATTATCTGGAGATGAATAATGGCGACACAGACAGATCTGGATGCCGCCCGCGCTGCGTTGCATGACCTCATGATGGGAAAGCGGGTAGCCACGGTGCAAAAAGACGGCCGGCGGGTTGAGTTCACTGCGACCTCCGTCAGTGACCTGAAGAAATACATTGCCGAACTTGAGTCACAGGTTGGCACCACTCCACGACGCCGGGGACCGGCAGGATTTTACGCATGAAAACACCTGCTTTGTTAGGACCGGACGGTAAAACCGCTCTGCGGGATTATGCCGGATATCATGGCGGTGCTGGTGGCTTTGGCGGTCAGCTCCGCGCCTGGAATCCACCGAGTGAAAGCGCAGATGCTGCGTTATTGCCTAATTTTTCCCGTGGTAACGCGCGCGCTGACGATCTGGTCCGCAATAACGGTTATGCGGCAAACGCGGTACAGCTCCATCAGGACCACATTGTCGGATCGTTTTTCCGGCTCAGTTATCGCCCCAGCTGGCGTTTTCTGGGCATTGGAGAGGAAGAGGCCCGGGCGTTCTCCCGTGAAGTTGAAGCGGCCTGGAAAGAATTTGCGGAGGATGATTGCTGCTGCATTGATGCGGAACGTAAGCGTACATTCACCATGATGATCCGCGAGGGTGTTTCCATGCATGCGTTTAACGGTGAGTTATGTGCACAGGCCACCTGGGACAGTGATTCCACGCGTCTTTTCCGCACACAGTTCAAAATGGTGAGCCCAAAACGCATCAGCAACCCCAATAACGCCGGAGACACGCGAAACTGCCGGGCAGGTGTCAGAACAAATGACAGTGGCGCCGCGCTGGGATATTACGTCAGCGAGGATGGCTATCCGGGGTGGATGGCGCAGAAGTGGACCTACATCCCGCGTGAACTGCCCGGCGGGCGGCCTTCCTTTATCCACGTATTTGAACCCCTGGAAGATGGGCAGACACGCGGTGCCAACGTGTTTTACAGCGTCATGGAGCAAATGAAAATGCTCGATACACTGCAGAATACACAGCTCCAGAGCGCGATTGTCAAGGCGATGTATGCCGCCACGATTGAAAGTGAGCTGGATACGCAAACCGCGATGGACTTTATTCTCGGCTCAGACAGTAAAGAGCAGCAAAGCAAGATGACCGGCTGGCTGGGGGAGATGGCCTCGTACTATACCGCGGCGCCGGTTCGTCTCGGGGGCGCGAAGGTGCCGCATCTGATGCCGGGCGACTCCCTGAATCTTCAGTCAGCGCAGGACACTGACAACGGCTATTCGACGTTTGAACAATCTCTGCTGCGCTACATTGCTGCAGGGCTGGGGGTGTCGTATGAGCAACTCTCTCGCAACTATTCGCAGATGAGTTATTCCACCGCCCGTGCCAGTGCTAACGAGTCCTGGGCGTACTTTATGGGGCGTCGCAAATTTGTTGCCTCCCGCCAGGCCTGTCAGATGTTTTTATGCTGGCTGGAAGAGGCCATTGTTCGCCGCGTGGTGACATTACCGTCTAAAGCCCGATTCAGTTTTCAGGAGGCGAGAAGCGCCTGGGGAAATGCAGACTGGATCGGCTCCGGGAGAATGGCCATTGACGGTCTGAAGGAGGTGCAGGAGGCTGTCATGCTCATTGAGGCGGGGCTGAGCACCTATGAGAAGGAATGCGCCAAACGCGGGGAAGATTATCAGGAAATCTTTGCCCAGCAGGTTCGCGAAACGATGGAGCGCCGCGCAGCGGGACTTAAACCGCCAGCGTGGGCGGCTTCGGCCTTTGAGTCTGGACTGAAAAAATCGAATGAGGAGGGGACCGATGACGCCAGAGCTGCGTAATCTCCCGCACATTGCCAGTATGGCCTTCAATGAGCCACTTTTACTTGAACCCGCCTATGCGCGGGTTTTCTTTTGCGCGCTCGCTGGTCAGTTAGGTATCACCCGTCTGACCGACACCGTGTCGGGCGTTACGCTTGGCGCAGAGCAGATGGCTGAACCGCTGGCACTCTTTGGTGATGATGAGGAAATGGGGCCAAAGCCGGCGCGAAGCTACCAGGTCACTGATGGTATCGCGGTGCTGCCTGTTTCCGGGACGCTGGTCAGTAAAACCCGCTCACTCCAGCCGTATTCGGGGATGACGGGGTACAACGGCATCATCGCCCGCCTCCAGCAGGCCATCAGCGATCCGGGTGTAGACGGCATTCTTCTGGATATGGATACGCCAGGTGGAATGGTGGCGGGTGCCTTTGACTGTGCGGACATCATCGCCCGCATGCGGGATATCAAACCCATATGGGCGTTAGCCAACGATATGAACTGCAGCGCTGGCCAGCTGATTGCCAGTGCGGCATCGCGTCGGCTTGTGACGCAGACGGCCAGAACGGGATCCATCGGGGTCATGATGGCCCACAGCAATTACGGCGCTGCCCTTAAAACCAGCGGCGTTGAGGTCACGCTGATTTACAGCGGCGATCATAAGGTGGACGGGAACCCCTACGAGAAATTACCCAAAGAGGTACGTGCAGATTTTCAGGCGCGTATTGACGCTACCCGGCAGATGTTCGCTGAAAAGGTGGCGGGTTATACCGGAATGTCGGTTCAGGCCGTTCTTGATACTGAAGCAGCTGTATTTTCAGGCCAGGAATCAGTAGACAACGGCCTGGCGGAGCAGCTGGTCAACAACATGGATGCGCTGAACGTTATGCGCGATGCAATTAATAAACGAACGATGATTTCCCGAGGAGGAAGCATGAAAGGTACTACTGCATCCGCAGATACCACTCAACCTAACCAGACCGTGACCACCATTGACGCGCCTGCTGTGGTCGTTACTGACCCTGCAGCGGGCGCAACTGTTGATATCAGCAGCCAGGTGGCAGAAGCGGTCGCAGCCGAAAACGGTCGCATTATGGGGATCCTGAACTGTGAAGAGGCAAAAGGACGTGAATCACAGGCGCGCGCGCTGGCAGAAACGCCGGGGATGACGGTGGAAAGTGCCCAGCGCATCCTTGCCGCGGCTCCTCTGAGTGCTCAGGCGCGTACGGATACCGCGCTGGATCGTCTGATGGAAACCGCACCCGGCACCGTAACGGCAGATAGCGCTTCTGCCGAAGCGGGTGACGATTTGTTAAATACGCCTGTTTAAGAGGTCAATATGTCTAACACTGAACAATTTACCCACAATCAGCCCCTCGGGAACAGTGATCCGGCGCATACCGGTTTTGCACCTGGTGAACTGACGAAAGCAGTACCGGCGATGACGCCCCTGATGCTGGATGCCACTTCCGGCAAGCTGACCGTCTGGGATGGCCAGCATGCGGGGGCTGCCTGTGGCGTTCTGGCGGTGTCTGCCGACCAGAGCAGCACTGAGCTGGCATTCTATAAGTCCGGCTCTTTCCGTATTGAAGATGTGCTCTGGCCGGATGCGGTGACGGATGAACACATCAAACGCAACGCATTCGCAGGTACAGCCATCAGTATCGTCTGACATCCGACTTAACACTAACCATCATCCACAGAAGCCGCCATCGCGGCTTTTTTTACGGGAAAAATCTATGTCAATTTACACAACGGCCCAACTGCTGGCGGTCAATGAGAAGAAATTCAAATTCGATCCGCTTTTCCTGCGTATCTTCTTCCGTGAAAGCTACCCCTTCAGCACCGAGAAGGTGTATCTGTCGCAAATCCCGGGCATGGTCAACATGGCGCTGTACGTCTCGCCTGTTATTTCCGGCAAGGTTATCCGCTCCCGTGGTGGTGCAACGTCAGAGTTTACGCCGGGTTACGTCAAGCCCAAGCACGAGGTAAACCCGCAGATGACGCTGCGCCGCCTGCCGGATGAAGACCCGCAAAATCTGGCTGACCCGGCCTACCGCCGCCGTCGCATTATCCTGCAGAACATGAAGGATGAAGAACTGGCGATTGCTCAGGTGGAAGAGAAACAGGCTGTGGCTGCTGTCCTCAACGGTAAATACACCATGACCGGCGAAGCGTTTGAGCCGGTTGAGGTGGATATGGGACGCAATGCCGGAAACAACATCATCCAGGCAGGTGCTGCGGCATGGAGCACCCGCGACAAAGAAACCTATGATCCCACTGACGATATTGAAACCTATGCGCTGAACGCCAGCGGCGTGGTCAATATTATCGTCTTTGATCCGAAGGGCTGGGCGTTGTTCCGTTCATTCAAAGCGGTAAAAGAGAAGCTCGACACCCGTCGCGGTTCTAACTCTGAACTGGAAACGGCGCTGAAAGATCTGGGTGAAGCGGTCTCCTATAAGGGAATGTATGGCGATGTGGCCATTGTCGTTTACTCCGGGCAATACATTGAAGACGACACCAAAAAGAACTACCTGCCGGATTTGAGCATGGTGCTGGGTAATACCCAGGCGCGAGGTTTGCGCACCTACGGCTGCATTCAGGATGTTGATGCACAGCGTGAAGGCATTAACGCTTCCACGCGTTATCCGAAAAACTGGGTACAGACAGGCGATCCGGCGCGTGAGTTCACCATGATCCAGTCTGCACCACTGATGCTGCTGGCTGACCCGGATGCGTTCGTGTCTGTCAAACTCGCCTGATGTCCATTCTGTGGCCCTGCGGGGCCCTGTTCCGGAGTTGTTCTTATGACAGAAAAAGAAAAGTTGATTGCGCGGCTTAATGAGCTTGGCGCGCAGCTTGGTCGGGAAGTGAATACCAGTGGCACCATTCAGGAGCTCTCTATGCGCATTGCAGAGCTGGAGGAAGAACTGAATGACGGCACTGATACCGATAGTGTTGAAAATGGTGGCGTAAGTGATGGTAGTGCATCCACCGGCGCCGTAGGACCCGTGCCGCCAGTGGAAACTGTGTTAAGCGGCAGAACAGATAGCGCGCTGATGGCAGTCAAAACGCTGGCCACGCTGCACATTGAGGCGCTGCACGCGACCCGCGATGAACGGGTATCTATTGTGAAAGCGGGGACCGTGATTCGCGTGACACAAGCGGATGCTGACAGCCTGGTTGCACTCGGACTGGTCCGCGAGTACTAGCAGGGGGCTGTGTGGCTGATTTCGATAACCTTTTTGATGCTGCAATAACACAGGCCGATGACACTATTCGGCAGGTTATGGGGACTTCTGCAACGGTAACGTCCGGCGCGATTTCTGGCGTCACGTTGAGTGGTGTTTTCGATGATCCGGAAAATATCGGTTACGCCACACCCGGCATGCGTGTCGAGGGGACCAGCCCGTCGTTGTTTGTGAAATCAGCAACGATTGGGCAACTGGCGCGGCTGGACACGCTGGATATTAACGGAAAACCTTTCTGGGTTGATCGTATTGGTCCTGATGACTGTGGCTCCTGCCATATCTGGCTTGGTACGGGTTCTCCTCCCGCAGCGACCCGGCGCCGTTAAGGGAAAACTATGTCTTTAAAAGGGCTTGAACAGGCTATAGCAAACCTGAATAGCATCAGCAATACGGCGGTTCCGCGGGCCTCGGCGCAGGCTGTTAACCGTGTCGCCACCCGGGCAGTCAGCCGAAGCGTTGCCGTTGTCTCGAAAGATACGCGGGTGCCACGCAAGCTGGTAAAACAACGCGCGAGGATAAAACGCGCCACGGCGAAAAAGCCGATGGCAATGATCCGCGTGAACCGGGGCAACCTGCCCGCGATAAAGCTCGGTACCGCCAGCGTACGGTTATCCCGCAGAAAACGGGACAAAAAAGGGGCCAATAGTGTGCTGCGTATTGGCCCTTTTCGTTTCCCCGGGGCCTTTATTCAACAACTGGAAAATGGTCGCTGGCATGTGATGCGACGGACATCCAGACCCCGCTATCCGATCGAAGTGGTCAGCATTCCACTGGCAGCGCCACTGACGACCGCATTTAAAGATGAGCTGCCGAAGCTCATGGAATCGGATATGCCTAAAGAACTTCGGGCATCCCTTAAAAACCAACTCAGGCTGATTCTGAAACGATGAAACACACTGATATTAGAAAGGCGATTATTGATGCGCTGGAGAGCCATATTGGTAAAGACGCACTCTATTTTGACGGACGTCCAGCGGTACTGGAGGAGGGGGATTTTCCGGCGGTCGCTGTCTTCCTGACGGATGCCGGGTATACCGGCGAAGAACTGGATGCTGATATCTGGCAGGCCACGCTGCATATCGAAATCTTTTTACCTGCGCAGGTACCCGATTCCGAACTCGATGACTGGATGGAGTCACGTATTTATCCGGTGCTTGGCAATGTGTCAGGACTTTCCACGTTGATCACTAACATGGTGCAACAGGGGTATGACTACCAGCGCGATGATGATCTTGGGCTGTGGAGTTCGGCTGATCTGAAATATTCCATTACTTACGAAATGTGAGGACGTAATGACTACACCAAACCCACTGGCGCCGGTAAAGGGTGCCACCACCACGCTCTGGATTTATTCCGGATCGGGTAACCCGTTCGCTAACCCATTATCGGATGTTGACTGGACGCGCCTGGCAAAGATTAAAGACCTGCAGCCCGGTGAACTGACTGCCGAATCAAACGACGACACCTACCTGGACGACGAAGATGCCGACTGGACTGCTACCGCGCAGGGGCAGAAATCGGCGGGGGAGGCCAGTTTTACGCTGGCCTGGAAACCTGCCGAGAGTGGGCAGCAGGATCTGGTTCGCTGGTTTGATGACGGTACCGTGCTGGCGTACAAAATCAAATACCCGAATGGCGCCATCGATGTGTTCCGTGGCTGGGTAAGCAGCCTGGGTAAAACGGTGACGGCAAAAGACACCATTACCCGTTCTGTCAAAATCAGCAATAACGGCAAGCCAGGCCTTGCTGAAGACAGCGCTGTTGCAGCGATTGCCGTAACCGGCGTCAGCCTGGATAAATCGACCACCACCGTTGCGGTTGCTGCCACCACCACGCTGAATGTCACCGTGGCGCCAGCCAGCGCAAGCGATCAATCTTTCCGGGCCACCACCACAGATGCAGGTAAAGCCACGGTGACTGTCGCCGGTACGGTGCTGACGGTAACCGGTATTGCAGCCGGAACCGCTGACATTATTGTGATGACTAACGACGGGCTGTTTGTCGCGACCTGTAAAGTCACCGTTGCCTGACTTCCGGGGCTGTGGCCCCGCTTTCTGGAGTAATCCATGTTTTTAAAAAGTGAGCCGTTCGAACGCAATGGAAAGAGCGTCACGCTCTACGAACTGTCGGCGCTGCAGCGTATTGAGCATCTTGAACACCTGAAGTCGCTGGAAAGTATCACCGATGCCGACATGCAGACGGCGATGGATATGACGATTAAATCCGGTGCACTGCTGGTGGCCATGTCTTTATGGCATGGACACGCTCTGAAAGGGACGCACAAAACGCCGAAAGAAGACGTTGAGCAGATCCAGAATGAAGTGCTGATGACCTGGCCGCTGGAGATTGTTTCCGCAGCAGAGTATAGCGTGAAGCTGCTGTCCGGCATGGTGCCGCTGCAGGAAGCGAATGATCCGGAGGATGTCGCTGTGACTGAGCCGGTCAGTCTGGAAAAGTCCTCGCCAGCGAGCTGACATTCGTCCTGAAACTGGCGCGTGAATTTCGCCGGCCGGACTGGCGCGCCATGCTTGCTGGTATGTCGTCAACGGAATACGCCGACTGGCGAACGTTCTACCAGGACAATTTTTTTAATGATGTGCAACTGGATGCACATTTTTCCTCGCTGATGCATATCGTCATTACCGCGCTTGACCCCAAAACCACATCAACCCCTGCCAGCTTCAGCCTTCTTTCACCTTCAGCGGAGGATATTGCCGACGATGAACCCGGTGACGCTGTGCTGATGGCAAAGGCCGAGGGCATTTCAGGAGGTGTTCGCTATGGCCCAGACGGCAGTGGGTGACCTGGTCGTTAATCTTGATGTTAACTCGTCAAAGTTCAACGAGCAGATGGAGTACGTAAAAAGGCAGTTTAAGCAGACGGGTGACGCAGCGAATGACTCGGCGCTGAAGGTACAGCAGTCATTTACCCGCCAGGAGAGCGCCGCGAAGAAGGCCGGTATTTCTGTAGGACAGTACAACGCGGCGATGCGTATGCTGCCTGCGCAGTTTACGGATATCGCCACCCAGCTGGCCGGTGGGCAGAGTCCGTGGCTTATCCTGCTACAGCAGGGCGGTCAGGTGAAAGACTCCTTTGGCGGTATTATTCCGACCTTTCGGGCGCTGCTGGGCACCATATCGCCGGTGATGGTAGGTGTTGGCGCGCTGGCTGCCGCCACTGGCGCGGTGGTTTACGCCTGGTATCAGGGCTCGTCCACGCTGTCTGATTTCAACAAAACGCTGGTTCTGTCCGGTAATACTGCCGGGCTGACCTCAAACCGCATGCTGGTGCTGGCGAAATCCGGCGAGCAGGCGGGACTCACGTTTAACCAGACCAGCAGCGCGCTGACGGAGCTGGTCAACGCCGGAGTGCGTGCCGGTGCCCGGTTCGATGAGATGAGTCAGGCGGTAGCGAAATTTACCGATGCGTCGGGTGTGCCGGTCGATAAGGTGGCGGCGGCATTCGGCAAACTGACGAATGATCCGACTTCAGGCCTTATTGCTATGGCGCAGCAGTTCCACAACGTTACCGCGGAACAGATTGCTTATGTGGCGCAACTGCAACGCGCCGGTGATGAAGCAGGGGCGCTGCAGGCAGCTAATGATGCGGCGACGAACGGTTTTCGTGAGCAGACAAAGAGCCTGCGCGACAATATGGGGTCGATTGAGACTGCTGCCGACAGCCTGAAGCGTGCCTTTAAATCGATGTGGGATGCGGCGCTCGATATCGGGCGGCCTGACACCACGCAGGAGATGGTTGCCAAAGCGGAAGCGGCCTTTAAGCGGGCGGATGAAATCTGGAATCTGCGTAAAGGTGATGGTTATGTCAATGATGATGCGCGCGCCAGCTACTGGAACGATCGGGAGTCTGCCCGCCTTGCACTGGAAATGGCGCAACAGCGGGCCAGTGTGGCAAAGGCAACGGAGGATAACGCCGCCCGCGAGGCAGTGATTGAATCTGACCGCCAGAAGTATGCCGCGCAGGCGCAGTCGAATTATGCAAAGACGCAGACTGCGCTGGAGAAGTACACGGCCCGTCAGAATGAACTGAACAAGGCGCTTAAAGACGGACGGATCCTCCAGGCTGACTACAACATCAATCTGGAAGCTGCGAAAAAAGAATACGACGACTCGCTGAAGAAACCCAAAACCCCTTCAGCGGTAAAAACACCTGCAGGTGTAAAAAGTGTCGATACTGCCAGCGCGCAGACACTGGAGCTGGAGGCGCAGTTACGCACTCTGCAGGAGCATAAGAGCATCACGGATACCATCAGCCAGCAGCGGCAGGAATTGTGGAAACAACAATCCCGCTTTTCGGTGCTGGAAGAGGCCGCCAAAAAGCGCGCGCTGACCGCGGATGAAAAATCGGTGCTGGCGAACAAAGACGAGGTACTGGCGCGGGCCGAAGTGAATGCCCGGTTGGGCGATCAGATTGTTGCCCAGGAACGGTTAAACCGCCTGCAGGACAGCTCGCAGAAGTACGTTACCCAGATTGGTGAGAAAACCCGGGCGCTTGTGGCCGGGGGCAGCATGAGCAGTCGCGGCGCGCAGCGGCAAAACGAAGAGGCACAGCTGCGGCAGGGCTGGATGAATGCCGGCGGTACGGACACCGATCAGGGTTATCAGAACGAACTGGATGCACTGAAGAAATATTATGCCGCACAGGACGAGCTCCGCGGCAACTGGCAGGCCGGGGCGAAATCAGCGTGGGCTGACTATGCCGATTCAGCAGCTGATGCCTATGGCTCGATGAAGTCTGCTGCTTCAGCCACATTCGATGGTATCAGCCAGAATATGGCCGATATGCTGACGACAGGGAAAGCAAACTGGGCAGATTTCACCCGTTCCACGTTGTCGATGCTGACGCAGATCCTGATGAAGCAGGCCATGACCGGCCTGGTCAGTTCTGCCACGTCAGCGCTGGGTTTTGCTGGTGGTGGTTATACCGGATCCGGCGGCAAGTATGAGCCAGCAGGTGTGGTGCACCGTGGCGAGTTTGTCTTTACGCAGGAGGCCACCAACCGAATAGGTGTCGGCAACCTTTATCGCATGATGCGCGGTTATGCGACTGGTGGTCTGGTCGGCGTGAGTGGCGGTGGCGTTGCTTCTCCTTTTGGCGTCAGCGTGTATGCGCCGGTTTCGGTGACAACAGGCCAGGGGGATTCCGGTCAACAGAAAGGAAGCGGCGATGCGCTGGGGAAAGCCTATCAGCAGGTGATCAACAGCTCAATCAGGGAAGGTATCACCAGAGAAGTCCGGCCCGGTGGCATCATCTGGAATGCAACAAAACAGAGGTAAGTAATGGCGATCGAGCATTTTGCATGGCGGATTAAAGCATCCAGCCAGCCGACCCTGAAAAGTAAGGATACCGTCCGTACGGCGCAGTTTGGTGATGGCTATAAGCAGGTGTCAGGTGCCGGGATGAATGATGAAACGCTCAGTTATGAGTTTTCATTTACCGGCGAACCGCAAACCGTCCGGGATATTTATGCTTTCCTGCGGCGCCATAAGACGAAATCATTTTCGTTTACCCCACCAGGCGGTGATCTGGCGCTGTGGCGCGTTGAGGCAGACAGCCTGCAGCGCGTCACCAAAAGTAAAACGGTGGAAACCGTATCAGCCACCTTTGAACAGGCGTTTGCACCATGAGTTTAAACAGTGATTATCAGAAACTTGAGCCGGGCAATGTTGTCCGGCTTTTTGATGTCGATGGCACCGCATTTGGTGTTTCCGACGTTCTCCGCTTCCACGCCCACAACATTGCCCACACTCCCGATGAAATTGCCGCTGCTGGTGGAGATGAAAATAAGCTACCGGCGAAATCAATCTGGTGGCAGGGGCAGGAATATAAAGCCTGGCCCTGCCAGATCGAGGGTATTGAGACGGCGACCGACGGGACCAGCGCGCAGCCGACGCTGTCGGTAGCTAACCTGGATAGTTCCATTACGGCGCTGTGTCTTACTTATGATGACCTGCTGCAGGCAAAGGTCACGATTCATGACACGCTGGCGCAGTATCTGGATGCGAAAAACTATCCGGAGGGCAACCCGTCAGCGGATCCGCAGCAGGAAAAGCTGAAGGTGTTTTACATTGACGCCAAGAGCACTGAAACCAACGAGGTGGTGGCGTTTACGTTGTCCAGTCCAATGGACCTGCAGGGGCTGATGATCCCGACGCGCCAGCTACATTCGCTTTGTACCTGGTGTATCCGTAACAAATATCGCTCAGGTGATGGATGTGACTATGCCGGAACGCGTTATTTCGACAAGCACAACAACCCGGTTAACGATCCGTCACTCGATGAATGCCCCGGTACGCTCACTGCGTGCAAGTTGAGGCATGGCGAGGGGAACGAGTTGCCGTTCGGTGGCTTCCCTGGCACATCCCTGATCAGGAGCTGATATGCGTCAGAAAATTATCGATGCCATTATGGCGCATGCTGCTGCTGAATATCCGCGCGAATGCTGCGGCGTGGTGGTGCAAAAAAGCAGGGTGCAGCGGTACATTCCCTGCCGTAATCTGGCAACCGATCCGACAGAGCATTTCCACCTGTCGCCGGAAGATTATGCCGCTGCCGAAGACTGGGGAACAGTGATTGCCATTGTTCACAGTCACCCTGACGCCACAACGCAACCGAGTGAACTGGATAAAGCGCAATGTGATGCAACGCTTTTACCATGGCACATCGTGAGCTGGCCTGAGGGGGATTTACGCACCATCCAGCCGCGTGGGGAATTGCCGCTGCTGGAGCGTCCGTTTGTGCTTGGTCACTTCGACTGCTGGGGGCTGGTAATGAGCTATTTCCGGCAAACGCACGGGATCGAGCTTCACGATTATCGGGTGGATTATCCCTGGTGGGAAAACGACTATCCGGACAACTTTTATCAGGATTGCTGGTATGAGTGCGGATTCCGTGAATTCAGCGGTGTGCCTCAGCCAGGTGACATGGTCATCATGCAAGTCCAGGCTAATAAGTGGAACCATGCCGGGATCTTGCTCGAAGGTAATATGTTACTCCACCATCTTTATGGCCATTTGAGTCAGCGTGTGCCTTACGGTGGCTACTGGCAGGAACGGACGATGAAGGTTCTACGG